>CAZJAK010000004.1:18301-42611 GCA_964543935.1 uncultured Spirochaetaceae bacterium
CAACCTGCACGCCAGTTATGGTGAGTTCGGCCCCTCATTCGTCGACCGCGACGAAATCGAACCAAGGCACTTTTCGGGATGGGTGGCCTGGGCAAAGGAACATGGCATGGGAATGGACTTCAACGGTACCTTTTTCAGCCATCCTTTGGCCGAGGGGGGCTACACCTTGGCCAGCAAGGATACTCATGTGCGCTCGTTCTGGATCCGCCATGCCAAGCGGTGCCGTGCCATCGCCGCCTACATCGGGGAGCAGTTGGGATCGCCATGCATCCTCAACACATGGATTCCCGACGGGGCCAAGGATGTCACGGTCGATAAAATCGGATATCGTCGCATCCTGAAACGCTCGTTGGACGAATTGTTCGCCAAAGAATACCCGTCCCGGTACATGCGCGATGCGTTGGAGACCAAGCTGTTCGGAATTGGCAGCGAATCGTTCGTGGTCGGATCGCATGAATTCTATATGAATTATTGTGCCCGCAACGAAAAAATGCTGTGCATAGACATGGGGCATTTCCATATCGAGGAGGATATCGCCGATAAACTCTCTGCGATCCTCCTGTTTCAAGACGAAGTGTTGCTGCATATCAGCCGTCCGGTACACTGGGACAGCGACCATGTGGTGGTGTTCAATGACACCGTCAGCGCGGTGGCGCATGAGTTGGTCCGTAGCGGCAAGCTCGACAGTGTCCATATCGGCCTCGATTACTTCGATGCCTCGATCAACCGTATCGGCGCGTGGGTCACCGGTGCCAGGGCGATGCGAAAAGCCCTCTTGTTCGCTTTGTTGCAACCGCACGAGCGTTTGGTGGCCTATGAGGAACATGGCAACGGATTTGCCAAATTGGCCTTGCTCGAAGCTATGAAAACCATGCCGTTCGGTGCTGTCTGGGAAGCATGGTGCCAGCGATACGATGCCGCGACCGACCTGCAGGTCATCGATGCGGTCGCGCACTATGAACAGACGGTTTTGAAGGAGCGCTCCTGATGGATATTCGCGACATGCTCTCTGATTTAGTGGCAGTATCGCACAAGTATGGCAGCGATCCCGATTATGTGCTGGCAGGGGGTGGCAACACCTCCTGTAAGCAGGAGGGGATTCTGTATGTGAAGGCCTCCGGCCAAGCTCTGGCAACCATCACCGCAAGGGGCTTTGTCAGGATGGACATGGCGGCTATGGCGGTCATGTGGTCCAAACACTATCCCGAGGAGACCAACGCTCGGGAGCAGGACGTTTTGGTCGATTTGATGGGGGCACGCTGCGCGAACGAGACTGAGCGTCCGAGCGTGGAGGCGTTGTTGCACGCCATCATCCCTTTCAAGTTCGTGGTACATGTGCATCCGGCGGTTGTGAATGGCATGACTTGTGGCAATGCCGGGGAGGCTGCTTGCCGTACTTTGTTCCCCGATTCTCTGTGGATCCCGTTGGTCGATCCAGGCTACATGTTAGCCAAGACAGTCAAGGAGGCCATGCAATCGTGCCGTGATCGACGCGGGACAATCCCCGCTGTCATATTCCTCCAAAACCACGGGCTTTTTGTGGGAGCCGAGACGGTTGCAGGCATCGGTGAGACCATTGCCCACATCATGCGGACAGTACAAGCCGCTTTGGTACGCAAGCCCTCGCTCGATGCGGTCGTGCCCGATCAGTCTAGGTTCTCCATCGCCAAGCAGGCCTTGGATGCTTACTGGCAACCAGAACTGGCGCAAGCAGCGTTCAATCGCGAATTGCAGATGCGTTTGGCCGATGCCATACGATTCTGGCCGGTCTCCTCGGCCTTCACCCCCGACCACATCGTCTACAGCGGCTTCGCACCCTTGTTCATCGGCGATGATGTGTTCGGCACGGCCGATCCGAAACGCGAGATCGCCAAGCGCTGCGAAGCCTTCGAACAAGCTAACGCAATGAAACCGAAGGTCGTCGCCCTTCAGGGCACCGCTGTCTTCGCCTCTTCTCAGCTAGCCTTGTCGTTGTTCCTCGACACGGTCAAGGTGGCCGCTTTCTCCGAGAGTTTCGGAGGCCCTCGCTTCATGAGTGCAGAGCACATCATCTTCATCCGAGAGTGGGAAGTGGAGAGCTACCGGGCCAAGATGGCCTCATCATGAAAGCGGACTGCACGGGAGGCTTGTATGAATAAACAAGACAATCGTATTGCATTCATCATGCGGTTGAAGGAGGGCTGCCAAGCCGAGTATGAACGACGTCATGACACCATCTGGCCCCAGTTGAAGGATGTGCTCACCCAGGCCGGCGTGTACGACTACTCGATTTTTCTCGAACCCTCCAGCAGGACGTTGTTTGCATTCCAACGCAACCATGGCACAAGCGGGTCGCAGGATCTGGGCAGCGATCCGATTGTACGCCAGTGGTGGGCGTACATGGCCGACTTGATGGAAGTCAATGACGATCTCTCACCGTTGAGCATACCGTTGACCGAAGTGTTCCACATGGATTGAAGCGGGTTGGGTGACTTTGTCCCTTTCGCGCTTGCCATTTGCTCTGCTATGATGAGCCTGTCGAAGGAGCAAAAGTATGAAAACACATGATATAGCCTATGGGACGCGCCGGATTCTCGTGCTACTTAACACCATCGGTTTGGTGGTGACTGTCGTGATGAACGCTTTGGCCAACGGGTTGCCGCTAAACGGCCGCCTTACCGGCGAAATTTCCGATTCAATTCCAAACCTGTTCGTACCGTCGGGCACCACATTCGCCATCTGGGGTGTGATTTATGCCTTGTTGATCTTGTTCATTGGTTACCAATGGTTCAGCCTGCGTGATAAAGAGCACGATGGTGCATTGGTGGGTGCGGTCGGGCCATGGTTCTTCATCTCCTCGTTGGCCAATTCGCTGTGGATCGTTGCCTGGCATTGGAGTCTGGTTGGGTTGGATCTCCTGCTCATGCTGGCCCTGCTGGCCTCGCTGATCGTGATGCACGGGGCGACCAGGTTGGAAAAATCAGCATCCGTTTTGAAAAAGGTCGCTGTCGCATTGCCTGTCAGCGTGTATCTTGGCTGGATCACCGTTGCGACGGTCGCCAATGCCACGAGCAATCTGGTGTTGCTTGGGTGGAACGGATTCGGTCTGCCTGAGTCGTTCTGGACGGTGCTGGTCATGGTCGTTGCCATGCTGCTCAACATCTTGGCTGTGTTCTTCCATGGGGATTACGGGTACGCATTGGTGGGCATCTGGGCCTTCTTCGGCATCTACACCAAGCGGACAATGAGCCAGTTCGAACCGGTCCAAGCGGTCATCGCCATGGCGGTGGTGGGCATGGTGGCGATGGCGTTGGCCATCGTGGTGAAGCTGCTTCTCCCGTTTTTCAAAAAAAACCAGCGGTAACATATATGGATACGATCGTATTGTACGGGGCCGCGTTTGTGGCCCTGCTGGTTTCGTTTGTCAACGACAGGAACAAGACCGCCAAGGCTTTGAAGAAAGCTTGGAAAGCCTTTGAGGGGATCTTGCCGCAGTTTTTAGTAGTTCTACTTCTGGTCGCTTTGGCATTTTCACTGCTTGATACGCGCACCATTGGGCACTACCTTGGTGAAGAATCGGGCTTCTGGGGAGTGCTTGGGGCGGCAGTCATCGGAGCGGTCACCTTGATTCCTGGGTTTGTGGCATTCCCCATTGCCGCCTCCTTGCTCTCCCAAGGAGCCGGAGCAACTCAGATTGCGGCATTCATCTCGAGCTTGATGATGGTGGGAGTGGTGACGTTGCCTTTGGAGATGCGCTATTTCGGTCGCAGACTGGCCCTGTTGCGGAACGCGATGGCTTTCCTGTTCTCGTTCGTCGTAGCGGTGGTGGTGGGCCAGGTGGTGGCTTTATGAACAAGGCACTCAAGCGATATCTGCCATTCCTGCTTGTTTTGGCTGGGTTCGTGGCCGTAGCGTTCTTCATGCCGGCTGCACGACAGCGGATGTTCGACTCGATCCTGTCGCAACTGAAGACGATGTTGTTGGTGTTGCCTCCGATCTTCATCCTGCTTGGCCTCATGGATGTCTGGATCCCGCGTGAGAAGATGGTGCGCTATCTCGGGGAAAAGTCATCCGTCAGCGGGGCGCTGATTGCGTTCTTGCTCGGCTCGTTAGCGGCTGGTCCGTTATACGGGGCCTTCCCGTTTGCAGCTGTCTTGATCAAGAAGGGCTCTTCGCTGCGCAACGTGATGATTTTCATCGGTGCTTGGTCGACAACCAAAATCCCCATGTTGTTGTTCGAAATCACCTCGATGGGACTACGCTTCGCACTGACAAGATTGGCTGTCGATATCCTGGGCATCTTGGTCATTGCCTTCATCCTTGAACGATTTTCAGGTCCTGCCGAGGTGGAGCGCTTAAGAAGCCAAGCGGAGTCGATGCTGTGAACCGATCATTTCGGTTTGCGGACGACAATAGGCTTGTCTTTCCAAGGAAAGTGATGCCGGCATGCCAATATACCCGATGCCAACAACCCTTGGATGGCTTGCTTGACATCGTCCTCGTGCCAACCCGATAGGATCTTAAACAGGGGATGCTGCCTGATCGGGTCGCAATTGGCGACAAGCCCATCTCCGCTAAGCAGACGGCAGGCCGTGTCGATCGTCCAACAAAGGGGCTGCATCCTGAACAGTTGCATGATCTCGTGCTGTCCATCGGCTTCTGTGACTACCGTTTGGGAGCAGATATCGCATCCATTGCATGAATCGGCCGGCCATCCCATCGTCTCCAATAAAGCCTTCCGTCGGCAGTGTTGCTGTTGGGTGAAGATGCGGGCTACTTCGGTCGTGCTTTCTCGTGCGTGCAGATTCAGCAACACGATCGAGGTTGCTTGTCGACCGTCGCGCCCGCTACGGCCCGACTCTTGCAGGAACGAAGCGGCCTCGACCGGAAGGTCGACGTGGATGGTGGCGCGGATGTTTTTCTTGTCCACCCCCATGCCGTAGGCCGTGGTCGCCACCAACACAGCCTGTTCGGCAGCATGAAACCACCGTTCGGTCGCATTGCGTTCAGTGTTGGTCAAGCCGGCATGGTAGGGGCGCACCGCTATGTCGCGGAGGCGTCGACTCAACTCCCATGCCAAAAACTCACACTTCTCTCGCGATTGGCAAAAGACGATGGCTGGCAAACGCACGGCGTGCCGGATGGTCATCTCAAGATCGTGCTCGAGCGCCAATGAGGGCAGGCAACGGTAGATGATATTGGGACGGTCGGGATTCCCGTACACCAGATGGGAACATCTGCCGCCGAACAACAATGCATCGATCCGTTCTTTGATGGATCGGGACGCTGTGGCGGTGAATGCCACGACCTGATCGGGTTTGAGGTGTTCCAAAGCTGTTTGCAATGCAAGATAAGCAGGCCTGAAGGTCTGTCCCCATTGCGGGACGGTATGGACTTCGTCGACGACAGCTAGCGAGATGGTGAAGCCGGACAATTTGGAGAGGACACTCGGTACTGCCAAGATCTCCGGATTTGTGATGACCAAGCGGGCTTGTCCCGCTTCCAAGCGTTCCCACAGCATCTGGCGCTCTGCTTGCGATTGGCCGCCTCGCACAAGAACAGCTTCGAACCCAAGCTCAGCGATTCTTCGTGCCTGATCGTTCATCAACGATAGCAAGGGATAAATGGCAACCGTCAGTCCTGGCAGCAGCAAGGCCGGCACCATGAAGCACACGCTCTTGCCGCTGCCTGTCGGAAGCACGACCACTTGTTCGCGATGGCCGCGTTGCCGGGCAGTCGGTCCGAACAGGCCTCCGCATTCCAAAATGGAGCGGATCACCAGTTCCTGATAAGGATACAACGCCGTGAGTTTGAAGCGCTCCTGTACCAGCCGTTCAACCGCTTGCCAAGGATCGGAGTCGGTGTCCATGCAGAACCGACGCACCTCGCATCTGATTCGCTTCGCATCAGACGAACCTTGCACTTCCTTAAGGTGGGACATATACTCATATATATGAAACACGTACGCACATGGATGGCAGTCATGGCCTTGGTGGCCTTGCCAAGTGCCATCATCAACGCCCAAAGCATGCTGAATATCGGACCAACCTGGTTTACGGGGGCGGTATTCGGACAAGATCCGGCGGTTGATCGGCTGCAGGATGCCGATCCCGACAACGACCAGACAGTCCCGGGTATTCGTTTGGAGCTGTATGGCTCGCCGTGTTTTGGTTTCTCAGCCGAATTCTCTTTGGTCGGAACGCTCCAGCAAGATGGAGCGGAACCGGTCAAGCGGGTCATGGGCATGGCGCTGGCAACGGCCAGGGTCCCGCTAGTTATCGTCGAACCCTATGCCGGAGTCGGTCGGGTATGGGTGGACGATATCCAAGACTGGCAAGCCCGCACGGTCAGCCCAATGCGTTATGTCTCTCGGTTGGGCATCGATCTTTCCGTGTTGGGCTTGATGAGCGTAGGCTTCGAAGTCAATTTCCTGTATGCCGATGTGACCGAGATGCTGCTGTATGGATGGCACGACCTGTTCAACTGGGAATCAGCCGACATTGTGACTGCTTTCACGGTGAAACTTCGGATGTGAAGCAAGCTGGTCTCAGACTTTGTCCGATTGGCAATGGGAGTGGCTGTCTTTCTTCCGGGCCAGCGACAACCCACCGAATCCGCTGATGATGGCCATGTAATAGCCGAAATCGTACCACCAACCCGTGTTGACCACCTCGTAGATGCGCACCTTATCGTTGAACAGCCGCACAATCAGTGCAATCGGTGCGGTCCATCCATGCCAGATGCCCATGAAAAATCCAGCAGGTTGTTTCTCCAACGGCAAGGTGCCTGCCAGGCAAGAGACCGTCGCCAATACCAGCACCACCAGCAACAATGCCAAACTCATCCGTTTCATCCTCATCTTTTTGAGAACCTCCACATATGTGTCAAACGTATACCCTTGCCATAGTGTGATGCAAGCCTTGCAGGGCTCTCCAACCTTATGTTGGGTTTTTCAGCGCGATGGGAGTATAATGCCGTCATGAAGCACAAGTTCCCTTTGCTGCTCCTGATCCTCGTGTCGGTCGGGATGACCTTGACGGGAGCAACTCAGCGTAACGATACGTTCACTGCGCTGGACTCTTATGTGCATGCGAGCATGCGCTCCAACCGCATCCCCGGTTTTGCGGTTGCAGTGGTGCGTGACGGGGCGGTCGTCTATTCGGCTGGATACGGGATCGCCGATCCGACGAGGACTGCAGTCGATGCCGACACACCGTTCCTCATTGCATCGGTGAGCAAGTCCTTTACTGCTGCTGCGATCATGCAACTGGTTGAACGGGGGCTCGTGGACCTTGATGCTCCCGTGCAACGCTATCTGGATTCGTTTGCCTTGGCCGACAAGGCCAGTGCTTCCAGCATCACCGTGCGGCACTTGCTCAACCACACCTCGGGGCTGCCTCCAGAAGCCGAGTACCGGGTGGCCTCGCTACGCGGGGATGACGTATCGATCGCCCACATGGTGCAACGGATGGCTAGCTTGACTACCACTGCGATACCGGGGACCCTTTTCCAATACAACAACGCCAACTACATAATCCTTGGAGCACTCATCGAAGAGGTCAGCGGCACGAGTTATGCCGCCTTCATCAACGACAACATTTTACGGCCCCTTTCGATGCAGCACACTTTCTTGGATGGGGAAGAAGCCAGTGCACAGGGGATGGCCACAGGATACCGCACCGTGTTCGGGTACCCCATGGCGGCCCGCCTGCCGTACCGGCAGGATTTTCTTCCCGCCTACAGCATTGTCTCCAGCGCCAACGATCTGGGCACATATGTTTCTATGCTCATGCAGGGCGGGATGCTCAACGGGGTGCGCATCCTTTCCCCGCACAGCATAGAGCAGATGTTCAACCCGTCCAGCCGGGTTTCCGCCTCGCTTTCCTATGGTTTCGGGTGGTATGTGAGCGGCTCGACGGTCTACCACGGTGGGGAGACAACCAATTTTCAAGCCAAGCTGAAGATATTGCGCGACGATGGTGTTGCCGTGGTCACCTTGAGCAACGCTTCGAGCAGCACCCTTTCCATGCTGTTCGGATTCGGGTATCGCGACCGGATTGAAAGCGGCATCATCGACATCCTGTACGGGTACGCTCCCGACTACATTCCGGTCAATGCAGGATTGCTCGATCTGAACCGCTATCCAGCACAAGTGACTTTCATCCTCTATCTGGTGCTGGCAGGATGGGTGGTCACCCGTCTGGGTAAAACAGTGTTCAAAACTCGCGAGTATGGCCGCTTGTTGCGCTACGGCAGGAGGCGTCCCTTGGGATGGAGCATCGCTTCCTTGGTCTTCATGCATGCCGTGGTGCCTTCGACCATCCTGGTCGCCATCCCGTTGCTGTCACACCAGTCATGGCTGGCCATCATATTCTATGTACCTGACGTGGGCATCTTGCTGGTTGTGACGGCCTTGGTCCTGTTGGCCACCGGTTGCGTCAAGGCCGCTATCATGTACCGCTACATTGTCGACCCCGACAAGCCGTTCAGCGCAGTCGGAACAAACCGAACCTGCTAGGGAGCATCGATCGAAGGCATTGCGAATGTCTCGATCAAGTCTTCTTGGACAACGCTGTCCTTACCCACGGCGTAGCGCATGATCCGGATGGTATTGACAATTGGGTCGAAGGTGCCCACATACCAACGGGGCAATGTCGACTCGAACAGCGAATCCCTGCCATGGAACGCTCCGAAGATGAACTCTGCGGTCACTTCGCTGAAACGCCATGCCACATCGCCCGCATGATGGTGTCCGCTCAGGTAGAGCCCGGCTTTGGATTGCACCATGGTGCTGAGCACGCTCGAGCGTTCCTGGAAGTCGGGTAAAGCGAAATAGAACAGCCCAGGACCACCGTAGAGCGGAATGTGGGAACAGAACAGCTTGAGGTTGGCATCGGTGCTGGTCTGTTCGGCCAAGTCGTCCACTTGGCTTTTGCCCAAGCTGCGGTTGCCGGTATCGAGCAGGTAGAACGAAATTCCTTTATGGCTGATTCGGCGCGAGCTGAGCGGATTCACATAACTGGCGAAATAGGTGCGGCCTTGGTTGCGAACGTCATGGTTGCCGACCACGGTATGGGTGGGAATCTGACGGCTTTCCAGTTCATCGACAAAGGCGGCATACTCGATGTACTGCGATTCTTGCGAATCGTCGGTGAAATCTCCCAGGTTCAAGGCCAGCTCGATGGGAAGCGGAGCTGTGATTTGATACTGGTCGAGCCATGTCCAGAACTCTTCGTGGGCACGGTACACTCCGCTGTCGGGCCGGCCGAAATGGATGTCGTTCAGGATGAGGAATGAAAAAGCTTCGCGTGGCGAAGGATTCTCGATGGGTTGGTCGAACCCGCTGCCCGGCTCGTGCAACTCGACTCTGGGATACTCACCCAAGCCACAGGCGGTCGCACCACAGAGCAGCAAGACTGTCGCGATCGCCATGATGGTGTGCCGCACCGACTGTTCAGCGGTTCCATGCGACATACGCGGTTGCCTCCTGCCTGATGATGATGGTGGTTTCCGGGAAAATGTCCGAAAACTGCATCAGATATTCGAAACCCACTGAGATGTGGTCGGTCACATCGCAAGCCAATCTAGCTTGAGCCATCGGGCTCATCGCTTGGATGGCGAACGAGTAGCGGGATACTGAAGAGATGCCGACTGAGATGGTGATGCGTTCAAGAGCCTCCAGCGAGGCTTCAAGACCGTAACGGGGAGCGAAATTATAGAGCAGCTGCGGCACGTCGGGTACTGTGGTCGCACTTGCTTGGATGCCCACATCATAACAGAGGGCGGCGCTGCCGAGCTGGAAGGTCTGCGAGTAGCCTACCGAAGCGTTGACGGCCGCTTCGCGTTCCCTCCCAAGGGCGAGTTGCCCGAGCGTCCTGATTCGTGAGCTCGTCCAATCGCGTGTACTGGCAAGCGGGAAATCGGCTTCGAGAGAGATATTCCAACCAACGCGGTGACCGCGGATGCCGCCATAGACTTTCGTTTGCCCGTCGGTGAAGGTTGCTGCAGTCGAGACCGTCGTGCCTTCCCTGCTGGTCCAGCCGGCCGATTGTGTGATCTGGTGCAACGACAATCCGTTCGCGGCCAGAGTGGCAGGGATGAACAACCACACTGTGGCAACGGCTGTCGCGATCGACAGTCGGATCCTGGTGATGGTCGAGAGCGTCCGTTCCTTCATGTCTTGGCCGGTCCTCTGTCCGATATATCCATCATAAGCAAGTATAACGATGATATCATGCCGAGGATAGGATGAATTACCTCTATTTCAGCTGTGGCTGGTATGCTATGCTGACAGGTGTAGGTATCCGACTGAACGAGGAGCATACTATGATGACAACTTCTTATCGTATCCGGATTGCATTGGCCGTGCTGTGTGTGATGGTGGCTGCCGGCATGCCGGTGATGGCTGAAACAACTTCGTCCGGCAGCGTGGAACTCATCGTCAGCACCATCATGGACCTCAAGGTTGAAACCGATTACGCCCTCAAGGTCCCGTTCCTTGCCGGTGAGGGGCCGCTCACTTCGGGCAACAATATCAAAGTGCAGGCTCTGGCGGGGCTTTCTCCCATCGCCGTTACCGGAGCGGTCGATGTCGTGCTCACCCCGGTAGCCGTGGCCGAGTTGAGCCTGGGCGGCAGCTTGGGGACCGGCTGGGACCTGACCGATTCTTTGAAGGGCTTGCGCTTTATCGAGGATGGCAGCGGCCCGATCACGACAGCCTCCTTCGGTGGCGCGTATTACATGGGGCGGACCGGGGCGGCCCTTCAATTCGATACCGGAGCGATATTCTCAGGACCATGGAGCAGTGTTCTCATGCGCACCTACCATGAGCTGAACATGCAAGGCTTCAGCGCAGCCGACGCCGACGACCTGTGGGAGTACGAGTTGGCCGGTTTCAAACGCAACGGAACATTCTACCGGGCCGAATATGTGGTCGGTTACCGCATGCCGATCATTTTGAACTTGGTGGCGGTGATGTTTGAGACCAGCAAGCAGTATGTCTTCACGGACCAAGCGACCGACTTGTTATTCGATGTGAGTTTTGTCGGCAACTTGGCCTTCATGGAAAACCTCAACCTGACTGTGGTCGGACAATTCACCACCAAACAGACCGATGGAACCACCTACGCTGTGTCGCGCGGCCCGTGGCGTTTCACCCGGGTGGTGGGCATGCTGAAATACTCCTTCTAGGTGCATGAAGGTGGCCGATGGACATCCTGATGCAAGCGGCATGCTGGGCTTGCGGGACCTGTCTGATGGCCACATTGCCTACTTTGCGCAAAAGTCAGCATGCCGGTGATCAAGCGAAGCCCCGGGTATCGATAATAATACCGGCGCGCAACGAAGAGCTCAATTTACCCGTCCTGCTGGCATCGATACGTCGTCAGACGGTCTTGCCTGATGAGGTCATCGTCGCGGACGACAGTTCCTCGGATGACACCGCCTGTGTGGCTCGTCAAGCAATCTGCACTGTAGTGACCGTCCCAGCCTTGCCACAAGGGTGGCAAGGCAAGTCATGGGCCTGTTGGAACGGTGCCCTGCAGGCATCAGGGGATGTGCTGGTGTTCCTCGATGCCGACACCTCCCTTGCAGACGACGCTTTGGAAATCCTGACCAGACATTTCATGCCCTCGCAGTCGCCCCTTTCGGTCCAGCCCCATCACGCCATCGTCAAACCCTATGAGAACTTGTCGTTGTTTTTCAATATCGTGGAAATGATGGGATCGGGCATCGGCTTGCCATGGAAAGCCACACACGAATCCCCGTTGTTCTTTGGTCCCTGCCAGATGATGACCAAAGCAGATTATTTTGCTTGTGGCGGTCACAGCGCGGGAAGCCACGCTGTTTTGGACGATGTCCAACTGGGTCGCAACCTTGCTGCCAAAGGTTTGGCACGGCGCAATTTTATCGGCAAAGGGGTGGTTTCCTTCAGGATGTATCCTGACGGAGTCGCTTCCATCGTCGAGGGCTGGAGCAAAAACTTCGCCTCAGGTTCCGTTTCCACCTCGCTGTTGACGCTCATGCTGGCGACCTTGTGGGTGGCAGGGGTCGGTGCCTCCCTCATGGCTTTTGCAAGCGCAGCCGGGCAACCGCTGTGGCCGATGCTGGCGATGTACGCGGCTTACGGGGTGCAAATCGGCTGGATGGCAACCAAGGTCGGCCGGTTCTGGTGGCTTACAGCGGCATTCTATCCAGTCGCTTATCTTTTTTTTCTTTCGGTATTCATCTGGAGCCTGTTTTTGACCTTCGTGATCGGACGTGTGCGCTGGAAAGGCAGGACGCTGGACATCAGAAGGAGACACAGACGATGAGGCTGTGGTTTTGGCCAGCAAAACTAACGATTCTGGTCGATTTCGGGCTCTGGTTGGTCATCCACCTGAGCGTCTCGTGTGTTGTTGCGCAGATTCCTGCGACATGGTTTTCTAGGCATTCGAGTTTGTTCAAAACATGGCGATGGGAGCAAGGCGGGAGAATCTATCGCACGGTGTTCGCCATCCAGCTCTGGAAGGACCTTTTGCCCGATGGCGGCGTGGTGTTCGCGGAAGGGTTCTCGAAGCGTAGGCTGACCGATGTGACAAAGCACCACATCGAACGCTTCATCGCCGAGACTCGCCGGGCCGAGTTAGCCCACCTGCTGCAGATTCCCCCGGTTGTGTTGTTCTTCTTGTTCAATGAGACATGGGTAGGTTGGTGCATGATCGGGTATGCCGTGGCGGTCAACGCACCGTGCATCTTGGCCCAAAGGTACAACCGCCCCCGCCTGCAGCAATTTGCCAAACAGCTCCATGGAGATTGATTTTTACAAATAGAGGTCGGAATCGTCCCATAATTTCTTTTTGCATCCTGCATTGGACCCTCGTATAATTGGTGATGAAGGGAATAGCCCGGCTCAGTCGGGTGAAAAGGGGGAATCGCATGGGTAAGGGAAGGATGGGCTTCGGGCGGTTGGTAGCCGTGTGTGCGCTGATCATGCTTGGATCGGTCTCCACGCTCTATGCCGAGCAATACATCAGCGCCAACGATCTTGACGCCGGTGCGGTCACGGCCACCGTGACGATCGATGGATTCGGATTGTTCGCCCGCAGTGACAAGGGTATCACCATCGAGGCCATCAATGAGCCGCGCACTGCCGAGGATGGCGAGATTTTCAACGCCCGCATCAAGCTCAACGGCAGCGGGGCAATCGATTATCGTTCGATCCATTTCACCGTGAAGGATAAAGCCAAGGTCACCTTGTATCTAAACAGCAGCAGCAAGACCGATGCCCGTGTCTTGGTGTTGGCCAAAGCCGATGGAACGGTGGTCGCTGAATTGACGGCTCCGCCGGATGCCGGAACTTCGGCGGGGATTGCCAAAGCCGAGATCAGTTCTGGTGGCGAGTATGTCGTGTTCTCCAAGAACAGCGGCATCAATATTTACCAAATTGTGGTGGAATGAGCAGCTAAGAGCACAGATCACAGGTGGTTCAGCATGAGCATGAACGGTAGACGGGCGCTATGTGCCATGGCGTCGGTGTTCTTGTTGGTTTCAGGGATTGTAGCGGCCGAATCTGTCCGGCCGCTCTGGTCAACCATCGAGCCACCGGTGATTGTCTCGATTGAGGCGCGCTCCGACAATCCCAGGCGCCTGGTGGTCTCCTTCGACTTGGAAACCTCCGATGCCGGTGCTGACAGCGCCGTGGTGTCGATGTACGACTCCCAAGGCAAGCTGTTGGAACAGCGCCCTGTCGGCAAATCGCGTCGGTTGACCAAGAAAATCGAGTTCGAACCCAATGCGAGCGGCACCTACAGCTTCATGGTCTCTGCTTTGCGCAAAGAGGAGGCCTTGGCCATTGAATCCGAGCCCGTGCAGTATCGCTTCATGTTACCCCTGGACCGACCGGTGGTCGGCTTGCTCAACCAAGGCGGTGGTTCGCTGGCGATTTCGTGGCAAGGTGTGCAGGAGGCTGACGGGTACGAGGTGTCGGCCATCCGGTTGTCGGATGGTGAAGAACGCCGTCATGCGGCAGGCACTGGGTTGTCCTGCCTGTTCGAAGGTCTTTCCATCGGCGAACGGTACGCCGTGACAGTGGCTGCATTGCGCAATGGCGAGCGGTCCGAGTCGGATGAGACCATAAAAACCATCCGCGAGGATCGCGAACGACCTTGGAATTTCACATGGTTCGGCCAATCGACGAAAGCCGATTTGAACCGCATGGAGATGATCGACAGCGATGACATGGTCTTCAAGCTTTTCTCCTGCACGTACAATGCGTCCAACGATCAGGTCGACCAAAAAGGTGGTAAGTTCACCGCTTTCCATGATGGCATATCGTTTTATTATACAACCATAGATCCGAGGACGGAGAATTTTGAGCTCACGGCTACCTTTGAGATCGATTACATCAACATCGTTGCCGACGGTCAGGAGGGATTCGGGTTGTTGGCACTCGACAGTTTGGGTGCGTACGGTGTCAGCGGGGAAAACCACTATACCAACTCCGCCGGCATCATCGCCACGAAATTCGAGGAGACTGTCGCCGGAGTCAAGAAGACGAGCAAGGATACGTTGGGAGCCCGCTTCGTCACCGGCATCACCCCCGAGGTCCTCGCGATGGGGGATGCCGGCATCGCTTTGCAAGGTAAAAGTCTTTCGCGGGCCTACAGCTATGACCAAGCAGATCTGGTGAAGGCTGGCGATGTGTATACCATCATTCTGAAAAAGACCAATACCGGCGACCATGCGATCTATGCCAAGGAATATGCGACCGAGGAGACGGTGACCGAGTTTGTCCTCTATGGACCGGAGAAACTCCAACAACTCGATGTGGAGCATGTTTATGTCGGCTTCGCAGTGGCCCGTGGGTGTAACGCCACCATCCGTGACGTACGCTTTCGTGTGAGCGATGCTGCGAGCGACCCGCCGGCTCAAGCTGAACCACCCGAGTTGATCCCACTGGAGGCGAAGGTCGATTCACCCTCCACCTATGCTTACCCGGTGTATCCGTTCAAGTTCACAGCCAATGCCGACGGACTTCTCAAGGTCATCGACAGCGACCGGCGGATTTTGATAGACAACGTCCCGGTCAAGGCTTTTGAAGATTTCGCCACCTCTTTCAATTTGAAGCGCGGTATCAACGATTATCAAGTGACATTCAGCGTCGACCCAGCCTACCGCCCTGGCGAACGGCAGGTGATGGCCCGCTACGATCGGGAATTGCGGGCCTACGTCGAAGATTATCGGCCGCTCAGCATCTCCCATACCGTCATCCACCTGACCTACGAGGGACGCGAACTATATGCCTCGCCATCCGGTTCTCCCTTCGGACGGGGCACTCAATCTGATCCACTGGATATCGTGTCGGCTTTGAACTATGTGAAACCAGGTCAGACCGTGCTGCTATCAGGCGGCACGTACTGGCCTTCCCGGGCCATCGTGATCGAGCGTGGCAACAACGGGACTGGCACCGAACCAAAAATGGTGCGTACCGCTTCGGATGAACGGGCTGTGCTAGACTTTGGTTCGAGCGGTGGCGGGATGCAGCTGTGGGGCGACCATTGGATCATAGAAGGAATCGACATCACCAATACCGGTGACAATGTCAAAGGCCTGCAGATAGCCGGCAACCACAATATCATCCGTAACGTGCGCACCTATGGTTGCGGCGATACCGGCATGCAGATCAGCGGGTCCAGCACGGAACGGAAGGACAAATGGCCGTCATACAATCTGGTCGAGTCTTGCGTATCGTACGACAACTGTGACCCGGCTGCCAACAATGCCGATGGATTCGCCGCCAAATTGACCAGCGGTGAAGGCAACGTGTTCCGTTCGTGCATCGCCTACAGCAACATCGATGACGGTTGGGACCTCTATACCAAGATCGACTCGGGGCCGATCGGAGCCGTGCTCATCGAACGGTGCGTGGCTTTCCATAACGGATCGTTGTTGGACGGGTGGGGCAACGGGGATGGCAACGGATTCAAGTTGGGTGGCGATGGCATCGTCGTCGAACACGTGTTGCGTGACAGCATCGCCTACGCCAACGGCAACGTGGGCATCACCAGCAATTCCAATCCAGCCATCGTGGTTGAACGATGCACTTCGTACGGTAACAATGGTTCCAACGTGGCGTTGTACGGTAAAGGCGAAGGAGTGCGGGCGTTCAAAGTGACGGGGTTGTTGTCCATGCAAGGTTCTGTCGGCGACAATTACCGCGAGATGCCGGCTTTGGCTTCACCCGATAATTTCTTTTGGGATGGTGCTGCTTGTGTGAATTCAAGCGGACAAACCCTGCAACGGGATGCATTCCTGTCGACGGACATGACCGTGCTGCCATCGCTTGCTTCCGACGGCAGCATCGACATGCACGGGCTGTTCGTGCCGGCAGGGACAGTTCCTGCCCGCCTAGGGGCTCGGTGGTGACGCCAACGGCATTTCGTATATCCGGTACTCCTTGGTGCGGACCATCTGGAGTTTTTCCAAGGCGTTGCGGATGTTCCAATTGTTCTCAAGGATATAGTTGGCCTCCATGACTCCCAGCCGTCCGCGCAGGGCGTCGTGGAGGCTCTTGTACAGCAGGACATCGAGACCGAGCCCTTGATGGCTGGGCAGCACGCCCAAGGCGAACAGCCGGTAGCGGCGGGCGCTATGGCGGACACGCAATAATTGTATGAATCCACATGGAAACAAGTGTCCCCCGATGGACTTGATGACGGGGTTTGGGTCGGGGAATCCCAACGCATAACCGACCGGGACTCCTTGATCCTCGACAAACCAAACCGCATTGGGGTCCAGAATGTCTTTCAGGCGTTCCACCATGTCTTCCATCACCGATAGGTCCACTGGGACATAGCCCCAGTTGTCCTTCAGCGATTCGTTGGAAATCGACCAGATATGTTTGGCGTCGTCGAGCAGATGCTTGACATCGATCGGACGGGTGGTGATGCCGGGGTGGCGCTGGTGGAAAAACTCCACGAACCTTTCAATTCGTTCGGGTATATGGTAGCCGCGATCCAAATCAGCCTCATACGCCAGCAGGTCCATCACCTTGCGCAACCCATGCGTTCCCATGAGCGAGTGGTAATAGGGCGGGTTGTAGGGCGCCATCAAGACGGGCAAAGATTGGTATCCTTTTAATAGGAATCCCCAACTTTCCGCAATCGGGTGAATCGGTCCCCGCATAGCTTCCATGCCATGCCGGCGCAACCATTCAGATGATTCATGAAGCAACAAATCGGCCACAGCTTGGTCGTCGATGCATTCGAACGCTCCGAAAAATCCTACCTTTGAACGGTAGAACCGGTTGAAGCGGGCATCGATGTAGACCAGTGTCCGGCCAAGGGTTGTCCCTGCATCGGAACAGATGAGCAGCATCGCATGTTCGTTGTCGCGCAACATCACATTGGTGCGCGCATCATAGGCATGCCGCTCCTCATGCCAAAGCGGCGGCACCCAACAGGGATCGTTATGATACAACCGTTCGGGAAACTTAACGAATTCGCGCAATTCTCGTGAACTTTCAACCCATCGGGCGTCCATATGCCATCGTAGCACGGGTTGTCGGGCTATACATCACATTTTATTCAGACAATGCTGGTTTCCGATTTAGTAAAGTAGCGCTGCAGGACATTCTGGATTTCCCGGCTGGCCAGTTCGAGTGGTTCGGCATCCTCGGATACCCCGTCCTCCCCGCATGTAGCTGCCGGGGTGAGCAGTTCCAAATAATGGACCCCCAGACCTTTGGCGATCCGTTGCACCGTGCACAGCTTGGGATTCTTTTTCCTGATCTCGATCATCCCGATGTACGAAATCTGCATGCCGCATCTTTGGGCCAACATCTCCTGGGTCAACCCTTTTTCCGAGCGGATTCGTTTGATGTTGCTGGCGATTGTCTGTTCAATGTCCATCACGACCCTCTTGGTTTTTAATACTATGTGCCACTCTAAACCTGATGGTCGAATTCGTACAGCACCTTTTCGGTTATTCTTATGTAATCTTTGGTAGGTAATTGAATTGTAAACATTATTAGTTAACAATGAAACCATTGGATTGCAGAGAATAAGGCTCATCCGTAGGTTACTGGATTTTCCCGCGCGCTGAAATGGGCAAGATGTCCACCACAGTATCGCCATCTACCAGGTAGGCTTGATCGTACAGGTTCACCGCCGGGCAGATGTGGTTGGGAATGATCCGTATCGTATCCCCGATGGCGACAGAATCATGCAACGCACGGTCGAGTATGATGGTGTGTTCATCATAGACGGCATCGACGAATGTGCCGGGATGGCCGGTGACGATTCCCTTGCCGACGGTGGTGCAGATGCCCTCGCTGCGGCTTTGCATGGTGAGGGCCTTGGCTCCGGCATCGGCGATGGTTCGTTCGGCGGTTGGTTTGCTCACCACGCTGGCCAGCACGGTGGCGGCACAGGTGGCGTGACTTCCGATGGCGTTGCCTTGCGAGGCATCCATGAAGATGTAGGTGCCCGGCCTGATTTCAGTGATGCCCCGTTCCAACGGAACCTCGTGCAGCGCTGCAATCAGGATGCTGGGGGTGGCTCCGATGCTTACCGTAGGGCACCATCCGATTTCTTGCCCGGCTATGGCTGCAAAGCGGAGGGTCAAGCGTTGGGCCTTTCCAAACAAGTCAAGGCAGTGGGCATGGTCCTTGGCGCGGTAGGTGTGGCCTTCATGTGAGAACACTCCTCTGAAATCGACATGGCGGCACCGTGCGATGGCTTTGGAAAGCGTGACAAGATAGTCTTCCTCAATGACCCCCGAGCGGTTCTCCCCCGTCTCGACCTCGATGAGGATTCGGGCCGGGTGTTCACTGGTGAAGGTGTGTTCGATGCGTTCGAGTGCCTCGAGGCTGTCGATGCCGAAGGAGATGTGCACTCCTTTGCTTGACAGCTCCCGGATGTGCTCGAGCTTGGCTGGCGATACGATCTCGTTGGCGATGAAGATGTCTCGTATGCCGTGAGCTGCCATCGTGACGGCTTCTTGTGTCTTAGCCACGGTGATGCCTTGTGCCCCGGCTTGTATTTGCATGGTGGCGATGGCCGGCATCTTGTGGGTTTTTGTATGGGGTCTGAGGGCGACCTTCCACGCATCGGCCGCTTTCTGCATTGCCGCGATATTGCGAAGCAGGATTTTTTGTTCGATGAGCAGGGCGGGAGTCTCGATATCGCTGAGTTGCATGGGGTACCTCCGCTGAAAACAATCTGGAATTCAGCTTGCTTCATGATATATAATCCCATCAGAAACCACAAGTGAGGGAACATTATGCAATACCGCTGCCAGAAGTGCCAGACCGTCTATCCGATCGATTACAGAGGCTATCGCTGCGCCTGTGGCGGATTGTTCGATTTTCACCAGCGAGTCGAACCGTTGGATTTCTCAGCACTCCGAAGCAGCTGCGATCATTCGTTGTGGCGTTACCGGCAAGTCTTGCCCGCCATAGACCGTTCTGTCGTAGAGGCCTTGACCATGGGCGAGGGAGGCACTCCCTTGGTGCGCTACGAAGCGAATGTATGGGGCAAGGCCGATTATCAGATGCCGACTTTGTCGTTCAAGGACCGTGGTGCGGTCGTGTTGGTCGCCATGATGCAGGAAATCGGAGTGAAGCGGTGCATCGCCGACAGCAGCGGGAATGCCGGGACTGCCATTGCCGCCTATTGCGCACGGGCCGCCATCGCCTGCGATGTGTTCGTTCCGGCTTCCACCAGTGCGAAGAAGGTGGAACAGATCGAGGCGCACGGGGCGGTGGTGCACCGCATCCCGGGCACTCGCGAGGATACCGCCCGCAGCGCCATCGCCGAAGTTGAGCAGAGCGGTGGCTATTATGCCAGCCACATCTTCAATCCCTTGTTCCATGAAGGGACCAAGACCTATGTCTACGAGCTGTACGAGCAGTTGGGCGGGCAATTGCCCGACATCCTGGTGGTGCCGGTCGGCAACGGGACCTTGTTGCTCGGAGTAGCCTTGGCTGTGCGCGAATTGCATGCGTGGGGCTATCTGAAGAGCTTCCCAACCTTGGTGGCGGTGCAAGCGGCCAATTGTGCACCATTGGCGACATCTTTTTCACAGCACTCGGAACATGTGCTCGATGTGTTGACGAAACCAACCATCGCCGAGGGGATCGCCAGTGCTCGACCAGCCCGGGGAGCCCAGATTCTAGCCGAGATGCGTGCTCTTGACGGACGATTCGTGACGGTGGGCGAACAGGATATCCTGGCTGCCCGGTCGGCTTTGGCCTCTCGGGGAAGTTACGTCGAGCTCACCAGCGCTGCCAATTACGCCGGCTGGTTGAAGTATAAGGAAACCTATGTGCACGAGGCCGACCGGTCTGTGGTTTTCCCGTTGTGCGGCGCCGGTTTGAAGTCGGCCCACTGACATGCGCGACATCAGTTTCGAGGTCGGCCCATGGCGGTTCAACTACCGTGTCGGAGCTCTCATTGTACGCGAGGACGCAGTGCTGGTGATGCGTGACAATCCGGCTCCGTATTGGTATGTTCCGGGCGGGCGGGTGAAAAGTGGCGAGACCGCCTGCGAAGCCCTCATGCGCGAGATGCACGAAGAATTGGCTTGCGCTTGCCATGTGGGCAGATTGGTCGTGATTGACGAGAATTTTTTCGCCGACGATGCCAGCGGTGTGCCGATTCATGAGTTGTGCCTGTACTTCCTCACCACTGTGCCGGCACAGTGGCGTTCACCTGCTTCGGATTGCTCCAGTGAATTGTGGTGGTGTCCGCTGACGGCTTTGACGGTCGCGGATGTCCGGCCACGCTGGCTCAGCGATGTCGTGATTCATCCACCGGATACGATCATTCATTTGGTCACAGGAGAGCCGACGGCATTGCAAGCCGATTGCCGACCTTGAAAAGTGACTTGCATTCCGATGCACCTCAGGACCCTGTTCAGCCTTGGCAACTTATGTCATGATAAGGGCAAAGGTGTGTGCCATGAGGTTGACCAAACGGGTATTCGGTGATTTGGCGATATGGATGATGGGTTTTGGATTGCTCATCGGCTTGGTGTTTCCGTTTTTCATGGTGTTGTTGGGCATCGATGCCTCCATTGCACTGTCGTGGTGGTTTTTCAGTGCCTGCGTAATCGCCGGTTTGATCGTCGGTGGGGTCAACATTCGGTTGGCGACGGCTGTGGTTGGTCGCCGCTTGCGGATGCTGGCCGACCATATGGTCGATATCGAGCACCATTTGCACGAGATCTCGAGGAAGGGTGAGTTGTTCGATTGCGATAGCCTCAAGTGCCACATCGCCGTTGATTCAGCCGATGCCATTGGCGAGAGTTCTGCGGCGTTCAACACCTTGGTCGACACTTTGGCCCGTTCGATGAAAACAGAGATGGCCATCCGCACCTACACTCAAATGCTCACCAGCCATCTCGACACCGCCTCGATTTGCGCCAATGCCTTGGGGAACTTGTTGGCTATCTCGCATGCCACCGGAGGAGCGGTGTTGGTGGAGATGGACGGCCGCTTGCAGACGATGGCGTCAACGTTGATCAAGCAACCGGAGACCCTCCAAAACCATCCGAAGGTGCTCGACATGCTCAAGGCCGACCGTCCGGTTTCCATCGATATTCCGCAAGATATCAGACTGGACGGAATCATCGCCGAGTTCCCTGCCAGACAAGTGGTCCTCGAGCCAATCCGCTACAAGCAAGTCCCGATGGGTGTGATCGTGTTGGCTTCCAATGAAGTTTTCCTGCAAGAGTTTACCGAAACGCTCGAGTTGTTCGCCACCAGCCTGGCTCTTGCGTTGAACAATGCCATGACCCATGACCAAGTGCAGAAGTTGGCGGCGATCGATCCGTTGACGGGGCTGTACAACCGCCGGTTCGGACTGACCCGATTGCATGAGGAGTATGTGCGGGCGGTAAAAACGAAGACTTCGTTGGGTTTGGTGATGTTCGACATCGACAAGTTCAAACACGTCAACGACACGTATGGCCATGCGGTGGGGGACCGGGTAATCCGGGCTGTCGCATCGACGGTCCGTTCGGCTCTGCGCGAAGGGGATATCTTGGTCCGTATCGGTGGCGACGAATTTTTCGCAGTGCTGTTGGGCAGCTCGTCCGACGATGTCCAAAAATTAGCCGAGAAAGTGCGTCGCCTCATGGAGGAGAAGCAGATTTTACATGGTGATCAAGCCATCAAGGTGACATTAAGTCTGGGAGGCTCTTCGTTTCCAGAATGTCCGTGTGATAGCGACCAAGAATTGCTCGATGTGGCCGATCGCGCATTATATGTAGCGAAAGAGTCGGGTAGGAACCAAGTAGTGCTATTTTCATCCCTTCATTGACTGTATCAGGAGGAGTGCATGGCCGATACGCAACAAGTAGTCATCACTGAGAAAATCAGGATCGGCATCAGCGCCTGTTCCATGGGCTGTCCTGTCCGCTACGATGGCAAAGGCTCCGATATCTTGAAAAACCTTGGTCGTGAACGGACTGATTTCATCTGGTGCCCGGTTTGTCCTGAAAGCATGGCCGGTTTGGGAGTACCCCGCGATCCTATTCATTTGTCGGGCGGGGATGGTAGCTCGGTATGGAGAGCCGAAGCAAGGATCAAAAACCGTGCTGGCAAAGATGTCACTGAAGACGTTTTGGCGGGAGCAGTGAGTTGCTTGGAAGCCCTGCACCGAGCTGGCGTGACGGCATTTGTCTACCGTGACGGCAGTCCATCGTGTGGGGTGTACCGCACGACCATGAAGAACCTCAAACGGGGCAATCCTCCGGGGGTGTTCGGGGCGTTGTTGTTGGAACAAGGATTCTTCCTCATTCCCGCTGACGATTTGCAGAGTCCACTGAAATGGTGGGATTGGCGACGCCGGTTATTGGCGTTCCATTGGTTGAAGACTGTTTCGCTGCAGCAATTGTCGGATATCCATGCCGTGTGGTACCGCTTGAAGTTCCTCTGCCAGGAATTGGATAACGAATGGGCCCGGTCGATGGGCCGCACCATCGCCTCGTTGGACAAACGTTTGCCCGAGGGCTTCATCGAAACGTTCCGCAACGATGTGTTGAACTTGTTGCGTAAACCTTCAACGCTCAAGCGGATCACACAAAGCCTATGGAAAAACTATGCCCATTACCGCAAGGTGAGCGGAAAGCAGGTGGCCGAAATCAATTCGCCCACATTCCAGCGCAATGTGACGACCATCGCCAAGGAATTGACAAAGATGGAACGGACAGCTTTGGAAGAGGGAGTGTTGTTCGGTACATCGCCGGTCATCTATCGCGACAAACGGCGTTTGGCTGCTTTGCATGAGCCTGAAGCGAATACTGGCGAATCAGAAGCACCCTGAACAGTATGTCATTGCATTTCTTGGTATCGCTACGCCAATCATCTTCAAGGGCCAAACCGCCATAAGAGCCCCATCTCATGAAACAATAGGGATTTCCGATTGAGTGCACAGCCCTGCGCAACATTTCAGGATCATCGTACATCGAATTAACATCCTGCATCACTTGATGGAAATCCGATTGTTCCAGGATCCCCATGCGGGCGATGAACTCGTTTTGGCGTAACCACGGGGCTTTTTTGGCCTCACAACACGTAATGAACGGGACATTGAAATCCTGCATCGCATACCAAGCGGGAGCGATCAATTGTCCCTTCATGAGGATATATATCATGGGCAATGGTTGCAGTCGCAGCAGGTTCCTGAAACCGGCAGCGACAATCCCAAGGTTTTCCTCACTCTTCCAAGAGTCAGTGAACGCAAGGAGTTTCAACGTGTAATAGTCGGGAAACATCGCCCCGTCACGGAAAACCAGCTTGTCACCATACCTGACGGTGAAATCAGCCAGCTCTCCATAGGAACTCAACCTCCTGAAAACCTCCAACGAGCGGTCCACTTCCTGGTTGACTACGGATTCGCCTGTCGATCCCGCTTGGGCCAACAGTGTCGCTCTGATGATGGCTGCGTAGCCAGAGTTGGCATTCTCATTCGAAGAAAAGCGTTTCGATAAGCCGCGAGTGTAGAGTGTAGTTCTCGCGCCATGCTTGTGAAGGTAATCCAGCATGGCGTGCAGGTGTGGTTCTTCAACAGAGACGGCATGTTCCACCAACAGGTTGGTCCATGCTTCTATGCTGTCGTATCCATGGAAAATCATGTCTTCGATTCCTTGGGCGTCAATGGCGGCCAAAGTTTTTTGGATACGTTTCATGCGAAGGATCCCTGCATCAAGAGGAGAAGGTGCGTTGGGGAATTCCTTGGTGCACAATGCCGCAATCCGTTTCTGGAGTGCGGGAGAGGCTTCGCTCCATCGATTAGTCATAGCGAACAGAGTATAGTCCCTACCGGAGAACCAGTCGAGCACATTCCGA
>CAZJAK010000004.1:42621-44793 GCA_964543935.1 uncultured Spirochaetaceae bacterium
TCAATTGTCCCCGCATGAGGGTGTATAGCGTGGTTGCGGCCACTGCAGGTTCCTGAAACCAAGAGAGCACATTCCGACACCTCTCTGAAAGAAGCCCGGTAATGTGCTATGATATATTTGGAATGAATCCTGTTATGAAGCTGGAGTACAGATGAGAAGATTCACATACAGCAGGTTGGCATTGCTCTTCACCCTTTGCATAGTACTCATCTCGAGCGGGTGTTTCCTCAATGTGGTGGAACTTCCCTACAATCACCACAGCTATGCGATCGATAATCCGTATGTTGGCATCGATTGGGCTACCATCGGCTATTATGACGGCAACTTCCACACTCATACCGATCTGTCGGATGGGCAGATGAAGCCGCAAGACGTGATCGACACCTATCAGGAGTTAGGCTATTCGGTGTTGGCGCTCACCGACCACAACACCAGCCATTATGATCGCTGGCCTTCCACACTCTACCCATGGACGGCAATGACCGATATCGCCGATCAAGCTGCAGAAGAGTCGTGGCAGGACCGTGATCCGGCAGTCTTGGGCATGGTGGCGGTGCAGGGCAGTGAAATTTCCCAACACCATCATATCGGTAGTTGGTTCAACGGCTTTGTCGGGACTGTCCAGACCGAACAAGAGGCGTTGATCGAGATTGCCGATGGAGGGGGATTGGCCATCCTCCATCATCCCGGACGGTATGATGAGAGCGACAGCTGGTATGTCAACCTGTTTGCAATGTATCCTGATCTGATTGGATTGGAGATTTACAACCAGAACGACCGCTATGGCGAAGACCGTGAACGCTGGGATAGGATTTTACAGCTTTCCATGCCTGAGCGGCCCGTGTGGGGCTTCGGCAATGACGACATGCACTCCCGCTTGGGTTTGGGATGGAACCGCAATGTGCTGTTGTTGCCGCAATTGAGCGAGACTGCTGTGAGGGGTGCGCTTGAAGCCGGTCAGTTTTTCGTGTTCAAGCCGTTCACCCGGGAGACTGCTGCCGATGTGAAAATCGTCGATATCGAGATTCTCAGCGATGGCGTGCGTTTGACTACACAAGGAAAGATCAATTCCATCCAATGGGTAACCTATTACAGCGAAACGCAGTCGAGCGAGGTGGTGGCCCTCGGAGAGACCTTCAGCACGACTACATTGCCTGTGGACGCCACCTTTGTAAGGGCGGTATTGTACAGCGATTGCGGCATTCTATATACCCAACCGTTTGGAATGACCAAGTTGGATTAGCCGTCAATCCGTTCGATCGGATGCCTGATGACGGTCTTGAGTTTATCTGGAGCGGATTTGCGGGGGTCCGAGAGGTATATCTCGTGGTGTTGGCGCATACGCGACATCACTGTCCGGTATCCTTGGGATGCAATGAAAGCCTCCAAGGCAGCGATGGTTGCTGGTTCGTCGTCATACGGGCCGATATGCATCACTTGGGCGCACAGTCCCTCAGTGTAAGTCTCCAAGCGGGCACCCGAAACATCAAGGCCAGGTTTCTTCTTGGCAAGGATCAGCCTGGCATGTTCCAAGACTGCCGGTGTGACGAAATCGGGTTGACGAATCATCATGATCCACTTGAATTCGGCCTTCCTGCCGATGACGCTCCCGTCGAAACGGTTGTCGGTGAACCACCACAAGCCTTCCAGCGGAGCTACGCGGTATTCTTGGTACAACGGGATTCCGTTCTTGTTCATCTTAATCGAGTACGACAAAGCATAGAGCACTTCAACGGCTTTTTGATAAGCTGCCGAGGTGTTCGGATCCCCCTCACCATCCATCATGATGAACTGCATCGCAGGAACATCCACAATGGATGGGGTTCGCTTGGGAAGGTAGAACTCCTTCAAATCCTTTTTCACATCGAATATCGCCATACCGATGGATTATACAACAACCGGTCGGTGGTGGCGAGTACATCGATGGTGAGGTGTGATTGTTCAGTGATAACAATACCTTTTCAAACAAGAGAACGTTGGGTTTGCAGGATGAAAAGGATAGCGATGAACCATAGAGAGAGCAAGCAACTATATCTTGGATCTGAGCGAGGTTAGCCGCGCTCCTAGGTCGATTGGAATGCCTAGGTGTGTCCACATCGATTCCCGATAAACCCAAACCAAGGTGATTACATATCATCTATGACCATGTCTGCCTGAATCTTGATTCTTTGC
>CAZJAK010000004.1:44803-55913 GCA_964543935.1 uncultured Spirochaetaceae bacterium
ATACATCTAGAGCAGTTTGATGCGTATGTCCAACTGAATGTGTTAGATATAGTGAGTTTTTGTTGACGTAAAATACTAACTTAATATATAACTTAATAAGGAAGAATTGAGTGGGTGTTGATGATAAGGAATTAGTTATACTGGGTGGCCATGGATCCAAGTTTAGATGCATAGTGACTGGTTCTAGATGTATAAAATACTATAAAGGTCTATCAAAGTATGACAAAGCTACTGTGCAATCCATCTTGATTCAAGTCAACGGAGTATTCCCTCACTATGGAGGAATGAAGCGGTTCAAACTTTTTCAAGATGAGGTCTGGGAAATAAAAGATATTGGTTCTCAGATACGAATTGCATGTTTTTAGAGGGATCGATTGTTAATATGTTTTTATGGAATAAAGAAAAAAGATGAAAAGTGGCCCAAACAAGAGAAAGATAATGCTATGGAAGTATACAAAAGGATAAGGAACAATTATTAACAAATGTACCATCACGGTGTGTTCATGAGGAGGGGTGTGGTGAATAAACTCAGAAGGAACCCTGAAGAAAAATATAGGCTTGAAGATCTTATGAAGGATGCTGATGTTAGGAAGCAACTTCTTAGATTCGAAGTCACGGATGCAATCGACGACATCATGGACTCTAAAGGGATCAATAAAACCAGTCTCGCAAAAACAATGGGAACATCTTTGGCAAACGTTTCTCAAATCTTGAATGGTCATAGGAATTTTACTATCGATACTCTCACTGAAATTGCCCTTGCGTTAGATATGGGTGTTCAAATCAAATTCGTTGATTTATGTGAAAAAGAATCAAAGAACGAGGAAGGTATGTCGCTAAGGTTCAGCATGTCTCTCGAGTCGTGTCCTGAAAGTCAGCAAGTATAGTATCTGTCTGTTAGTACAGGTCTCAAAAAGCTCGACTGCATGATTCATCAATTTGGTGTCACACATCGGGGTGAGTCTTTATAAAAAACAAACCCTTACCATATTGTTTTATGATAAGGGTTTAACAGAGTGCGGCAGACTGGACTTGAACCAGCATAACCTCTCGGCCACTAGCACCTCAAGCTAGCGTGTCTACCAAATTCCACCACTGCCGCTCAACTGACAGGACACAACCTACACCATTGTTTTGCGTTAGTCAATACATTATAGATTGGTCCAATGCTCCTTCGGAACGGGGTTTGAACCCTCCCAAATAATCTGTCTGAAATGGATCGGATCGGTGTTGCCCTCGGTGTTGATGAACAGCACTTGACTCTTGGAATCAAGCTTCAAAGCCTCCTTCAACGGTTGCAAGTCGGGCCGTTTGAGGATGGACACCATCGCTCCCAAGGTGACGGCTCCGCTTTCACCACTGATGATGAACGGATCGCCTTCCAACGGGGTGGCGTACACCCGCATGCCTTTGGCAGCGATGTAGTCGGGTACGGTGATGAATGCATCGGCAGTCTCGTTGAGTACCTCCCATGCGATCGGGCTCGGCTCCCCGCACGCCAAGCCGGCCATGATGGTATTCAGCGCTCCCGTGACCGTGTGGGGCTTTCCGTCATTGATCACGGCACTTTCGTACAGACAGGGGGCCTTGTCAGGCTCAACAACCACACAGACAGGGGCTTTCTCACCGAAAAGACTGTGATAATAGCCGATGACCGCCGCAGCCAAAGCACCCACGCCGGCTTGGACGAAGACATGGGTCGGCTTGACGATGCCCTGCCCGCTGAATTGTTCTTGGGCCTCCAACAGCATGGTCAGATAGCCTTGCATGATCCAGGTGGGAATCGTGGTGTAGTTGTCCCAACTGGTGTCGCTGATGATATCCCAGCCATGCTTCTTGGCGTCGATGATGATCTGGTCGACCGCATCGTCGTAATTGCCGTCGACAACCTTGACGACAGCCCCGTTGCTCTTGATCGCATCGATGCGACGGACACTGGTCTCGCTATGCACGTAGATAACGCATTTGAAGCCCAACTTCTTGGCTGCCCAGGCAATCCCGCGGCCATGGTTGCCGTCGGTGGCGCTGGCAAAGGTGATGTCCCCCAGCTTCTCCTTTACCTCTGGTGAACGCAGGTAGTTGAAAGGCGTGTCCTCTCCAGCGAGGCCCAGTTTTTCTTGGATGAAGCGATAGAGCGCATACGATCCCCCCAACACCTTGAAACTGTTCAACTCCAAACGATTGGCCTCGTCCTTGATCCATATCCCACCAACGCCCATCATCAGCGCCAGATTCGGCAGCGCTTTGAGCGGGCTGATCTTGTAACCGGGAATCTGGCGGTGGAAACGGCGGGCTTTGCGGGCTTGTTCGACGCTGAATATCTCATTGATTCTGGTGAGGTCGTGAGGGTGTCTTTCCCTCAGGATCCAGGCGACATCTGGTGTATTGATCATCTCTTTCATCCTTGTTGGTAAAAAACCCTTCACAGCCGGTGACTGCGAAGGGTTTCCTTGTGTGTGATTCCTCGCTCGTCAGCGGCCGGCCAGTTTCTCAAATTGATCCAGAATCTCACCAAACCGTTTGGTTGCCATCCTGACCGGTTCGGGACTGGCCATGTCAACGCCCGCCCTCCTCAACGAATCGATGGGGTAGGTCGAGCCACCCGACTTCAAGAACGCCAGATAACTGTCGCGGTCGGCAACAGTTCCGTTCATCACCTTGGTCGCCAAGGCCATCGAAGCCGAGATGCCGGTCGCGTATTTATAGACATAGAACGCGTTGTAGAAGTGGGGAATGCGCAGGCCTTCCAGATCGCTTTCGGGCAACAGCTCCACCTCGGAACCGAAGTAAGCCTCCAACAAACCACGGTAGGTCTTGCGCAATGATTCGACCGTGATCGGTTCGCCACCTTCGACCTGCTCGTGCACCAACTTCTCATACTCGGCAAACATGGTTTGGCGGAACAAGGTTGCCACGATGTCGTCGAGTTGCTTGTTGAGGATGTAGGCGGCCATGTCGGTGCTTTCGGCCCGCTTGAACAGGTAGTCGGCCAACAAGTGTTCATTGAAGGTGGAGGCCACCTCGGCCTCGAAAATGGTGTAATCGTACGAACTATAGGGATTGTTACGGGCGCTGTAATAGCTATGCATCGAGTGGCCGCCTTCATGGGCCATCGTGAATACGTCGCGCAGCACGTCCTCCTTGTAGTTCAACAGAATGTAGGGCTTGCCACCGTAGCCACCGGAGGAGAAGGCTCCTGAGCGTTTGCCTTTGTTCTCATACCGGTCGACCCACCGTTGGCCGGTCAAGCCCGCTTGCAGGGTGGCGACATAGTCATGCCCCAGCGGTGCCAGGGCTTGTGCGATCAGCGCCACAGCCTCGTCGTAGCTGTGCTTCACTTCAATACCGCCCAAGAGCGGGACATACACATCATAGTGGGCCAGCTTCTCCAAGCCCAACATGCGCCGTCGGATCTCATAATAACGGTGCAACAACGGGAAAGCCTCGTGGACGCTGGCAATGAGGTTGTCGTACACCGACGGATCAACCTTGTCGGGGAACAGGTACATGCTGCGGGCATCGGGATACTTGCGCACCTGGGCCTTGAAGATGTCCTGCTTCACACTGGCGTCATACAGGCTGGCGATTGTGTTTTTATGATTGTCGTAGGCTTTGTAGAAGCGGGCGTAAGCTGCTTTACGGATGTCCCGGTCACGGTTTTGCATGAACGAGCTGTAGGTGCTCTGTGTCAGCGGCAGCTCTCCTTGGGGAGTGGGGACCGTGCCGAAATCGAGATCGACATTGGTCAGTGCCCCGAACGTACTCTGGGCGGCATCGCCGACCTCGCTCTGCATGGCGAGGATCTTCTCCTCTCCCTCGCTGAGGATATGGGGTTTGAAACGCAGCAATTTCTCGACAGCCACCCGAAAATCGTCGAATTCCTTGCCGGCAATCCATGAACGGACCTGCTGTTCATCCATCGCTTGGATCTCGGGATCGAAGAACGAGACGGCAGAGCGCCACTTGGTGATCAATTGCATCGCCATGCCACGCCGGCGTTGATTGGCGCTATCGCCACCATCGGCGGCATGATGAAGGAATGCGTAATGGGCGACCCGTTCAGCGATCATCGAGGTATCGTTGAGCCATTTCAAGGCCGCTAAAAATGTTGCCGGTGAACCCGCCAAGGTCCCGCGGTAGGTCTCGGCTTGTCCGATCGCCTGTGTGACCGCATCGTATTCGGCTTGCCAAGCCGATTCCGAGCCATACAAGGCCTCAAGGTCCCAGGTGTCCGAAACCGGCACCTCATTACGTGAGACAATCGCGTGTTTGGCGTTCTCAGCAGACATAGTAGCGCTCCTCTTTTTCAAGTGTTTCTATCAAGGCTAGCATCCGTCGCGCAGCGCGGCCGCGATGACTTGCATGGTTTTTCTCACTGTCGCTCATCTGGGCCATGGTCCGGTCGGTTCCGGCAACGATGAAGACAGGATCGTATCCGAACCCTCCTTCCCCGTATGGTGTCATGGCGATGAATCCCTCGACCGATTCTTGGATCACGAATTGGCGGCTTTCCGACAACACGAGCGCCAATGAACAGACAAAGCGGGCGTTGCGCCGTTCCATAGGGACTCCAGCCAAGTTTTTAAGCAGCAGCAGGTAGCGTTGGACTGAATCGAGTTGTTCAGAACCATACCTGGCCGTGTGGACACCCGGAGCCCCTCCCAAGGCATCCACCACCAAACCGGAGTCGTCGGCCAAGGTCGGCTCGCCAGTCAGATGGTAAAGATGAAGCGCTTTGCCCAAGGCGTTCGCTACGAACGTGTCGTGGATCTCTTCGAATTCAAATGGGATTCCCCTTTCTTGTGGTAATACAAGATGGTGGGGTGCCAGCAAAGCCGACATTTCAAAAGATTTGTGACGGTTGTTGGATGCGAACAAGAGCCTCATGCATCGAACATACCCGATTTACCCGCAATCGTCCATTATCCGCATGATCAAGTTGCGTAGTGAGACCATTCCCGAGTCTACCGTCCCCTTCGGAATCGACATCAATGAGGCGACCATGGCGTGGGTGACCGCCGATGGCCGCCCCCGGCTCTCCTTGCAACGCGACAGGAACAACTTCCTGGCCCGCTCGTAGCGTCGCTTGGCTCCTTCGATATAATAGGGATCGGCACAGACGTGCTCGAGCATCTCGAGTTCCCCCAACCGGCGCAGCGCCTCTTGGAAATGAGCGTCGCGCACCCCCCGTAGGTCATCGTCGATCTCGACCCGGCGGTATCCTTTATCAATGGCCTTGGCCACAAGGCTTGCCAGCGTGTATTCCTGCATCCCCATGAACCGGGCAAGCACAGCGATATGGCAGGATTGTAGACGGTCGGAACACAACAAGATGAGTTGCAACAAGCGCTTGCGCAAGGTTACCGAATGCTGCATGCGCTGTTTCAATTCCTTGCAGAGCGGATGATCGAGGTTCCAGGCTGAACCTTCTGCATAGAATGGAGCCTCTTCCGATGTGCACAACGCTTCCCATGTTGTATCGCCATAGCCTTGGTCCTTGGCCATGTTCGGTGGCCCCCCCTGTGACTCAAACAAGATCCTTTGGATGGTCTCGGGTTCGTTGACATCGATCGGACAACGGTTGTCACGCTTGCGTTTGCGTTGTAGGAAGGAACCCGATTGCCAGAATACCACTTTCTTGACATAACTTTCGAAGGACAGGTGCTCATAACGGAATTCACGGATGATGGTGGGAATGCGGTTGTGGAAGCGCAGCACGAATTCGGCCGCATCCTCCTCTTCGAGGACCTTCACCATCACGGGATAGCGGTAGGCGATCAGCCAGACTGACTCTACAAGATCAGACAACAAACGGGTGGCATGTGAATCGGCTTGCGGGTCGTGAGAGGCAGCGCTCAACCGTTGAAATTCCAAAACCCGTGTCGTCAACGGATCAAGTTCAGGATCGGTGATGTTGCTCATGGATCGTCCCTCCTGTGTGCATGTGGGAAGACCTATAAGCACGTGCCGTGCCAAGCATGAGATGTCGAGAATCTTATTCAAAGCATAGAAAAGAGAAGATTATTTGATGTGGAGCTCTGTTCAGCTTTCAGTCAATATGCCGTCGATGATGGTTGTCAAACGATTGAGAATGTCGCGATACTGACCTTCGATGGTGGCACCGGCGGCTTTGCGGTGACCGCCACCACCAAAATCCGAGGCGATCGCCCCCACGTCGATAACTGAAGAATGGGAAGCCCTGAAACCGACCTCCCACAATTGGGGACCAGCTATCTTGAAATACAGCACCACCTCGACATCGTCCACTCCTAGCAAATGGGCGTACAACGAGTCGGTCGGGCGGTTGTCGGGGCCGTAAGCCAACAAGTCTTCCTCGGTTTCGGTCGCAACCATCAACCGTCCGTCCAGCAACCGCTTCGAATCCAGCAACAAACGGGCCAAGAAGAGCTGGGACTCGAACGTGTTGCCTCCTTCCATCCGGTTGAAAATGTCGTTGGGAGAGACTCCCAAATCAACCAGCTCGGCCATCAGATGAAAGGTCTCACCCCTGAATGGTCCGAGGAATTTGAGGAAACCGGTGTCGGTGGCCAATCCGAAGAAGATGTGGTCGGCAATCTCGGGGGTGATCTCGACCCCCATCGCCTTGTATAACTGCATGACGTTCAGTGAAGTAGAAAAAGATTTGGGTACAATGTAGGACAAGTCGCCGAACTTGGTGCCCGACGAGTGGTGGTCGATGGTCAAGATCTTCAATCCCGCTATCTCGTCACCGATATGACCGATACGGTCGAGCGTGGAACAGTCCACCATGACGACCAACGGGTTGCGCAAGCGCAGTTGTTCGTCGACATGGGGGGCGAACAACGGCTCGAACCGTTTGATCTCCTTGCGTAGAAATGGTCCTGCGTTGACCAGATGCACTTCAACACCCAGTTTCTGAAGCAATTTTTGGGTCGCTATCTGTGAATGAATGCAATCACCGTCGGGACTGACATGCCCGACGACAATAGCGACGGTACTGGAGCGGATTGCTTCAATGACGTCGTTTGGGACGGGCGGGTAGACGAACATCGCTCACTCCTACGCTGTCTCAGCCGAATCGGTTTCAAGCACCGGCTGCAGCGATTTCTCAACCGTCTCGCGGTTTACAATCACCCTCTTGACCCCAGCTGTGGAGGGGATGGTGTACATTACGTCGATCATGATATTTTCGACGATCGAACGCAAACCACGGGCCCCAGTCTTCTGGGCGATCGATTTCTCTGCAATCGCTTCGACAGCTTCCGGCAGGAATACCAAATCGACGTTATCGAGCTTCAACGATGCAGTGTATTGCTTGATCAACGAGTTTTTCGGCTCGGTGATGATCCGCATCAGGTCTTCCTTGGTCAGGTTGTCGAGGGCGACATGGATGGGCAGCCGGCCGATGAATTCGGGGATGAGCCCGAACTTGATCAAATCGTCCGGATGGAGCTGCTTGAACAACGTCCCGGCATCCTTGTCCTTCTCCGTGTACAATTTGGCACCGAAACCCATCTGATGGGCGGAAACCCGCTTTTCGATCATCTTGTCCAAGCCGACGAACGCGCCACCACAGATGAACAATATGTTGCGGGTGTCGATCTTGATCATCTCCTGGTTGGGATGCTTGCGGCCCCCTTGGGGAGGGACACTGGCATCGGTTCCCTCAATGATCTTGAGCAACGCTTGCTGGACACCCTCTCCGGAGACATCGCGGGTGATCGATACGTTCTCGCCCTTTTTTGCTATCTTGTCGATTTCATCGATGAAGATGATGCCCTTTTCAGCCGCTGCAACATCGTCATTGGCGGCTTGGATGAGTTTGAGCAGGATGTTCTCCACATCTTCACCGACATAGCCTGCCTCGGTAAGGGTGGTGGCGTCGGCAATGGCGAAGGGGACCTTCAGACGCTTGGCCAGAGTCTTGGCCAGCAAGGTCTTGCCCGTTCCGGTCGGTCCGATCAACAAGATGTTCGACTTGTCCATCTCAAGGCCGGCTTCTTGGAACCTGTCCTGATACTTGACCCGTTTATAGTGGTTGTAAACCGCCACAGAAAGGACTTTCTTGGCATCGTTCTGCCCAATCACATAGTCGTCGAGGTAATCGTGAATCTCCTTCGGGGTCGGTAATTCGTCCAGCACCCCGCCGGATGCTTCACCTTGGACCGGATTGGCTTTGAGCATCTGGGAGCAGGTGGAAACGCAGTCATCGCAAATCGCCACACCCGGACCGTCGATGAGTCGCTTGACTTCTTTAGAACTCCTACCACAGAAAGAACATACGCGCATGTTGCGTGCCATCGTCTCACCTCCTCATGATGTGGTCGGCCAGACCATAATCCAAGGCTTCCTGGGCGCTGAAGAAATAATCGCGCTCAAGATCGGAGGCGACGACCGATTGGTCTTTGCCTGTATGCTTGGCGAAATACTCGATGGTGAGCTTCTTGATGCGCAACAGCTCGCGGGCATGGATGGAAATATCGGATACTTGTCCGGTCACTCCGCCCCACGGTTGGTGGATCATGACGCGGGCCGAGGGAAGAATATAACGTTTACCTGGCTCGCCGGCGGCCAAGAGCAAAGCAGCCATCGAGGCCGCCTGCCCCAAACAGATAGTCTGGACATCGCTCTTGATGTATTGCATCGTGTCGTAGATGGCCAATCCGTCGGTGACGCTTCCGCCAGGAGAATTGATGTATACACTGATGTCTTTGGTGGGATCTTCCGATTCCAGAAAGAGCAGCTGGGCCACCACCACATCGGCCGTGGACTGTGTGATCTGTTCTCCGAGTATGATGATGCGGTCCCGCAACAGCCGGGAGTAAATATCGAAAGAACGTTCGCCTACGCCGGAATGCTCGATGACGACCGGAATGAGCGATGAGAGTTGTTCGTGGGCAGCATCAAGCATGCGGCATCCTCCAATAGAAAGAATTGAGCGGCACCGGTTGCCCGATGCCGCTATGGCGTTCAGTGCTGGTGGTCGGCCATGAACTCTTCATAACCGATCTCAGCCCCGTTGGTGATCGAGTTGTTGGCTAGCAGGAATTCGCCAGTCTTCTTGATCTTCAGATCGTCCTCAATCATGGTCTTGTAATATGAGCGGGTCTCCTCGTCGGTGACCTCTTTGAGTTGCTCTTCGGCTGCGGCATCCACTTCGGACTGATCGACCGTAAAAGCCTCCTTGTCCTTGATTTTGTCCATGATCAGCTGAACGCGCAATTTGTGGTCGGCATCGGTGCGCCAATTGGCCGTGAAATCGGCTTTGGACTGGCCTTGGAATTCAAGGTACTTCAGGATTTGAGCTTCGGGCATGCCCGACTGGCTCACAAAACGCCTCCAGGTGGAGTCGACTTCGAATTCCAGCATGGAAGCCGGGATTGCGATAGTGGTCTGTTCAAGGATCTTGTCGAGCAAGGTGTTGAGACGGACCTCTTCGAGATGCCCTTTGAGCGACTGCTCAAGCTTGGCTTTGGTGGCCGCGCGCAGGTCCTCGACAGTCTTGTACTGATCGCTTACATCTTGGGCGAAGTCATCGTCCAAGAGGGGAACCTCGCGGCGTTTGACTTGCTTGACCGTTACGCGCAACGATACTGTCTTGCCAGCGTACTCGGCTTGCTCGAAATCCTCTGCATAGGTCTTTGCCAGGACCTTGGTTTCATCTTTGGCCATCCCGAGGATGTCGGAATCGATCTTGTAAAAGTTGCTGCCACTGCCGACAGTGAAGATGAAATCCTTGCGGTCGGTCCCAGCCACTTCGTTACCATCGGCATCGACTTCGGCGTAATCGACCGTTACGATATCGCCGTCGGCCACAGGTGCCGATTTGTCGACGACCATGGCGTTCTGTTCACGCAAGCGCTCGATTTCTTTGGCCACAGTCTCGTCCGAGACGACCACTTGGGGCACCTCGACGCTCAAGCCGGTATAAGCGGGCAGTTCGAAGGAGGGATGCATGTCGTACGTGACTGCGAAGGTAAGGTCGCCCGCCATGTCCTTGGCGATGTTCTCCTCGTCGACCAGAGCCGGGGTGCTGTAGGGCAGGGGTTTGTACTTGTCTTCGACCGAGTCCAAGGCCTCTTTCACGGCGTTTTCAATGGCGTTGTAGACGCTTTCTTCACGCATGCCAGGACCGATCTTCTGTTCGAGCACCGATGCCGGAGCCTTCCCTTTGCGGAACCCCGGGATCTGCAGGGTTTTAACGTACTTGTCCACGGTCTTGCGGTATTCGGCAGTCAGGGCGTCCTTCGGGACGGTGATGCTCAACTCCACTGCGGAGTTCTCCAATTCACGTACTTTTTGTTCAGCGATCATGCTTTTTCCTCTTTCTTATGCTTCCTTCGTCTCTTGTATAGTAAACACGACGCCTGCTGATGGCAAGGGCGTCGGGCAATAAACCTGCGAGGGCCACGAGCGACTATATCAGAATCGGAAAAAAATTGCGACCCGGCAAGGGCTCGCTGATAATTCCTTTTACAATCATTGCATCCGGATATGCCATTGACCGCATCTTTCTGAAGGCGTACCATGAGCGTCATGCCGAATGTCGCCTCGTTCATCGCATTCATCCTCGTATCGGCCTATACCCCCGGGCCCAACAACATCATGTCGATGAACAACGCCGCCACGGTCGGATTGCGCAAGGCCTTGCCCTTCAATGCCGGCATCTTCACCGGCTTCGTCATGGTCATGCAGGCCTGCGCCTTCACTGGCGCCCGCTTGTACGACGCGTTTCCGGCCGTCCGCATTGCCCTGACTCTCTTTGGAGCCGCCTACATCTTGTTCTTGGCAGGGAAGACCATCCGAACGAAACAGAACGGAGACTGCCCGTCACATGGGCAGACCTTCATCGCCGGCTTGTTGTTGCAGTTCGTCAACCCCAAGATCATCCTCTATGGCTTGACAGCCCTAGGATCGTTCGTCCTGCCGTATTATCGCGAACCGTTCACCATTGCTGCTTTCGCACTGCTGTTGGCGGCAGTCGGTTCAAGCGCCAACATCTGCTGGGCGGTATTCGGCAACTTCTTCAAACGAATCATGGCCGATCATCAGCGGTTGGTCTCGTACACATTGGCAGCAGCCTTGCTGTATTGCGCCGTGACGGTGATCACCACTATGTTCAAATGAT
>CAZJAK010000004.1:56013-62431 GCA_964543935.1 uncultured Spirochaetaceae bacterium
GCAGCAGCCTTGCTGTATTGCGCCGTGACGGTGATCACCACTATGTTCAAATGATGTGTGGGTGATTTCCATAAAGATACACAGGTAACTGAATATGTAGCAAACCTGTCGGTTGTCGGGGCGCGAGATAAGAGACATGGTACCCCTCATGGTTTCCTAGTTCATCAGAACTCGCGCACAGGTCTTAACCTGGCGACATCGCCCCTGTGTACGCTATCCATGCTGCCTCCGGAAAAGCCCTGAAACCGCGCGGTGCTGCCGAAATCGTCCGAGGAATTCCAGTAGGAGAAGCTGGAAAAGCATCTTGGGTCCAGAGGATCGAGGTTCCCATGCTTTGGCCATACATGGAGCCGGCGAACGCATTCACCAAGCCCGAGGTGTTTGCCTGCCCCGATCCCAACGCAGTGGCGGTACCCACGAAGTCATTGTACCATTTTGGCTGGTGATTTCCGAAGACATGGGAGTAAGTGTCCGCAGCCCTATGTTGACATTTCGTTTACTTGGCTCATCCATATTCCGGCTTGTTGGCTCGATAGAACAGCTTTCTTTGTAACTATCATAGTAAACTACGAAATATTCAATTCAATATCCAGACTATGTTTGATAGGGTCTCAAGGTAGAGATAATCAAGGGTTGGAGAATAGTTCCTATTATTTCCATATCTTAAAAATGCGTTGTAAATTACCGGTAACCCCTGAACCCTATTGGGATTTCGGTGATGATTCCACAACTATATCGACATCCGATCAGCTCAGGAAAGAGGCCAATCCCACAAGATATGAGTTGAGCCCTTTAAAAAGAACAACCGATTTGCTTGTCACAAACCATAACGTCAGTCATCATAGATTCTTATTGCAATTGTGTCATAAGTAGCGGTATTATAGTTAACCGATTGATAACTTCTACGAAACCCTGTTCGCTGCCACAAGACTCCCCATGAGCCATTGAGCCGGAGTGATGTGATTGGAAAAGCCTGTCGGAAGCCCTCAACAAGCGAATGCGCGGGTCAAAGGAGACCTCGATGAGAAGCATCGGTAGTGGGGTTTTGCTGGCGTGTGTGGTTGTTGTGCTGATAAGCTGCCCGACGCCACCGGAGATGTATACGGTCACCTTCAATACTGGCGAAGGCAGTCCTGTCGATGCACAGCTGGTTCAAGAAACTGAAACAGCAACAAGACCCGCGGTCGATCCGACAAGGGCGGGTTATACGTTTGCCGGTTGGTATGCCGAGGCCACCTATATAACGGTCTGGGACTTCGACACCCCGATAACTGAAGACGAGACGCTGTACGCAAAATGGAAAAAACAAGTTACGAGAGATGAATTGATCGATATGATATCAAATAGTGAAGATGTAACCACAGTGGACACTTCGCAAATAACCGATATGAGCAACCTATTCTTTTTCGACCCAACCTTCAATCAAGACATATCAAGTTGGGATGTGAGCAATGTCACCGACATGCACTGGATGTTCGGTGAGGCATCCGTTTTCAATCAGGATATCTCGGGTTGGGATGTGAGCAATGTCACGAATATGTCTGGGATGTTCGATCATGCTGAGTCTTTCAATCAGGATATCTCGAGCTGGGATGTGGGCAATGTCACCGATATGAGCATGATGTTCGAATTTGCCTCATCCTTCAATCAGGATATCTCAAGCTGGGTTGTGGACAATGTCGAAGATATGAATTGCATGTTCTATTATGCTGAATCTTTCAATCAGGATATCTTGGGTTGGGATGTGAGCAATGTCACAAATATGTATTGCATGTTCGAAAGCGCAACCGATTTCAATGGGGATATCTCAAGCTGGGATGTGGGCAATGTCACCGATATGAGCTGGATGTTCGCTAATGCATCCGCTTTCAATCAGGATATCTCGAGCTGGGACATAAGCAGCGTAACAGACCACGAGGATTTTTCATCAGGCTCATGTCCATTGATAGCTGCTTACCATCCTGATCCGAGTTGGGATGTTTGATCGAGGTAGTCTGTAAGCGTTGAGAATCTCAGTCCTATCAAGCTCTCTCTGTCTTCAGCCTCGCGTCCAACCGGGTGTTTCGCTCGCTCGTCTTAAAGTTCCTGATGGCATAGCCGATGGCCTTTCTCTCACCGATCAGCACAAGGATCTTCTTCGCTCGGGTAACCGCGGTGTACAGGAGGTTGCGTTGCAGCATCACGAAGTGGGTCATCATGAACGGCAGGACCACGATGGGATATTCCGAGCCCTGCGATTTGTGGATCGTGGTGGCATAGGCCAACACAACTTCGTCCAGATCCGATCTCTCGTAGACAACATCTCGGCCGTCGAAGTTGATCGTCAGCTCCTGATCCTCAATGTTGACATCCGTGACGGTGCCGATGTCTCCGTTGAAGACCTCCTTGTCATAATCGTTCTTGATTTGCATCACCTTGTCGAGAAAGCGGTACTCAATTCCTGCTCTGGTGAGACTCGGTTTGCCCGATGCCCCGATGGCTGGGTTGAGCCGTTCCTGGAGCATCCTGTTTAAATTTGCAGCTCCCACCAAGCCGCGTTGCATGGGGGTGAGCACCTGGATGTCGCGTATCGGGTCGGCATGGTAGTACTGTGGCAACCGAGTAGCCACCAGGTCGATGATCTTATCCAAGGCATCTTCGGGTGTGGCGCTTTCGATGAAGAAGAAGTCGGAGCCTTTCCCATTGGCGATATCGATGCCCTTGCCCTGGTTGATGCGGTGGGCGTTCATGATGATCCGGCTGCCTTGTGCTTGGCGGAAGATGCGCTTCAGTCTCACGACAGGGACTACCTCCGACGCGATGATGTCGTTCAGCACATTGCCCGCACCGACCGAGGGCAGCTGGTCCGTATCGCCGACCATGATGAGCGTCATGCCATCGGGAACCGCCTTGAGCAGGTTGTGCATGAGGATGATGTCGATCATCGAACACTCGTCGAGGATCAAGGCATCCCCTTCGAGCGGGTTGTCCGCATTCCTCTGATATCCTTGGGGTGGTTTGAACTCAAGCAGACGGTGGATGGTCTTGGCTTCCATTCCGGTTGCTTCGCCCATCCTCTTGGCGGCCCTGCCGGTGGGAGCAGCGCACAACACCCGAAGGCCAGAAGCCTGGAAAGCCTGGATGATGCCGAGCGTGGTGGTGGTCTTGCCAGTCCCGGGTCCGCCGGTGAGGACCATGAACTTGCTCATCGCCGCTGTCCTGATGGCCTCGAGTTGGATTTCGTCATAAGTGATGCCGTTGGGTCTCGGTTTATTGATGCGCTCGATCACCCCGGTTGTTTCGATCAGTGCGCGTATCTTCTTGGCGACACCGATCTCCGAAAAGTAAAAGGGGGGAAGATAGATGGCTTTATCTTCGATGATCACGTCCCCGGCATGTGCCATCTGGTCCAACACCGGTTGGAGTTTCTCACCTTGAGACTCGAGCATCTCGGATGCAGCCTTGAACAGCTGATCGTGGACGGCATAGCAATGCCCGTCCTCCGACAGTTTGTTGAGGGTGTATAGCAAACCCGAGCGCAACCTGACCAGGGCATCCTTCGCCACTCCCAGCTTCTCAGCGATGGTGTCGGCGGTCCTGAAACCGATGCCCCAGATATCGTCGGCGAGCTTGTAGGGGTTTTCCTTGACGACGGCGATGCTGTCCGTGCCGTAGGTCTTGAAGATCTTCGTCGCGTGGCTGGTGCTCACCCCGTAACTTTGCAAGAAGAGCATGATGTTCTTGATTTCTTTCTGTTCCTGCCAGCTTTTCCTCACTCGAGCAACGCGGATTTTGCCGATGCCGCGGATCTCGAGCAACCGCTCGGGATCGGACTCGATGATTTCGAGCGTATCGGTTCCGAATGTGTTGACGATCTTCTTGGCGTAAATCGGCCCGATTCCCTTGATCAAGCCCGAGCCGAGATATTTCTCGATGCCATAAACGGTGGCGGGAAGGGTCTCCTCGAAGGACTCGACAGTGAACTGCGAACCGAACTTGCTGTCGTTCTTCCAGAAACCCTGCAGGCTGAGCACCGATCCCACTACGACCGAAGGCATCGGACCGACTACGGTCACCAGCTCGCGATATCCCTTGGCCTTTCCCTTGAGGATCGTATAGCCGTTCTCATCGTTCTGGAACGTGATACGCTCGACGACACAGCGAAGCATATCCATGTATTGCGCACCCTCCTGTCCTGATGGAAGGATACCATACAATGGGGGATTCATGTCATGGGCAACAGATGTGGTCGAATCCCTCGCTCCTGATGGCAGAGTACCATCGAATCGAGATGGCCGTAGCCCGTTAGTCTCTGCTATAGCAGCTTTTGCGCATTGATAGTGATTGGAAGGATTAAGAATGAAATGTACTATGGAAGATACTGGACTGGTTAGCCGTTGGATGATTCAATGTAATACCTTGATGAATATTTTGCGGGGGTAGAATTAAACTGAGATAAGACGGCAAAGCTCCGGATGTATGTAGACAGGAACTTGGTCTAGGTGCATAATTGCCCAAGAAAACGTCTGCACACCCTCTCCTTTGTTATTGAATCACTGTATCATCGAGGAGAAAATCAATGAGCCCGATATTCAGAATTCCTTGTTCGTCATACCATCTTTTGCCGACATCCCTTCGAATGACAATCTTAGGGAACGAATCCCCGGTAAGGGAGAAAGGCTTGAACTCGGAATCCTTCTTCTTCTCAGTCTCTATTGCATAGGCACTTTGAATGTATGATCTCCTGCCGCCTTTACTGGCTACGAAGTCAATTTCCCTCGGAACCCGGATGCAGTTGTTATTTGCATTGTTCTCCCTTGAGTAGACAACGCCTACATCAACGGAGAAGCCTCTTATGCAGAGCTCGTTGTAAATGATATTTTCCATGATGTGCGTCATTTCCTGCTGCCTGAATCCGATTCTGGCATTTCTTAGCCCGAGGTCTTCGCAATAGAACTTGCTTGGAGAATCAAAGTATGACTTGCCCTTGACATCAAAACGCTTGCTCTCGCTGAACAGGAAGGCATCTGCCAGATGATTCATATAAGAACTGATGGTGTTTTTTGATACGGTAGTCTTCTGTTTGGAGCAGATTGTGTCTGCAATTCGTGTTGGATTTGTCAATGAACCGATTGATGAGCATAGAAGATCGAGAATCTCTGCTAGGATATCCTGCCGCTCAATCTTCTTACGTTCAACGATGTCCTTCATATACACTTCGCTGAAAAGTGATTTCAGATAGTTCATTTTTGAAGAATCGTCAGGACGGCTGAGCACAAAAGGCATTCCGCCGAAGCATGCATAGGTGTCGAAAGCCTCATTCTTGTCTCCGCCTGCGGCAGAATAGAACTCTGCGAAGCTCAGCGGATGCATCCTTATCTCATCACTTCTTCCTCTGAATTCAGTGAGAATGTCAGATGAGAGCATCCTGGAATTGCTGCCGGTCACATAGACATCAAGGTTTACAAACTCCCTGAGTTCGTTGAGCGCGTCATAAAAAGTGATTTTCTTGCCGGTTTTATTGTAAGGATTCTGAACTTGGTCTGACATCTGAATCTCATCGACGAAAAGATAGTACTCCTTGCTCTTCCCTTGGACAGTGCTCCTGACAAATGAGGCAAGCTCAAGAGGATTCCTATATCTTATGTCTCTGGCAAGATCAAGCTGGATCGATATTATCTGGTCATCAGAGACGCCGTTGGAAAGAAGGAATTCCTTGAATATGTTTCTTAGCAGGAACGACTTGCCTGATCTGCGGATGCCGGTGATGACTTTCACCTGGCCGTCCCATCGCATTGAGAGCAGCTGTTGAAGATATCTATCTCGCTTGATTACCATGCCATACCTCTTAGTTGAACATTTTTGCCCATATGGGCGATTTTGTTCAGTTTATTCGCATAGGTTAAAACAAGTCAAGCTAATGCCAACAGTACTCTGTCATTGACACTGTCAATGTTGCAGAGGACCGTCTCATCTCTGCTCTCGTAAAACCTTCACTTCTCATCATAGACGAAGTCGGGAGGTGCCGTTTCAATGTCAAGGAAACCAGAATGTTTTTCAATCGAGTAGACAGGCGATACCAGAAGGATGAGCAAAGCCTTGTACTCACGAGTAAGAGACAGCCTCCAGAGTGGAGCGAGTTCTTAACTGATGGCGATGATCTTATCTGTTCTCTTGACAGAATCACAGACGTAGCCATCTGCATCACCATGAAAGGTGAAACCTATCAAGGATAGTACAAGATACTTGTAATAAGAATGACATTTTTTCAGTTTATGCTGGAAATCATGTAAGCCGAGCAGTGAAGATACTGCCTATTCCTACCGTTTCTATAGCTGACCTAAAAAAAGACATGGCCGATTGTATCAACCATGTCTACTAGTAAGCGAGAGACGGGACTCGAACCCGCGACATCCACCTTGGCAAGGTGGAGCTCTAC
>CAZJAK010000005.1:0-61487 GCA_964543935.1 uncultured Spirochaetaceae bacterium
GTACTCAAAGTTGCGCCCGCAGGTGGGAACACGGGCAAGGTTCACCCCGGGACCAAGCAATACCGAGACTCCGACTGAGCGGCACTCCTGTGCAATGGCGGTAGCGATGGCGCCGACCAGTTGCCGGTTGAAACTGGCAGCCATCGCAACGGCAGCCATGAATGTCGTCACCGGAGCTTCCACTCCCCGCACCCCGCTGGTGGCGTCGCTCATCCATATTGGCGGCAATCCTAACCGCTGTAGCGGCCTGACGCAAAAAGAATCCACCCCCCCGATATAATCGAGCTTCTCCTGGACCGTCATCAGAGCGGTCAGTGCACGGGCCCGTTCAGCATGTCCGCTTCGGTCGTCTCGAGCGAGCGGAACCACACAGACCGGTTGCTCGTGTGCTTGAACCGGTTCCCGCGGGCTGAGGTGTTTTGCATTCATCCGCCATTGGATGAGCAACTGCATCAAGTGGTCGAACATCATTCTCCCTCCTGCACGGCATCCATGATAGACCGCCCCCTGCGGCAACGCAATAAAACAAATCACCCGGGTAAACTTGAAAAAGGTTGCAAAGACATCTACAGTGGGAGCATGGGAATTCGCGTGTTGTTTCTAGGAGAAATCGTTGGCAGAGCCGGCATCCACGCCGTTAAAACAGCCCTCAAGCCGTTGAGGGAATCATGTCGCGCCGATTTCGTGGTGGCGAATGCTGAAGGGGCGACCAACGGATTCGGATTGGGACGCAACCACGCCCTGCAGTTGCAGAAACTGGGCATCGACCTGCTCACCACCGGCGAGAAGACTTATTACAAACTGGACATGGTGGAACACATCGGAAAGAACTCGCGCATCATCAGGCCGGCCAATTATCCTGTCGGCAATCCGGGTCGTCCGTTCAAGACTGTCCAAATCGGCGAAAACAAAGCCATCTTCACCGTGCTGTTGGGCACTTCCGATTTCCCAAAGACCCATCTTGCCAATCCCTACCAAGCAATCCAAAGCATGCTGGAGCGTTTCAAGGAAGAGACGCCCATCATATTCCTGCAATTCCACGCATCCACGACTGCGGAGAAGCAGACCATGGCGTTCCTCTTGGATGGCAAGGCCACAGCAATGATCGGCACCCATTCCAAGGTCCTCACCGCCGATTCCCGCATCCTGCCGCACGGGACAGCCATGATCAGCGACAACGGTCGCTGCGGAAGCACACTGAGCGTGGGAGGATTCGATCCCGCCACCGAATTGCAGCGTTATGTAAGCCAAGTACCGTCACGCTCGCGCGAGTGTTGGCAAGGAATCGAACTTCAAGGAGTCGTCGTCGAAGCGGACGGTTCCGGCAAAGCGGTATCGATCGAGACCGTCAGGCTAGCGGTGGACACGCCGACCGAGTTCACAGCTTCGGAGGAGTGAATCATGTACGAACATGCCGTCGTAACGGCTTTGAAGGATACGCATCATGTCGCGGTCTCTTGCGGAACGCAAGCCTGTACCGCCTGCAAGGGCAACATGTTTTGCCAGACGAAAGGCCGGATATTCTCAGCCCGTTTGGCTTCAGGCTTACAAGTTTCAGTGGGGGATACCGTTGAGTTGTACCTGCCACCGGCCAAAACAGTCACCGCCAGCCTCATCACCTTGCTAGTTCCGCTGTTGTTGTTCCCGATAGGATACTACCTGCCGCTGGTCTTCGCCGATGCAGTGACTGAACCTCTCAGGATTGTGGCTGGATTCGCCGGAATCGCGGTGGGTTTCCTTGGTGCAGGCCTGTTCTCCAAAGTGTATGGCGAGCGGTTCATGCCGTCCGTCACCCGGATTGTTCCCCCAGACCCAGAGGATAACCAAGCACCATGAAGGACACGACTGGCACCAGATCACAGGCATTCCTCTTGGTGCTGGTGGTTCTTGTAGTCATCGTTTCATCATGTGAGCTCGACTCCGAGACGGCAGCAACGGGTAGCGATACCATCGAGCATCCCGACATGGTGCTGTTCGACGCCGATTATGTGCTTGGTCTCGCCGGGAGCCAACCCATTCTGATCCATGCCGCAACCATCGAGATCCACGGAGCGAGCCAACAGGCGTTGCTTTCCGAGGTGACATTCGAGCAATACGGCAGCGACGGGCTCGTGTCGTTTTCTGGCACGGCTCGCACCATGGCGGTGGACACGGACACGAATGACGCCACGCTGACTGGTGACATCGTGGTGACGAACCACCGCGACGACGTAGAAATCAAGGCCGACAGCTTGTCGTGGAGCCATGAACATCGACTATTAACGGGACCGGCCGATGGCACGGTGGTGCTGGATCATGGTGGCCGTTATCACCTGACAGGAACTGGTTTCAGCGGAGACTTCGGCAATGCAATCTACGAATTCGCCACCATCGGACAAGGGGAGGTGCGTGATGCGCAGTGAGAGAAAACCTGTTGCCGCAATCGGGCTCGTCTTGCTCCTGTCCATTGCAGCGACCTTTCCGTTGCAGGCACAGCAAGGCCAGTCGATCTCCTTCAAAGGCGGATACACCAAAGCCGTCATGAAGGAGGGTCGTCAGTCGATCGTCCTGTCTGGCGGAGCAATCGTTGCGACAGGGTCGATTACCTTCGAAGCGGAAACAATAGAATTGACCGGAGCAGACTTCAATCAAGTGAGCGCAACCGGTGCGGTCAAGATCAACGATAGTGTCGCCAGGCTTGCCATACAAGGATCGAATCTCCGCTACGACCGATTGAGCAAGACATTGATCCTTGACGGATGGATCGAGATCCAAGATTTTAAAAACGAGGTCATCGCTTCGGGTGCTTATCTGTCCTATGATGAACCGAGTGGCTTGTTGATGCTGCAGATCGAAGCCCGCTTGGCCCGCCACACCGAGTCGGGCCCCATGGTGTGCCGGGCCGACAGCATCGTGTACGACCGCAGCGCGATGAAGCTTGCGCTGGTCGGAAATTCCTCGGTATATTGGAAAGGCGACCGATACGAAGCCAGTACGATCACTGTCGATCTTGAGACCGAGGAAATTGTGCTGGAAGGGACGATCCGGGGGACTGTGAATGGCTGAAGCTGCGCGGGTGAACACGCTTGTAGTGGAACATCTCGCCAAATCCTATGGACGCAAGGCCGTCGTCAAAGACGTTTCCTTCGCCATGCAAGCCGGCCAGATCATCGGCCTGCTCGGCCCCAACGGAGCCGGCAAGACCACGATGTTCTACATGATCGTCGGATTCATTCGGGCCGACGGGGGGACGATCCTGCTCAACCGACAGGATGTGACCGGACTCCCGATGTACCGGCGTTCCCGCCTTGGTTTGGCCTACCTCCCCCAGGAACCCTCAATCTTCCGCAAGCTCTCGGTCGAGGACAACATCAAGCTGGTGGCTCAAGGACGTGACGACTTGGATTCATTAGGCGTCAAACAGGTAGTTGAGGCCCTCATCGACGAATTCGGCTTGCAAAAAGTCCGCAAGCAAAGCGGCTATACCCTCTCCGGCGGAGAACGGCGCCGGACCGAGATCGCCCGCAGCCTGGCCTGCAATCCAAAATTCCTGCTGTTGGACGAACCCTTCGCCGGCATCGACCCCAAAGCCGTTTATGAAATCAAACAACTCATCCAAGCACTGGCAGAACGGGACATCGGCGTATTGCTCACCGACCATAACGTCCGCGACACGTTGGCCATCACCCACACCTCGTACATCATCAACGAGGGGGAAATTTTGGCTTCTGGCAAACGGGCCGACTTGTTGGCCAATGAGGAAGCTCGCCGGATCTACTTCGGTGAAGACTTCAGTGGAGGCGAAACATGATCGACACGTCGGTCGGCCTCAACCAAGCGCTGAAGCAACAACTCACGTTGTCCCCGCAACTGATCCAGTCGTTCGAAATACTGGCCATGTCGACACTCGAACTCCAGCAACGCGTCAGGACAGAGATCGAGATGAATCCTGCCTTGGAGATACCCGACGAACGGGCCGTCTCGCTCGAACGGATTGCCGAACGGCAAGAGTCGCAGGTAGAAGACGATTACGGTGATTCTCCCGGTTACGGCCAACTTGAACAGGGGACGCATCTGTCATCGTCGTACGACCAAGAGGCCGCCGACCGCAACGCCCGCTACATCGATGGGGCGTTGTCCCGCTCAGAGACCTTGCAGGAACACCTGTTACGCCAATTGGGATGCCTCAAGCTTGATCAAACAAGTTACGAACTCGGCCAATTGATCATCTCGAACCTCGACGCCAATGGATTCCACCGCCTGCCACCCGATTCTTTGGTTCCGCCCGAGAAACACAAACGGTTGTTGGAGATGGTGGCTGTCGTACAAACCTTGGACCCTCCCGGTATCGCAGTAGCCGATTTCCGCCAATCGCTCATCCTGCAGGCACGGCTCGACAACCTCGCACCAGACGATTTGGAACGGTTCTCCCGCTTGGTCGAACTACACCTTGAACAGATGCGGGCCAACAAGACGAAAGAGGTAGCCAAAGAGCTGCTCATCAGCGAAGAGGAACTGGCCACCCTGTACCAGTACCTTAAATCGCTCGACCCCCACCCGGGACTTCAGTATTCCAACAGCGAAATCCAATACGCCATCCCGGATTTGGTCGTCCGCATCGTTGACGGGCATTTACAGATGCATCTGAACAGCGAGGCCGTCCCGACGTTGTCGATCGACCCGGAATTCGCCAACCTTGCGGCCGACCCGCGCGACAGCTCCTACAAGGAGACCGCCGCCTACATCGGCAACGCCGTCAAATCGGCCAACCTGCTCATCTCTCAGGTGCGCATGCGTAGCGACACGATCAAGAAAATCGGACTGCAATTGCTCAAATTCCAGCATGAATTTTTCATCAAAGGCCCGCGTTTTCTCAAACCGCTGACCTACCGCACCATCGCCGAGGAATTGTCGTTGCACGAGACCACTGTATCGCGGGCGGTCCAAGGCAAGTACATCGACACCGATTGGGGCATCCTCCCCATCAAGGAGTTGTTCAGTTCAGCGGTGCAGACCACCGATCCTGCTGGGGAAGACCTGTCCAAACGAGCCGTGATGGACCTGTTGAAGGAGATCATAGCGGAGAATAAGTCAGGTAAACCGCTCTCCGATCAGAAACTGGCGGATATGTTGGCTGAACGGGGCATCAAGATAGCCAGGCGGACCGTATCGAAGTACCGCCAAGCTCTGAACATAGATTCTTCCTACATCCGTTCCTGAGTGAACAGCGTTTTTTGTTGGTCTTTATGGCGGTACATGGCTGCATCGGCGGCTTTGAATACTTCATCGATGCTTTGGCGGGTACAATCGCAGAAAGCGGAGCCTTTCGCCAGTCGGCTCATGCCGTCGACAGTGCGGTGGGTGTGTATCCACGCATCGAAACCCTCGTCCAACAGGCGGTATTCCTGTGGGTCGCAGGGACTGACTATGACGGCGAATTCATCGCCACCAATGCGGAAAACCCTTCCCTTCGCTCCGACACATTCGGACAAGCCTGCTGCCGAAGCACGCAATAATTCATCCCCGACTGCGTGCCCGAACGAGTCATTGGTCAATTTCAAGTTGTTCACGTCGAACAGGAACAACGCCACCGTGCTGCTGGCCGCTTGCGCTTCCATCAGGGAGGCCAAGGCTTGATCGAACGCCAAACGGTTGCCGACGGCGGTCAATGAATCGGTATGGGCCAGCATGTACATGTAATCGTTTTTACCAAGACTGCGGATGTATCGGATGCAAATGCCCAACAACTGGACCAGCAGCATCACAGAAAAACCCAAGATCCCCACATTCAACACCAAGGCGTTGGTGAAAGTCTCATAGGGGATGAACATGAGGATCAACTCGCCAAGAACGGAGGTCAACAGGAATCCGGAGGCTATGATGAATAAGCGGGCGTCCTTGTTTCCTTGTCTACCGGCAACGACCACCAGGCCAGACAACACCACCAAATCGATGAACAACAGGACGGCGACGGGAATGAGGATGTCAAAGTATGTAACGGGGGAGATGAACTGTAACAACGAAACGGTAATGAATATCACAGGGAAGGCCAACGAGGACCACGTCATGACCTGTGAGGCGGGGATGTGGATGGTCTCGACCACATAACGGGTTAAAAAATAGGGCAACAGATGCATGGCAGCCATACCGACAACCAACAACACCACTTGGTTGTGCACGATCAGTTGGGTGGACATCGAGCCGCAGGCCACCCAGATGCCCGCACAAAGCTCGAGCAAGCCAAATTGCATCGTGATGGACCTGATGGCTAAATCACGTATGACGATGGTCACTACGAACAGTGCCAACAACCCGAGCAGGATGATGATAAAAGCAAGCACGATCGAGATCCCGTCATAACGCAACAACTGCCAGATGGTGCTGGTGCGGGAACCCACATAGACTTCGTGCAAGGTGCCGGCACTGGCCGGATCGTGGTTCTCCAGCTCAATCTGCAGCAGTTTGCCCTCGCTGGCGGCCGGGATCCAGATGAAGTGGTTGACCAAACCGGCGATTTTCACCTGTCTGTCTTCCAGTGAGGCATCGTAGGTGTAGATCAGCTTGCCGTCGATGAAGACTCGTACAGTTTTCTGCGAGGTCCGGAACAACATGCTGTGCATACGTTGCAAACCGACCGGCAACGGACGCGTCAACGTGAGTATCTTGTCGGTGATATCGGGATCGGAAAGGCAAACCGGCAAGCCCAGGTCGGTCTGACGCACCTCAGACTCGACTGTCAGGCTCCATCCGTCGCGAAGTGGCGTGATGTGGGCATCCCACAACGATGCGATGTCGATGCGCACAGCATCGGCCAGCATGAGCGCAAGTGTGCATGCAACTGCCACACAAACGAGGAATCCGACTACACGGACACGTTGGTGCATGATGGGTATCACCTTCAGATGTGCTTGCGGCAGTATAGCACGATTCGTCAAGCGCAGGGCAATGAATCTCACCGATTGGAATCCGTAACGGATACTTAAAACTTGCAAATCATACCGATTTGGCTTGTGTTTGACTTTTCACCGTGCCGGACGTATCCTTTACTCAAGACCTTTCCAAGGAGGGCTTATGAATCTAGAAATCAGGGGAATCCGGTACAATCCGAGCGACCAGACCAGGGAATTCTTCGACAAGAAGTTGCAGAAACTGGCGTTTGCGGAGACATTCATCCATGACCTCACCATCACGGTGACACGGGAGACATTGGGACAAGGGTTTCATCTTGACGGCAAGATCCACTTTGCCTGGGGGCCAGTAAAACTGGTAAGCACCGACTGTTATGAGTTGTACGAAGGAATCGAGCTGCTGGTGGATAAAATCGAAGCGGCAGCCCGTAAGGAGAAAGGTAAAATACAAGAACATTGACCTGCGGATGATCAACCATGATAGCGACCCCGGCCACAAGCCGGGGTTTTTCATACACACCTCTTGTGGCACGCCCCAGATTTCTTACAAAAACCACTAAACAAATGCTGATGTGGTTGGTCAACTCATGCTACAATGCGCCAAGGAGGAACCATGGCAGAATTCTCCATCTTGGACCTGTTGGATTTGGACTTGAAAGAACACAATCATCTCCAACTCACCTGTATCGCCGGCCGCAGCGGGCTTTCCCGCAAAATCACCACCACAAAAATCAGCCGGCCGGGTCTTCCGTTGAGCGGCTTTTTCGAAGAATTCAGCCATGAGAGCATCCAAGTGTTCGGTCGCGGCGAACAACAGTACCTGAAGCTGTTGGAAAGCCAAAACCGGATGGAATCGCTGGAGAAAATATTCTCCTTCCCCATCCCCACCTGCGTGTTTTGCGATGGCGGAATCCCGAGCGCCCGCTTTATTGAAATCGTCGAACGTTCGGGGTGCTCGGTGCTGCAAACAGCCCTCGCCTCGGCCGACTTCTCTCGCGGATTGTATCAATTGCTCGACGAGGTGTTCGCCGACACGGTGACCATTCACGGGGTGTTGGTGGAAGTGTATGGGATCGGGGTGCTCATTACCGGTGAAAGTGGGGTCGGCAAGAGCGAGACAGCCTTGGAACTGATCGAACGTGGCCACCGCCTTATCAGCGACGACACGGTCAAATTGCGCAATATCGGCGACACGTACTTGATCGGCAGCGGAGAGAACCCGATGCTGGCCCACCATATGGAAATTCGGGGTTTGGGCATCCTCAACCTGGCCAATCTGTTCGGGGTGGGAGCTATCCGCGACAAGAAGCAGGTGCAACTGCTGGTGCATCTCGAAGAATGGGATCCCGACAAGGTCTATGACCGCATCGGCGAGGAGATGACCGAATCGTTGCTCGGTATCACCGTCCCCAGGCTTGAGATTCCTGTGAAACCAGGCCGGAACGTACCGATCATTATCGAGACGGCGGCTCGGAACGAGCGCTTGAAAAAATTAGGATACTATTCGGCCAAAGAGTTCGATCAGAGCGTGCTCAAGTGGTTGGAAAGTGAATCGGCAAGGAATCTGTATTACAGCAACGAGGAGACGTTCTGACCATGGTGACGAGGGAAGTCGAAGTGCTCAACCGTGCCGGCATCCATGCCAGACCGGCAGCATTGATCGTAAAGGTGGCGAATCAGTTCGATGCGAACGTGTTCATGGAGAAGGAACGGATGAAAATCAACGGCAAGTCCATCATGGGAATCATCACGTTGGGAGCCGCGTACCGTTCCAAGTTGACCATCCATACCGAAGGGCCCGAGGAACTGGCCGCCGCCGATGCCCTCGAGAAGCTGTTCCTCAATAGGTTTGAAGAATGATCGCCGCGGAAGGTGCAGGAGAACGACCATGAAAGGAATAACGAAAAGGCAACAGGAAGTCCTCGACTTCATCAAATGGTTCATCGAGGAAAATTCCTATTCACCTGCCGTGCGCGACATCTCGCGGCAATTCGGGATAACCGTCAAAGCTGCCCATGACCATCTGAAAGCGCTGGAGCGCAAAGGGGTCATTCGCAGCACGGAAGGAATTTCGCGTTCGACCGGCGTGGTCGGTTTCAGCGTTGCCCAGACGGCGGAGACCATCGTTGTGCCGGTGTTGGGCTCCACGGCCGCCGGCACCCCCATCCTGGCAGAAGAGAACTATGACGGCGAACTCACCTTCCCCGCCAAGATGTTCGCCACCACAGGACCGTTCTTCGCCCTGCACGTCGAGGGCGACAGCATGGTGGAAGCCGGCATCCTTGACGGCGACTTAGCCATCGTGCAGCAATCCGAGCGGGCTGAAAACGGAGAAATCGTTGTCGCCAGGGTTGGAGAGGAAAACCGGGTCACCCTCAAACGTTTTTTCCACACTCCCAACTCAATCGAGTTGCGGCCCGAGAATCCCAAGTACGGCTCGTTGTTCAGCCAAGACATCACTGTTTTGGGACGTCTTTACATGATCATCAGGGATTACGGACGCTGACATGGCAAATAAGACCGCGATAGCTCCGGCATACCTGTTGCTTGGCCCTGAACTCGGTGACAAGGACGCACGCATTGCAGCGATTAAGTCGGCCATTGCCCACCAACAAGGTTCAGAACCCGAGGTGCATCGCTTCTATCCATACGAAACCGAGCAAGGCGAGATATTCTCCGTTTTGCAGAACAATTCGTTGTTCGCCGACTACCGATTGGTCATCCTCAACAAAGCGGAAGACTGTCCGATCCAATTGACTGCGGCGTTGGTGGAGTACCTCAAGCATCCCAGCGGCAGCGCCACCTTGCTTTTGGTCAGCGATGAGACCTCATTGAACGCCAAATTGAGTGCTGTGGTTCCGAAAGACCGCACAGAGATTTTTTGGGAGATGTTCGAGAACCGCAAGAGCCAATGGGTGCGCGACCTGTTTCACTCCTCCGGTTATGACATCGAGGACGATGCGGCGGAGTTGTTGCTCGATTTGGTCGAGAACAATACCAGGGAGCTACGCGATACGGCTGGACAGCTAATCCAATTTATCAGCACGGACCCGTCGCGCCAGACCAAGGTGGTGACCGAGGAGGACATTGAATCCTATGTCCACCACAGCCGCCAGGAAAGTGCCTTCACCTTGTTCGAAGCCATCGCCACAGCATCATTGGAGAAAGCCTTGGGAATCTTGCATGTCTTGCAGGGATCAGCCGAGGGCGAAAGCGTGCCGTTGTTGGCGGTGATCCTGTGGCAATTCAGACGCCTGGCCTCCTATTCGCAAGAATTGGCGCGCGGCATGAGCCATGAGGAATCTTGCCGCACTACGACCGTGTTGGGCAAACCCGCCCCCATCAAGCGCAAGAAGGATCAGACCATGGTATCGCAAGCGGCCCGGCGTTTCCCGCTGGATCGCATCGGTCCAATCATCGCCCGCATTGCCGAGTACGACCTACGCATCAGGGAAGCTTCTGCCGACTTGCAGCTGTTGTTGCTCGAACAATTCCTCTATGTCGTGATGGTCCGAAAGGGTTCCCCGGCCAATCAAGCCCAATTCCCCTCGCTGCTCAGAGATGCAAGGTTTTGAGCAACCGTTGCGCCACCGGCAACGGCACGTCGGCTTGACGGGCGATCTCCTCGGCTGTGGTCGCCAACAAGGCATCGAGCGTCCCGAATGCCTGCATCAGGCGACTGCTGCGGGTGGGCCCCACTCCCGGAATCGATTCAAGCAATGTAAAGGCGGCTTCCTTGGAACGTTGCTGTTGGTTCAATGACGTGGCGAAACGATGGGCTTCATCACGCAGGTTCTGCAACACCTTCAAAGCTGCCGAGGATTCTGGCAACCGGATGGCTGGACGCTCATCAAAACAATGGATTTCCTCGTATTCCTTGGCCAATCCGATGACCGGGATGTCGTCCAAGCCCAATGCGGCCAAAGCTTCGCGGGCCACATCGACCTGTCCCTTTCCCCCGTCGACCATGACCAGGTCGGGCAAAGGTTGCTTTTCGTTGATCTGGCGGGTATAGCGGCGGGTCACCGCCTCGCGCATCGCCCCATAATCGTCAATGCGTCCGCCTAGGCTCTTTATATTGAACCTGCGGTACTCGTTCTGAGCCGGCGTACCGTCTTTGAAAACGATCAATGAGGCGACCGTATGCTTGCCGGAGAGTTGGGCGATATCGAATCCCTCGATCCGCTTGGGAAGGTTTTCAAGATCCAACACACTCTGCAATTCATCCAGCGCCTCGGGATTTTCGGCACTCTTCAACCGCTTCTCGACATCGCGCGAAGCGTTTTCCAACGACATCCGCAAAACCCTGAAATGCTTGCCCTCGGTAGGGACCTCGACCGACACCCCGCTTTTTATGTGTTGTTCAAAATAGGCCCTCACCAACTCGATGTCCACATCATGGGAAACATAGACGTGCTCGGGAAGATTGGCACCGTCACCATAGTATTGGATAAGGAAGTTCAGCAACGTTTCCGTTTCATCGCCGAATGTCTCGGCCCGGTACAATGCTTTGCCCATCAGCTTGCCGTCGCGGATTTGCATGATCGAGACCGTCGCCAAATGCATCCGCATCACGCAGGCGGCATAATCGCGGCTCTCGACAGCGAAATCCTGCACTTGTTGGGCTTTGGTGACGCTCTCGAGCGCCAGCAACAGGTCGCGCTTCTCGATGGCCGCCTCGTAATTCCGCTCCTTGGAGGCCTGCAACATCTCCTCACGGACTTGATTGACCAATTCATCGCTACGCCCCTGCAGGAAAGAACGGATCTTGTCGATGTGGGCCTGGTACTCCTTTTCGTCCACCAAAGGGATGCAAGGGGCGCAACAACGCCCGATATGGTAATACAGGCACGGGGCATAGCGTTTTCGCAACGGTATGCCGCACTTGCGCAATGGAAACAGACGGTCGATCAGGTTCAAGTACTGCATCAAGCTGGCTCCATCGGGATATGGGCCGAAGTACTGTGAACCGTCATGGATGATGCGGCGGGTTTTGAAAACCTTCGGATAGCGTTCATTGGTGATGCGGATCAACGGATAGCTTTTTCCGTCCTTCAACGAGATGTTGTAATGGGGATTGTGCTTCTTGATCAGGTTGTTTTCCAACACCAGCGCCTCATACTCGTTGCCGGTGATGATGTATTCGATCGTGGCGATCTTGCCGACCAAGAAGCTGGTCTTCACATCGCGCCCGCCCAGGAAGTACGAAGTGACCCTGTTGCGCAAGTCCTTGGCTTTGCCGACATAGATGATGCGGCCTGAAGCGTCTTTCATCAGGTACACACCGGGAGCGTGCGGCAAAGCTTTGGCTTGGTCTTTCGGCGATATGTCCATACGAGCCCAGCATACCCGGAGCAGGAGAAAATGACAAGAAATCGGGACGATTGCCAGTACAGGCCAGGTTGGGTTACAATCGGACCGTCATGGACGAGGTCTACCTACACGCATTGCTGACAGAACACCCGTTGGCCGCCAAACTCGAGCGCTCCGAACAGGAATTCATCGCGGGCGTCATCCACCGGTTGCATCCGAGCCACCAACATGTGCGCTACCTCGTGGAACAAGCACTGGACTTGGCCTTGTGGCAAGAAGGCCCGTTATCTGCTCTGTGGGACGAGTCGGCCGGTGCTGCACAGAGCGGCAAACAACAGGTCAAATCCATCATCGCCGACGTGCAGCGGAAACTCGAGCGAATCCGTGCGAGCGAGACCGATTACCGCACATTCACGCCGCCTGTCATCGTGCCGGACAACCGAATCGAGTCCGTAGCCGACTCGCAGGCCATCACTCTGCTGGGTCGCTGTCCCTGCCCTGCCTCGGGAGAACGCAACCGTTGCTGCAACCTTGTCACCTTGGATGCCGTCCAACAATGCGCATTCGGTTGTTCCTACTGCTCGATCCAGAGTTTCTACCACCAAGGCTCCATACGCGTCCTTGGAGATTTGCAGCAACGCCTTGAGACCCTAGAAGTGCCCGAGGGGACTTGGCATATCGGCACCGGCCAAGCAAGCGATTCATTGGCCTTCGGTGACGACTACGGCACACTCTCGGCTTTGGCCCGCTTCGCCGAAAAAAAGCCTGGAATCATCGTTGAATTGAAAACCAAATCGGGACGCACCGACTGGATCGATTCAGTGCGGCTGCCGGCCAACATCGTGGCGACTTGGTCGTTGAATGCTCCCGTCGTCATCGACTGCGAAGAGCATGCGACCGCTACGTTGGAGCAACGCTTGCGGGCAGCCCGTAAAGCTGCCGATAACGGCATTCCGGTTGGTTTCCACCTTCATCCATTGGTCCGTTTCAAAGGCTGGCAAGAACACTATAGGGCGGTAGTGGCCGCCCTATGCTCAACGTTCGACCCAAGCGAAGTGGTGATGGTCTCGCTGGGGACCCTCACCTTCACCAAGACCACCTTGCGCCAACTGCGCTCCTGTGGCCGCCCGACTCGGGTGACACGGATGGAACTTGCAGAGACTTTCGGAAAATATTCCTATCCAGAGCAGTTCAAGCAAGAATTGTTCAGCACCGTGTATGCCGCTTTTCCCGAGCAGTGGAAATCTGCTGCAAGTCCCTTCTTTTACCTGTGCATGGAGTCGCCCGGGTTGTGGAATAAGGTGTTCGGATGGGAGTACCCCGACAATGCTTCGTTCGAAGCGGCCATGCGCTTCGCCTACCTCGACCGGATCACATCGATCGGCATGGTTGACAACAGCCGTGACGGCGGGGATAATTGACAAAAGACATTCGAGTGTAAGGTAAGATATGAAACGAAGAAATGATGCCACCTATGTTGCCGACCTCCATCCCTACAAGAGGATTTTCCCCTACATGATGAAGCGGCGGTGCGACTCGCTGGTGTTCCACCAATTCACCCTCGACCTGACCAAGGGGGTCAAGTTCATCAAAGACCTCAACAAATTCCAACCGGGGGACCACCAATACCGGGTCTTCGAGTTGTTCCTGTCCGCCATGATGCGAACGATCGCCATGCGGCCCCAACTCAACCGGTTCTTGATGAATTTCGAGACATGGCAACGCAATGAGCTCTCGCTGAACTTCGTCGTGAAGGAAGACTACACCGATGAAGCTCCCGAACACAGCTCGATCTTGTACTTCAAAGAGGACATGACCTTCCCAGAGATGGCCAAGATCATCAACGAGGTCATCGAATCCGCCCGTAAAGGCGGCGACAACGACACCGACGAGGCCATCGAGTTCTTCCTCAAGTTTCCCAAATGGCTCATCAGGAGCCTGGTCCGGTTTGCCGGTTTCCTCGACCGCCACGGCATCGCCCCCAAGGCGTTGCGCGATGCTGACGGATTGCACGCCTCGGTGTTCGTCGCCAACCTTGGGAGCATCAACCTCACCAGCAGCCCCCACCATCACCTGTACGACTGGGGAACCATGTCGTTGTTCGTCACCATGGGTATGCTGCGGCGCAAACGGATAGTGGATGAGACGGGCGCACGATCGTATGTCGACCTGATGGACATTGGCGTCACGGTCGACGAACGCATTGCCGACGGCTTCTATTTCATCAAGAGCATGCATATGTTGCAGGAATTGTTGAACAATCCCGAGCAGTTGATGGAACGGCCGGTCCTGCCCGAACCAGGACCGACTGTGAAAGAGGTCAAACGCCGCAAGAAAGCCGCCCGCAAACAGGCCAAGAAGCACCGGATGAAAGAAACCGCTTGACTTAGCAGGATCCCAATTTTTCCTCGAACAACTCCAAATCCCTGCCCTTGAGCGGATTTGGATGGCCTGCCAGCAATTCCTTGAGGGCGGCCATTTCTGAGCCCGAGAAGCTTTGGGCGTGCAGTTGATGGTTCTTGAACGCCTCACACGCCATCGGACATACCTTTTCCACGATCGAGAGGATCACCTCGGCATAAGCACGTATCTCGTACTGGGCATGGCTGTCGAGCCTCAACTTCAAGAATCTGAATAGGTTGTGCAGATCCATCTGCCAATACCATTGGGTGTAGAGGCTCAATGGCAAGTCGATGCGGGCCAACTCGCGGGCAATGTTCAAATCCAGCAATTCCTTGTACGTCTCGAAAGCCCGCTTTTGATCTTCCTGCAGTAACTGGGCAACCCGTTGGCTTAGCTCTCTCGGAACCGGCAGGTCGGCCCGGCCTTGCTTGTTGTCCTCGCTTTGGAAAGCGATATGATCGGCATCGGGCAGGTAGGCTTCATCGGGCATGACGCTGTAGCGTCCCGAGACCTCGTTCACCCGGGCGGTACGGTGCCGGATCCACTGACGGGCTACGAAGATGGGCATCTTGATGTGGAAGGTCAGGACAACCTGCTCGAACGGTGAAGTGTGCTCGTTGCGCAACAAATAGGTGATGAGAGCCTTGTCCTGCCGGTAGGTCTTTGTTCCCTCTCCGTACGATACCCTGGCCGCCTGTACGATGCGGGCATCCGACCCAAGATAATCGACCAGCCGGACGAATCCTTTATCGAGCACCTTGAATTCTTTGTCGAGCAATGCCTCCGCTTCGCTTACCGTACAATGGGCCATGTCTTCCTCCTACCTCGCGCCGCTTCAGTCACCCTACAGCAATCCCATCCTGGAAAGCAATACTGCCACACCGGCACTGCAAGCCGTCTCGGTCCGCAGGACCCGCCGGCCCAAGGTGCGGCATTCGAAGCCGTGGGCGGCAAACCACGAGCGTTCCGAATCCGACCACCCCCGCTCCGGTCCAACCGCCAGCAGCACACGATGGCCCTCATGGTGGTAGGAACTCAAGCTTGGTTGGCCCCCTGTAACATTATCGAGCACGATTTTGACATCGTAAGCTCCCAACAGGCCAGCGGCAGTGCTGACATGATCGATGAACTGTATCGAGCTCATCCCTGTCGAAGCAGCCTGCATGGCACCGTCGAACAGATACTTTCCGTACTCGCCAGTCGACCAGAGCTTGGCATCCCGATACGATTTTTCGGAGGTGTCCGTCCCTGAAACCACAATCGATTCAACCCCCAGACTGACCGCTTCACGCAAAATCCGTTTCATGCAGATGGGACGCACTTGGCCGACCAACAAACCAACCGGATACAACGGCACGGGAGGATGCTCGGCCCGCCACAAGAATTCCAAACCATGTTCATCCATCGCCGTGATTGTCGCCATGCCGCTCGGACCATTGACCTCGCCCATGAAAAACGAGTCCCCCGCCCGCAGGTGCAGCACATCCCTGATGTGGGCATAGCGGAAGTCATCGCACCCAAGGAAGCGGTCCTGAGGCACCTGTTCGAACAAGATGATGTTCATGCCAGTCAGTATACCATGGCCACGCCTTGCCAGGGCAAGCCACCGCAGGCTACTATCGCATCAAAGCAGAGGAGGCCAAAGATGCCATCGTTACGCGTATTCACCGCCGAACACCACGATCCCCACTTCAACCTCGCCACCGAGGATTGGCTGTTTCAATCGACAGCCCCCGACGAACAGGTGTTGTTTCTCTGGCGCAACCAAAGCTGTATCGTGATTGGACGATTCCAAAACCCATGGGAAGAGTGCAATCTGCCAGCCATGGAGGCTGACAGCGTCCTGCTGGCCCGGCGACAAAGCGGTGGCGGGGCTGTCTACCACGACCTGGGCAATACAAACTTCACCTTCATGTCTCCCCGTAGTTCCTACTCGAAAGAGACCAACTTCGCCATCATTGTCTCGGCTTTAGCCGACATGGGCATCACCGCCAGCACTTCGGGACGCAACGACATTGTCGTGAACGAGAAGAAGGTCTCCGGGAGTGCATTCCGGTTGACGACTGAACGTGCTTTCCATCACGGCACACTGCTGATTGACACCGACTTGTCGGCAATCCAGCGCTATTTGACACCCGACAAGACCAAATTGGCCTCCAAAGGAATCCGTTCGGTCGCCTCCCGGGTGGCCAACCTCACCGAATACAATCCGCATCTCACCCACGAGTCGTTGTGCAACGCCATCATGGAGCGGTTTTTCACCACATATGGTGGCAGATGCGAGCCTGAAGCACTGACCTTCGAACGGTTGTCCAAAGAACCGGAACTGGGGGCCACCTACCGGCGCTATGCCGATTGGGATTGGCGCTTTGGGTCGACACCGCGTTTTTCACACGCCATCACCTCCCGCTTCCCATGGGGCGGCCTGACCATCCATCTCGATGTCCACGAAGGGCAAGTCCGTTCAACGGCTCTCCATAGTGATGGCTTGGATGTCGCCTTCTTGGAAAAGCTGCAAACCTGTTTCATCGGCACTGCCTACGACGAGCTCAGTCTGCGGGGCGATCTCGAAGCACGGTTTGCAACAGAATCGGATGAGTGGCGCCGCATGGCCCAGGATGTCGGTCAAGCCATCACATCAGCATTCGGTTGAGCTTTAGGGCTTGAACTGTTACACTATCCACATGCGGATTGCGTCGTTTCGTCCGATTGTCTGCATGTTCCTCGTGTTGGCGTCCATGACCCCCCTCGTGGCCAAAGGGACACAAGAAGGGCCTCGACAGCCGGTGCGGCCTGGTTTGGATGCCTCCAAGCACTTCGTCATTGCTTTGGAACAATCGGAAGACCCCATCTCTTACCATCCGCACATGGCTTCCGATGCCGACTCGTTGCTGGTCCTCAGCGGTTTGTATGAAGGGTTGTTCAGCCACGACCCGGTCACCGCAGAACCGATTCTGGCCATGGCCTCCTCGGTCAAGACAAGTGCAGACAACCTCACATGGACTATCAAGCTGCGCGACTCATTGGCCTTCTCCAACGGAGATCCCATCATCGCCCAGACCTTTGTGGACTCGTGGTTGTGGTTGCTCTCGTTATCCCGTCAAGGAAATGTGGCATCGATGGCTTCGTTGCTCGATGCCGTTGTCGGAGCCAATGATTACCGCCTCAAACAGGGGGACGCCAAGGGTGTCGGCTTTACAGCAGTCGGCCGTGACACGTTGATCATCACGTTGCAGACTCCCGCACCGTATCTACCCGGAGTGTTGGCATTGCCGGCTTTCGCCCCCATCCATCCCAGCGAGCGCAACATCGCCAATTCCAACCACATTATCGACAAAATCGTGCCTGGCCCGTATCGGTTAGCACCTAGTGAACAAGACAACATCCTGTTGGAGAAGAATCCTTGGTATTACGATTACGAAAGCGTTGCCAGCGATTACATCACCTTCATCAGGAATCAAGATGCCCAAAAGCGGGCCGATTCCTACGCTCAAGGAAACATCGATTGGTCCACGGCATACATCCCACTCCAAGCAGTGACCGACCGGAGGGACCTCCGCCTGGCCGCCCAATATGCCAGTGCCTTTTTCTATTTCAGCGCCGCTGACGGACCGTATGCCGAACCGTTGGTGCGCCAAGCGTTGGCGAGCCTTATCCCATGGCGGGACCTGCGTGCTGAAAGCGGACAGCTATTCCTCACCGACCGGTTGGTACCGTTCGATGAACAACAAGAATCGGGACAGCCAGCGGCTTTGAACGAATCAGCCTACGCCCTGCTGGAACGAGCCGGCTATCCGCGAGGAGCAGGTCTGCCAGTACTCACCATGGCGATTCACCGAGGCACACAGATTGAGCAAACCGCCCATCGCATCGCCGACATCTGGAGCGAAGCATTGGGCCTTACCGTCGTGCTCGATGTGGTGCCGTTGGGAGTGTATTCGCACGACCCGAGCCAATCGCCTTACGATTTTGCCTTCATCACATGGATCGGGGATTTCATGGACCCGTTTGCCTTCTTGCATCTATGGTCGGGCGACAGCAGTTATAACCTAGGCAACCTAGTCGATCCTGTCTTCGACTCCTTGGTGCGGCAAGCCATGTCAGCTAGCGACGAGAACACCCATCTACAGCTGTACAGGGAAGCTGAGCGTCGTTTGCTGGATAGCGCTGCGGTGATCCCCATGCATCACGGCATTTCGAGCAATTACGTGGCGACCGAGCGGGTCAGCGGCTGGTACGCCAACCTATTGGACATCCACCCCCTCAAGAATCTGGGAGCTTCCCGATAGTACTCAGTCACCGATTGGAAGAACGACCGAACAAGGACACCAAATCGGCGATCGATGCAGCGACTGCGCTGTTCACATCACTGTGTTTGACCCGCCACGACCAGTTGTGGTCCCCGCATGTACCCGGGGTGTTCATCCTTGACTCGCTCCCTGATTGCAAGAAGTCCTGCATCGGAATGATAGCATAACGTGCATGCGATGCCAAAACCGCCCGGACCAGATGCCAAACCACTGCTTCGTCGGGACAGGCCAAATACCGTCTGACAGCATCTTTGGTTTCTCCATCGAGGCTAGCGTACCAGCCTTTGGTCGTGTCGTTGTCGTGCGTTCCGGAATAGGCGACGACATCGTAGGCGTAGTTATGGGGCAGATAGACGTTGTCGGCATCAAAGCGCCCATGTTTGTCGACATTGAAGCCGAATTGTGCCACTTTCATGCCTGGAAAACCATTCGAGTCCCGCAACTGCTCGACTGCATCGGTGATGACCCCGAGATCCTCGGCGAAGACGGGCAACGTACCGAATTTCTCACGCAACACGGCAAAGAGCTTCTCTCCAGGAGCGGGCACCCATGAGCCGTGTTCAGCGGTCAACTCTTTGGCCGGAACCTCCCAATAGGCTTCGAACCCCCTGAAATGGTCGATGCGCACCATGTCGGTCAATGCGAAAGCACGTTCCATCCGCCTGACCCACCACGAGAAACCATCACGTTCGAGCGCTTCCCAATCATAGACCGGATTGCCCCACAATTGGCCGGTGGCACTGAAGGCATCCGGGGGGACTCCCGACAAAGCGGTTGAATTGCCTTGGGCATCCATCTTCAGATACTTCCGGTTGCACCAAGCATCGACGCTGTCGTGGGCGACAAAAATAGGGATGTCGCCCACGATGGCGACCCCACGTTCGTTGGCATGGTGGCGGACGGCCTGCCACTGGCGCTCAAAGAAGAACTGCAACACGCGGTAGCTTTCGACCTCGTTTGCCAAACTCCTGGTCCAAGTTGCCAGCGCTGTCTTGGTGCGGCGTGCCAAGCCTTTGTCCCAGACCTGATGCCAGCGGGTGTCCCCGTAATGATCGCACAAGGCGGCATACAGCGCATAATCGTCCAACCAAGCGGCTTGTTTTTCACAAAATCGGCGGTACTCCACATGAGCTTGAGTCTGTTCAGCCGATAGAAAGTTCTTGGCAGCAGCTTTCAAGAGGGGAAGCTTGTAGTTGGCGACCTGTTGGAAGTCGACCCGCTCTGCCGGAAATCGGGGGTAAGTGAAGACCTCGGCGAGGTCGACATACCCTTCGGCCGCCAGTTCGTCGAGGTCGATAAGCAGTTCGTTGCCGGCGAAAGCACTGCGGCTGGCGTACGGTGAATTGCCGAAACCAACCGGGCCGAGGGGGAGGATTTGCCAGATTCCCACCCGCGCTTCAGCGAGAAAATCGATGAAGGCAAGCGCAGTTGCGCCTAGGTCGCCGATACCGTGCTTGGCGGGCAATGAGGTCGGGTGCAACAGCACTCCGCAGTGGCGTATTTTTTTGTTCATTGTAAAAATATAGCGTAAAAATGGTAGTTTGACCACTCTTGTTGGAGCGCTCGATTTGAGCTATAATAGTGTTATGGATTGTACAGGAAAACCGATTCTTTTCTCCCTCGGCGAACATGTAGTCTACCCATTGCAAGGGGTAGGGATCATCAGGAAAATCGAGGAGAGAACCCTCCGGGGAAACACTGTCATGTACTACGAGATATTCTTGGACATCTCCGACATGACCGTGATGGTTCCTGTGGACAAGGCCGATGAGTTGGGCATCAGGCAGATTGTGAAACCGAACGAGGCAACCAAAGCGATTGAAGGCATCTCCAACAAGCTGGAGCAAGTCCCCGTCGATTGGAAAGCCCGTTATCAGATGAATGTAGACCTACTCAAACAAGGCTCGATCGCATCCATCGCCAAAGTTGTCCAAATCCTCTACCATCGCAGCAAGATCAAAGAATTGCCGGTGCAAGAGCGAAAATTATACGACAGCGCACTGCGCATCCTCATCGATGAATCGTCGTTATCGTTGGGAAAGCCACGGGAAGACCTCGAGGCCTTGATCTTCAGCAAGTTGGAAAACGATCCCAAAGAGCGAGGGGCATAGTGTCCTTTCCTCCTTTTGCAGCAATCGTGACGGCAGCAGGATCCAGTGAACGGTTTCAGCTTCCCGGTTCAACCAAACGGATGAAGAAGGAATTCATGCTCATCGATGACCGCACCGTGTTGTACCATGCAGTCGAACCATTCATTGACATTCCGTCGCTCCAAGCTGTCATCGTCACCTACCCGTACGGGTTGCACGACGAGACCGAACTTGCCCTCGACAACCTCATGTTCGCCTACGGCGTACCGATTACCCTAGTCGAAGGGGGCGCCACCCGTCAGGAGTCGGTGTTGCGGGCTTTGGAACAGCTTGAAAGCCTGCAGACAACCATAGAATATGTCGCGATACACGATGGCGCCCGCCCGTGGGTCGACCAGCAGACCATCATCGATGCATTGGCGACTGCGACAGTGTTTGGGGGGGCGGTTCCGGCCCTCACCATCCATGACGCAGTCAAACGGATCGATACCAACGGCTGTCTGAGCGAGCATGTCGACCGCACCAGGATGGTCACAGTCCAAACCCCGCAGGTGTTCGCCTTTCCCCGCATCCTCATGGCCCATCGGCAGGCAGCCGCCACCAATGGCCGCACCTATGTCGACGACACCGAGGTGTTCACCGACTTTGGCAGCATGGTCGCCGTCTGCCAAGGCTCGTTGGAAAATCGAAAAATCACTACCATCGAGGACCTAGCCGGCACCTCGAGCGATATCTCGAAGGAGGGCGCTTGATGATGAGGATCGGGACCGGATGGGACATCCATCGGTTGGGACCCAATCGGGCCCTGATGATTGGAGGCGTGGCCATCCCCCACGAGGTGGGGGAAATTGGGCACTCGGATGGGGACGCTTTGATTCACGCCATCATCGACGCCTTGTTGGGAGCGGCTGCCATGGGGGACATCGGCACACATTTCCCCTCAAGCGACCCGGCCTGGAAAGACATCGCGAGTTTGGAATTATTGTCCAAGACCATGACACTGATCAAGGATTACCGCATCGTCAATCTCGACTGTACGGTAATCCTCGAACGCCCGCGCCTGCAACAACACATCGGCACGATCCGCATCTCATTGGCTGAGGCCTGCTCGCTTCCATTGGAGCGAGTCTCAGTCAAGGCCAAGACTGCCGAGGGATTGCTCGGGGAAGTGGGCCATGGCTTGGCTATCATCGCTCAAGCCGTGGTATTGATGGAAGAAAGGCACTCCGACGAACTGACTCTTCCCGATCCTTGGGTATGAGGATCAGGTTCAACGAGCGAAACACCGGGCAGCTTTTTTCTCTTCAATCCTAAGGATCTTACCTTCATCCGAATCCCAACGATAAATGGCGGGATGATAGGAAAAAATTTGAATGCGGCAGGAGTCTTCCAGACAATCGGATACAATCGCCAAGCGGTAATCGCGTCGTTTCTCAAGCAAGTTCTTATACTCGTACGGCGACAATTCCACCACCACATCACCGCCAGCAAGGCCTTTTACACCGATACAGAGCTTTTCACCCTCTTTGGTGGCTTCCAATTCCCAACCGAGAAAATCGGGATCGGTTTGCACAACGACATACCCTGCGGCACGGTATTTTTCCATGACCCGCGTCAAAGCCCGTTCGGCGACAAGGGCGGCAGTGTGGAAGGCTGTGCTCTTGCGTTCCGTCACGCTTGCGGTCGGGACGGTCGACCGACCCATGGTGGCCAATGAGCGGCCCTGGCTCCTGGCTTGCTTGCAAGCGACGATATAAGCGGTCAGTTGTTCTTTAAAATTCTCGAGGTTTGGATTTTCGCTGTTGTCGAGGAACCAGACATTGGTCTGGCCTGCCCACCCTTTGCCTTGCGGGATCAAGAAATAACGCTCGTCGCCAGCTAACAAGAATGCATCGCTGGCTTTGGCCTTCACATAATAGCCATTCGGCTCTTGAGCGCTTTGGAACGACCTGTACACTGTGGCATGCTCGTACCACCCCACCACCACCCTGCCCTTGGCAGCGATGTTGGGAGCTGTCCAGACCACCAAGACATCGTCGACGCTATCGCCACCATCGGGTGCAATCCTGGCAATGTCCAGTTGTTTGTCGGTGCCGACCGGTCCCTTCACGATACCGGACCCGGGTGGCTCGACAAATCCGTACACCATGCCGCCCTGTTCGAGAAAATTGTTCTGCTCATAACCAGAGAGCTTGCTGAGGCTTTGGATGCCCTTGTACACCACTTGGTCGGTTTCACTCTGGCCGCAATACTTTTCCATCCAGCCGACATTGAGAACCACTAGTCCCACGATGAGCCTCCTTCATAGAGAAAAACATTAGGCCGGATTCATCATCCGGCCTGTTGTGCAATCACGTCCTCAATCCGAGATCAACATCGTTTTAGGATCGAGCGATACATGCATCGGCTCGGGATCCATGACGTTGTGGTTTTTCACCAAGGTCATGATAACCTTGTCCATCGACTCGTTGTACTTCAAACCTATGAGGACGTCGATGATGTCCTTGTATTTCATGATCGTGTTGGGAACACCATGCTCATCAAACACCACATCGGGGCGCACCGGGGAGACTGAGAACCACACTTCAAGGCGCATGTCCATCGCGAACTGCTTGATCTTGCGCACATCGTCCTCGGAAGCGACCGTGAGTTTATAGCCGTCGAACATCACCGCATCGGCTTCGAACGAGCCTTGCCGGATAAGTGTCTCGAGACTCGACAAGACTTTGTCGACCGAGACGTTCTCTTGACTAAAATTCATGACGACCCGATTGGCCAAGATGCCGTTGTAGACTGTTGCCGCATCCGATAACGATTTCCCCTCCGATATTTGCCTGAAGACTTCTTTATACCAGTTGATCACATGCTCGACATTGCCGGAGAACGAGACATGGATGACATGTTCATTGCGGAACAACTTGTCAGTGGAAAGATGGACCAGACAAGCTGTTTTTCCGATTCCGTGCCGCGACACCAATACGCCAAGGTTCCCCCTTCCAAGCCCTCCGTTCAATGATTGATCGAACGCCCGCAAGGGGCTCAATGCATTCAATTCCTGTATTTCCATAATTTGCATCCTCCGCGATGAAGCCGTATGTAAAGTATACCATGATTTTCCGGTCCGGACAGCAAGATAAAACAAAAACAAAAACGGGGAGCCGCTTGGACAGCCTCCCCGTTGGTAGCGTTGCACTGACGCTTAGCGTCCCTGTTCCTTCTTGCGTTTCTCCATATAAGCCTTCTTCAACTCATCACCGATACTGGCGGGGACTCTGCCGTACTTGGCCAATTCCATGGTGAACTCTGCTTTGCCTTGCGAAAGGGAGCGCAGCACGGTCGAATAACCGAACATTTCCGACAAGGGAACCTCGGCTTCGACAACACATCCGTTGGAGTCCTCGGTCGAGCTGATGATGATGCCGCGCCGCTGGTTGATGCTGCCAAAAATGTTGCCTTGGAATTCGTTGGGGCTGGCGACGCTCACCTTCATGATGGGTTCCAAAACGACCGGCTTGGCTTTCTCGAAAGCCTCCCGGAAGGCTCCGATGGCAGCGGTTTGGAAGGCCTGGTCGGAGGAGTCGACCGGATGGAAGCCTCCGTCGTTAACCACGCAACGCACGCCCACGACCGGGAACCCCAACTGTGAACCCTTTTTGATGGCCTGTTGGAAACCCTTGTCGCAGGACGGGATGAATTCGTTGGGGATCGTCCCTCCGCGGATTTGGTCGACGAATTCGTATTCTTTAGCCTCGGCGCTTTCCTCGATGGGTTCGATGTACCCGGCTATCTTGGCGTATTGACCCGAACCACCGGTCTGCTTCTTGTGGGTGTAGGCGTAATCAGCGCGTTGGCTGATGGCTTCGCGGTAGGCGACCTCCGGACGACCGGTACTCACGTCGGCTTTGTATTCGCGTCGCATCCGCTCGACATAGACATCCAAATGCAACTCGCCCATGCCCTGGATGATGGTTTGGTTCGATTCGGGATCGACGTAGGTGTTGAAAGTCGGATCTTCCTTGACAAACCGGTTGAGGGCTTTGCTCATGTTGTCGGATGATTTCTTGTCGGCCGGCACGATGGCCAAACTGATCACTGGCTTGGGGATGTACATGGAAGTCATCGAATAGTTGAGGCTGGGATGGCAGAAGGTGTCACCAGAAGCACACTCGATACCGAACAGTGCCGCGATGTCGCCACAACCGGCTTCAGTAATGTCTTCCATCGACGAAGAGTGCATACGCACCAACCGGCCGACCTTGAATTTGCGCCGGTTGCGAGTATTGACCAACTCATCGCCCTTTTTCAGCTTGCCTTGGTAGATGCGGATATAGGTGAGCTGCCCGTACTGACCGTCTTCAAGCTTGAAGCCCAATATAACGGCCGGCATGTTCTCGTCCGACTTCAACACGACTGGAGCTTCGTCGGCGTCCAGATCGAGAGCAGTGTTGGTAACCTCTGTGGGATCGGGCAGATACGCGACCACACCGTCGAGCAACGCTTGGATTCCCTTGTTTTTATAGGCCGAGCCCATCATGACAGGCACCATTTGCAACGAGATGGTCGCCTTGCGGATTGCAGAGCGCAACAAGCTTTCGGTGACAGTGTCCTCGAGCATGGCCTCCATCAGCTCGTCCGAGACAAGCGAGATCGAGTCGAGCATTTCCATCCGCTTTTCCTGTGCTTCATCGACCAGTTCGGCAGGAATCGGTTCTTGACGAACGATATCGCCGTTGGGCCCGTCGAAATAAAGGGCCTTCATCGTGACTAGGTCGACTACGCCTTGCAGGCGGTCTTCGAGTCCGATAGGGATTTGCAGCAACACCGCGTTCAGGCCGAGCTTCTCGACCAATTGTTTCTTGACACGGTAAGGATTGGCACCGGTCCGGTCGCACTTGTTGACGAAGGCGATGCGGGGGACCCGGTAGCGTTTCATCTGCCGGTCGACGGTGATCGATTGCGACTGCACGCCCGCCACAGAGCACAAGACCATGATCGCCCCATCCAAAACCCTGAGCGACCGTTCGACCTCAATAGTGAAGTCCACGTGTCCCGGCGTGTCGATGATGTTGATGTCGTAGCCTTTCCAGGTCACATGGGTGGCAGCCGATGCGATGGTGATGCCGCGTTCCCGTTCCAGTTCCATCGAGTCCATCGTCGCACCCACTCCGTCCTTGCCTCGGACCTCGTGGATCTGATGGATCCGGTTGCAATAGTAGAGGATACGCTCGGAAAGGGTTGTTTTACCCGAGTCGATGTGGGCGCTAATCCCGATGTTCCTCATGTTACTCAAATCAGACATTATGATTCCTCTTTTATCTTCACCATGACCACCAGCGCGCACAATAAGCCACGCCGCCGGTCCCCATATCAGTGTATCCAGCGACCTCCCCCATAAGTTGCTCCAAGTATAAAACCTGTCAGGAAAACACTTAGGAAGGATCGATCAGCACGCTGAGCCCAGCGTAACGGACGGATTTTAGTATATTCTTCGTTTTTATTCAATCCTATACCAACTATATGTTTGTAAAAAATTTACCAAGTTTCGTCATGGCAGGTTTCCATGAAATCTGCTACAATGGCCACGGAGGAAACCATGCCAACCATATTCAGCAGGATTATTGCGGGAGAAATCCCCTCGGTCCGGATTTACGAAGACAGTGTGTGCATCGTCATCCTCGATATCGCCCCCATGGCGAAAGGCCATTGCCTGGTCATCCCCAGGGAGTGTTGGCCGACCGTGGCCGAATGCCCTGCCGAGGCATTCGCCCACCTCATGGAAGTAGTGCGTAAAGTCGATGCACGCTTGCGGGCCGTCCTGGGCGCCGATGCCACCAACATCATGATCAACAACGGACCGGCTGCCGGGCAAGAGGTCCCCCACCTCCACATCCATGTGATCCCGCGGATGCTTGACGACGGACTGCGCATGAAGATCGTCAAACAGACCTACGGGCCGGGCGAGATGCAACAATTCGGCCAACGATTGGCCATGTAATCCTCCCGGAGGTTTCAATCAAGCCGATTCCACTTGCTGGAAAGGCAAGGCATTGGTACACTGTGCACCATGAGAACGTGTCATGCTTGTGGAGCCATCATTCCTGCGGATATGATCATCGGCAATGCATCGGTGTGTTCGACGTGCGGACGATCGTTGAAGGTGTGCCTGAACTGCAGGTTTTACGATAAGAGCGCGTATCATGAATGCAGGGAAGACATCGATGAACCGGTGATTTACAAGGATGTGGCAAATTTTTGCGACTTGTTCGTCATGAACGAGGGAGAAGGCCATTCGGATACGAGAAAGCAGGAAGAGGCCCGCTCGCGCTTCCTCTCGTTATTCAACGACCAACCGTAGGAGGCAACCATGCTGGTCAAGGGAGATCCGATTCCAAAAGCGCTACTGCCCGACGAGAATGATACCATGGTCGAGCTGTCTGCATTGTCAGGATCGTACATCGTGTTGTACGCCTACCCGAAGGACGATACGCCGGGATGCACTGCCGAGGCCTGTTCGTTCCGCGATCAGTCGCAAACACTCAGCGATCTTGGTGTGTCCGTGTTCGGCATCAGCCCCGACCCCCCTTCTTCGCACCTAAAATTCAAACGCAAATACAATCTGAATTTCACGTTGTTGTCGGATGAAGGCCATGTGGTGCTTGAACAACTGGGGGCATGGGGCGAGAAGTCGATGTACGGCAAGACCTACATGGGCGTATTGCGCAGCACCTACCTGTTCGGACCGGACGGGACGCTGCTCCAAACATGGCCCAAGGTGACTCCCGCCACCCATGGTGAGGAGATAGCTGCCTACCTGCAATCACTCAAGGGGTGACAGGATGGCAGGACGGGCGCACCAGACGGCTTTGGTCCTCCTCGTGATACTCATGGGCGTATCGACCGGTTGCCAATCATATTCGTATCATCAGGCCAGCCTGCGCATCCCGCCCTATCGTTCCATCCCACTGGATCCACCGGCTTCGACGTTCGGTCCCCTATCCCAAGAAGCCGTCACCATGGTGCAAAAACCAATCCAGTCGCCAGATACCGATGCGAGATACACCCTGCTCGGCATGGCTTCAGTCGGCACTGCCCCTGCCGATTTCTCCCTGGATCAAATCATCGTCATGGTGTTCCCGTCCGCAGCAGGCAGCCCAGAAGCACCCGAGAGCCTCTTGGAAAGGCTGTGTGCGGTGGCAGAAGCGTGTTTTGCCGATGTAGCCGTGATATTTTCCCCAACGGAACAGGTCCGAAACGCAATCGTTGGCCAAGGGTTGCCAGGAGTGGCGCTAGCCAGTGGCGACATCGTCTTGACGCCATTGCCGATAGCCCGCATCGAAGACCATTCCGTCATCATCTACACGGCACCGGACAAAGAGATGGCCGTCACGGCCGCCAACCTTGAGAACCAAGGCTCTGTGCTTGGCATGCTGGCACAGAGTCCGCAGTTGTCCAACTGGACCGCCCATGTTGAAACGCAAGCTGGTGCCCGACAAGCTGTGATCGAGCCGATTTTGCAGGAAAGCGGCTCGTTGACGACAGTCTTGGCTGTCTCGGCAGGAGAACCCTCCGATTTAGACTGGAAGAACCCTTCCGACACGTCATACCGCACAGACTACGCTTGGCCGTTGGCTCCGTTGATCCGGTCAGCCGGTTTCGACGACAGTTACGACGCTACCCGGCATGATCCTGAGACCGATCCGGGCATCACGGCAAAGCTCACCTTGGGCACAACCACCATCGGTGAACGGACCGATTTCCTATACGCGCGCAACCTGTTCCCGATGGACACCTGGACCGTCGCCTTGGAGTTCCTCAGCGAAACAGAACCTGCTATCGAGCGTTCTGCCGTAGCCGGAACGTTCCTGATCCCGTGACAGCCTGGTTTCAACCAAGCATGTCCAGATCAACCTCGCAGGCAACGGTAGGCATCGAACAACCCCAGCTCTCCAACACAGCCGGGTGAACCTCCCCGAACACCCCCACCTGTTGCCCACAACACACCAAGCGGCCCGATCTCCCCTCGATGAAGCGCGGATCGACCAACTCCTCCATCACATACTCCTTGCCGATGAAGTAGAACAACGTGGAGATGATGCTGTTGAGTTGGTTGAAACCCATGTCGCTGGCCGAAGCGAGGAATCCTAGGTAATTGCGGGTGACTGTTCCCGAATCGTCGCTGTCGTCACAAAAAGCGACTTTGCCCGTTTCGAATATCTGGTGGGGATACGTGGCATGTCCCGAAACACTCTCCGATTCCAATAATGAAGGGATGATCGACGGCCGCACATACTCGTAGTTTTCACTCATTGGATTGGCAATGCGGATGTAAGTGGCGCCATCCACGTGCATATTGTCGATATACTCGCGTCTCGACCCCAGGTAGTTGTACATCATTTCTTGGAAGCCGAGCCCGACCATGATGTCCTTGACCTTGCGGGCGAACACCTCGCTTGCAGAGATCCGCCCCACGGTGGCATCATTGGGCATCTGGGGTTCAAAATCATTCAATCCATACCCGATCATCACATCCTCGACGATGTCGACCGGATGCAAGAAGTCGTTGCGGTATTCAGGGACTGTGATGAAGACCGATTCGTCGTCGACGAGGGCATACACACCCATGCGTTGCAACGCAGAGACGATCTGCTCCTTGGTCAACGCCACCCCCAGCATGCGGCGGATAAAATCGAGGGGACAGGCGGCCGGTTGTTGGAAGTAGTACGGCACGGTGATCTCGCGACCGTAGGGAGTCTCCTCGGGGAATTCGCACTTGACCGGCAGGATGGTGAAACCCATGTCGGCGCAATCGCAGGCCAAGATGGAGGCGCTCAACAACAATGCGTCGAGTTCGGTCCCCGACAACTCGAAGAACAGGTTTTCGTCCCCGACCTGCACCGCTCCCAACCTTGCGCTGTTGATGACCGGTGGAAAACTCAAAGCCGCGCCATTGTCATCGTACAAAAACGGAAACACCGGTTTGTCGGCCACGATATGGCCGAATTCCAGCCCTTTGGGATGAAGCTTACAGATTTCGCGCAACGAAAGTTCCTGTTCCATGTGCAACGGAACGAAGCGGGTGGTGTCGGGGTCGGCACCTTTGAAGTGGATGGGATAAACCAGTAAATCATCACGATAGACGCCCAATGCGATCGTCTTGCGCTTGCGGCCATAATTGTTGCAGATTTTTTCCTGCGATTGGATCAGGTTCACAAGGATCGTCTCGTCGACCTGCTTGCCGGTCACGGCGAATCCGATCGAGTAAGGCCGCACGGCTTTTGCAGAAGCATCCACGATCAGGCGGCGCTGGCCACTCTCGAGGGTCTCCTCCTCGGTGGAGAAAAAGTCGTAAAACGGGATGTTCCCGCTTTGATAAGCCCGCAACTGCCTGGCCACACCGGCGGCCGACCACAGGTCGGGCCGGTTGGTGTCGTTCAATTCGATCTTGATGATGCCATTGGCCTCATCGTGACCGTCCAGTTCCGCTTTGGCAACCGGAAACACCTGCTCAAGCTGTTCGTCGGTCAGGGCCTTCCCCAACAAGTCGTAAAGAAATTGCTGTTGGACTTCAATCTTCGGCATGTCAGTTGCCCCTCCTCATGCGGACGCTCTCAATATTCGGTGTGAACAACTCGCGCAGGTCGTTCAGACCCAAGTGCATCAAGGCCATGCGGTCGATACCGAGCCCCCATGCGAGAACCGGTACATCGACACCCAACGCCTTGGTGACCTCGGGACGGAATATCCCGCTGCCGCCCAGCTCGAACCACCCCAATACGGGATGTTTGATGTGGACCTCGATCGAAGGCTCGGTGAAGGGGAAATAACCCGGGACATATTTGACTTCCTCGGCTCCGGCCACCTCCTCGGCGAACATCTTGAGCAGCCCCAGCAGAGTCCGCAAGTTCACATCCTTGCCAAGCACGATCCCCTCGGTCTGATAGAAGTCGGCACCATGGGTGGCGTCGACCTGGTCGTACCTGAAACAACGCACGACACCGAAATATTTGCCGGGAACGCGGGCATGGGGCAACGTCTTGGCAGAGAGCACCGTCCCTTGGCTGCGCATGACCTGACGGCGGGTGAACTCATGGTCGAAGCTGTAACCCCATCCACGGCTGCCGGTATTCCATCCATTCTCGTGGGTGGCGGCGACTTGGCTCAGGTAGGGCTCCTCGATCCGTTTGGTATGGGAAGGCTCGGCAACATAATATACATCGTGGATGTCGCGGGCGCTATGGAACTGGGGCATGAACAAGGCGTCCCCGTTCCAGAATTCATTCTCCACCAACGGCCCGTCGAATTCCTCGAATCCCAAGGAGACCAGCTTGTCCTTCACCCATTGCAAGTACAAGGCATAAGGATTCTTGCGGCCCGGTATCAAGCGCGCCGGAGGTGTGTTGAGGCTGTACGGCCTGAAGGTGCTGGTCTTCCACTCACCGTTGGCAAGGATGGCCGCTGTCACCGCCCCTAATTCCTCGCCGGTGATGTGGGCGGCCTCAAGGGCTTTGGATGCCTCTGCCCCGGCTGGGGTAAGCCCGTAGACGACATCTTCGCGCTCGACAATCTTCAGCGGAGTACCGGCTGCACCCCGTTTCTTGCTGTTCTTGGCAACGAATGAACGCTCATCGGCCGACAGATGGGCATCGTCGAGGGGAGCTTCGAGGGCTTTGCCCAACAACGTTCTCCCTGCAGCGATTTCTGCGGGCAGCTCGCCCGAAGCCAAACACGCTTTGTTGAACTCGCCAATCCGGCACGATCCGGCTTTTGACAACAACCCGAAGGCTGAGCCGACATCGGCTTTATCCAAACCAAGCCGATCTGCCAACTCGGGCAACGTCAGGGGGCCGTCCGACTTCAACAAGGCCAAAATTCGTTCAGCCGGTGTCCCTGCCTTCTGCTGTTCACGCCCCAAGTCGGTCAATTCGTACATGGTGCGCGATGTACGGCCGGTCTCAAGTAAAAAGCCCTTGGCGACCAACCAACTGAAAGCTTGGTTGCATTGGCCTAGCTTGTAGCCAAGTTCGTCGACCAGCCGTTCGGCTGTGACCGCTTCACCCATCGAAACGTGCCGCAGCAACCTGATTTCAAGCGGGTGTAAGTTCCGTACATCGATATCCATGGTATGTGCCACTCCTCGGTCAGAATGATGACGCGGCGTCCATTGTAACCGCTCGCAAAAAAAAATAAAAGTGGCCCGCTTTCACGCGGGTGGACCGGTAAGGGTAGCCCCGCCGCTCCGATTGTGATACACATCTTCATTATGAACACACAAGCGATTTCCATCCACAGGGCCCTCATCTCGGTCTCAGACAAGACCGACATCGTTGAATTCGCCCGATCCCTTCATGAACAGGGCATTGAAATCGTCTCAACTGGAGGAACGGCCGCCTTATTGGAACACCATGGGATCCCGGTCGTCCCGGTGGAACGCATCACTGGCATGCCCGAGATGATGGGAGGCCGTGTCAAAACCCTCAGCCCGTATGTGCTTGGAGGAATTCTCGGACTGCGCGACCGGGATGCAAAGGAGGCCGAGCGGCATGCCATAGGCTGGATCGACTTGGTTGTCTGCAACCTGTACCCTTTCGCACAAACCATCCAGCAGGAAAATTGCACCCTCGACGAAGCGGTGGAGAACATCGACATCGGTGGTCCGACGATGATCCGGGCAGCCGCCAAGAACTTCGGTTGGGTCGCCATCGTCACCGATGTGCAGGATTACGGCACAGTGGCCAAAGAGTTGCAAGAAACCAAAACGGTCAGTTACCAAACCCGGCAGAGACTGGCGGCCAAAGCCTTCGCCCATACCAGTGCTTATGATGCGTTGGTGCAAGATCATCTGGTCCCCCAGGGGGAATTCCCCAAACAACTGACGCTCGCCTTCGCACTGCATGTCGACCCGCGCTCCGGTCTCGCGTCAGATGACGTGACACTGCGCTATGGTGAGAACCCCCATCAGAAAGCGGCTGCGTACCGGGCGGTCCGGTCTCCGGCCAAAGCCGATTCCTTCTCATTGCTCGAATGCAAGGTATTACAGGGGAAACGGCTCTCCTTCAACAACCTCGGCGACACGCAAAAAGCCATCGACATCGTGCGCGAATTTTCTCAACCGGCTTGTGTGTTCATCAAACACGCCATCCCCTGCGGTGTCGCCGTCGCCAACGATGTTGCCGATGCCGTCGGGCAAGCGTTGGAAGCCGACCGGTTGTCGGCTTACGGAGGGATTGCCGCGCTGAATGGCGCATGCACGGAAACAGCCGCCGCCATTTTGTCCAAGGTGTTCCTTGAAGTGGTGGCCGCCCCTTCGTTCAGTCCAGAGGCGCTGGCGCTCCTTGGTGGCAAAAAAAACCTCAGGGTCATCGAGACCGGATTGCTTGTACCCGTCACGAGCGGATCGTTGAGCGGGCGCTTCATCGGAGATGACCTGCTGCTGCAGGAACGCGACACATACATCATCGATCCAACAAAACTGGTCACCGTCACCAAACGACCGCCGTCAGCAGAGGAATTGAAAGCCCTCGTGTTTGCTTGGAGCGTGGTCCGTCACGTTCGATCAAACGCCATCGTCATCGCCAACAGCGCCACAACCTTAGGAATCGGCTCGGGGCAAGTCTCGCGTGTCGATGCCGTGCGCATCGCCGTGACCAAAGCACAGGGCAAAGGTCCGGCAGTGCTTGCTTCGGACGCCTTTTTCCCCTTCAGGGACAACATTGACTTGCTCAAAGACAGCGAAGTGCGCGCCATCATCCAACCGGGGGGTTCGGTACGCGATGCCGAGGTCATTGCCGCTTGCGATGAGCTGGACATCGCCATGGTGTTCAGTTCGGTCCGCTGCTTCTCGCACGCCTGATCAGAACATCTTGAGCACCGCTTCGACGATGCGCTGTACCGTCGGGGGCATGGCCAACTCGAGATGCTTGTTGAAAGGAATGGGCATGTCCAAGCCGCACACCCGTGCGATGGGTGCTTTCAACGCTTTGAGGGCGCCATCGTCTCCAGCAATGGTGGCGACAATCTCACCCGAGAATCCTCCGAACGCTGGAGCTTCGTGCACCACCACCACCCGTCCGGTTTTCATCACCGTCGCAACGATGGCCTCCGTGTCGAGCGGACGCAAGGTGCGCAGGTCCAACACCTCCACCGAAATCTCGTCATCCTCGAGGACCCGGGCGGCATCGAGGGCGGTGAACACCGTCTTGCCGTAGGTGATGATGGAGACTTCGTTCCCTTGCCGTTTCAGGTCGGCTTTCCCGATCGGAATGAGGTACTCGCCAGCAGGAACAAGCTCTTCCACACCATAGAGCTTGTGTTCCAAGAACAAGACCGGATCGGGATCACGGATGGCGCTCTTCAACAACCCCTTGAGATCGGCAGGTTTGGAAGGATAGACCACTTTGAGCCCGGGGATATTGGTGAACATGGCTTCCAAGCTTTGGGTGTGTTGCGCCGCCGCTCCGGTACCACTGCCCATCGGTGTGCGGTACACCATCGGCACAGAGAGTTTGCCGGCCGTTAAAAACCGGGTTTTGGCGGCATGATTGACCAACGGATCGCTCGCCAAGGTGGAGAAATCACCATACATGATCTCCACCACCGGCTTCATCCCCATCATCGCGGCCCCGACAGCGACTCCGACGATGGCCTCCTCCGAAACGGGAGTCTCAATCACTTGAGCATGCCCGAACCGTTCCAACAATCCGGCTGTCACTTGGAAACACCCGCCGTAACACCCCAAATCCTCACCGATGAGCACGACATCGCCATCGCGTTCCATCTCCTCGGCCAAAGCTTCACGGATGGCTTCACGGCAACTCAGTTTTTTCATGTCCATGTAGACTCCTTGGAGGCATAGGTGAACGAAGCGGCCTCTTCGATGGTCAACTCGCAAGGATGCGCGAGCAACCCTTCGACTGTCCGGTCCATTTCGGCGGTGATGTCCTTGTGCATCTGGTCGAACTCTTCCTGAATGAGGTAGCCCCGGGCTAGCATCCTGTCACGCAAAAGGGCGATCGGGTCACGCGATTGCCATTCCTGTTCTTCCTCGCGACTCCGGTAAAGCCGTTTGTCATTTTTCGAATGGCCGGAGAAGCGGTAGGTGCGGGTCTCCAACAGATAGGGGTTGCCGGTGCTTCGGATGTAATTGGCGGCATCTTGCACTGCTTTGTAGACCGCCTCGACGTCGTTGCCATCCACCATCAGGCTCTCCATCGCATAAGCGCTGCCCCGGCTGGCGATCGATTGGACCGACACCATGTCGCGGGCACAGGAAGACATCCCGTACATGTTGTGCTCGCACAGGAACAGGACCGGCAGATGCATCACCGAAGCCATGTTCATCGCCTCGTGGACGGCCCCGCGACTGCTGGCTCCGTCTCCGAAGAACGCCACCACCAGTTGGTGAGAACCTTTGCGCTTCAATTGCAGGGCCATGCCGGTGGCCAACGGGACTCCACTGCCGACGACAGCCGAGGAGCCGGCGTTGTGGTGTTCGACATCGACCAGATGCATGGATCCCCCCAACCCGCAGGCCAATCCGTCCGAATATCCAAGGAATTCGGCGAACATGGCCTCCACTGAGGCGCCTTTGGCCAAGGTGTGTCCGTGGCAGCGGTGGGTGGTGACGATCCAGTCCTCACGTTCAAGCGCCGGGGAGACTCCAGCGTGGACAGCCTCCTGTCCGATGGCCAAATGGGTGGTCCCGTGCATGATATGGGAGGAGAACATCGCTTCGATCTTCTCCTCGAACAACCTGATGCGCATCATGAGGGCAAGGGACCCGAGCGCAAGGTCGCGGTTGAATTCGAACGGCATGTCGTCACGCTCCCGGCCATCAGGCCTCTTGGATCAACACTTGGTCGACATACCCGATGTACATGCGGTGGTAGTCGTGCTGTGGATAATGCTCATCGATCGACGGGAGGATGAATTGCGAGGGATCGAACGGAAGCCGGGCTGCCTTGGTGCAACAGAAGACCATGTTGGCCTGTTGGAATGTCACCCGTCGGGTATCGGCAGGCCCCTCGATCGTCACCGGCACCAAACCGGTCTTGGCGGCTTTATCGGTGTCGCGGCCCGAATGTGTGCCGCAGAAATCAATGGCCCTCCTCCACTCGGGAGGAAAAAACGACATGGTGAAACCTTCGGCTTGTTCAATGAAGCCGTAGGTGTGGCGGCTGTCGCGGACAAACACGATGCAGACCGGCTTGCCCCACAGAAAGCCCATGGAACCCCATGAGGCCGCCATGGTGTTCCACCCTTCGGGCGTACCAGCCGTGATAAGGCACGCATCATCTCCGATCATGGTGAATGGATTGAATTGCAGGTTGCGGTAATCGACTTGTTCGAACACGGGCTCCCCTCCTTGTGCAATCGCCGACTTTACCGCAAGAACTCGAGACAGCCCGGCGGTATGGAAGGAAGTCTGGGCGTAACCGGAATTCCATTGTAAACAACGGACAATGACTTCGTCAACTGAGCGTTACCTCTTCGCGATATTGCCCTAGTGGTCGGAACGTGCTATACCTCCCATACACCGGACTTGCGGAGCTCGTTCCGGCTTATTGGACCATCACCACCTTCAAGGAAGACCATTACATGATCAAGCAGTTCTCCAGCGACCTCCGGCGGGAGTTCTCGGGTTACAACGGGAAGAGGTTGTCGCAAGACCTCATGGCGGGACTTACTGTCACTGCGGTCGCCCTTCCGCTTGCCCTCGCCTTCGGTGTCAGTTCGGGCGCAGATGCTGCTGCCGGGCTCATCACGGCCATACTGGCCGGTTTACTCATCGGTGGCTTGAGCGGGGCATCCTATCAAATCAGCGGCCCTACCGGGGCTATGACAGCCATTCTGATCACCCTGTCGGTCAAGTATGGTCTTGATGGCGTGTTCGTGGCTGGTTTGATCAGCGGGGCGATCCTTATTGTGGCAGCCCTCTTGAAGGCCGGCCGGGTGGTCGCCATCATTCCTTCGGCCGTCATCACCGGCTTCACCAGCGGTATCGCCATCATCATTGCTTTTGGCCAAATCGACAATTTTTTCGGAACGGTCTCCAAAGGGGAGAATGTGCTTGAGAAGCTGCTTTCTTATGGTGAACTGGGTTTCCACCCGCAATGGCAGCCAATCTTTTTCGCCCTGCTGGTCATGATTTTCATGGTGGTGTGGCCCAAGAAGTGGAACGCCCGCTTTCCGGCATCGCTCGGGGGCATCATATTGGCCTTGGTCGTGAACTTGGCCTTCGATTTCGACGTGGTTGAAGTCGGTGCCATTCCCAGGACGCTGTTGCCCGCCAACCGCCTGACCATGGCCGGCATCACCCTTTCCAATCTCAAGGAATGCTTTGTTCCCGCCATCAGCATCGCCGCATTGGGCATGGTCGAGAGTCTGCTGTGCGGAGCTTCTGCCGGCAAGATGAAGGGAGAAAAACTCGACGCCGACCGCGAGTTGCTGGCCCAAGGGATCGGCAACATGGTCATCCCGTTCTTCGGCGGAGTGCCCGCCACCGCCGCCATCGCCCGCACCAGCGTAGCGATCAAATCGGGTGGAGTGACGCGGCTGACCAGCATATTCCATTCGATCGGTCTGGTGGCCTCCATGTTCGCACTCGGACCGGCCATGTCGCGCATTCCATTGTCGGCTCTGGCCGGCGTGTTGGCCATGACAGCATGGCGGATGAATGAATGGCACGCCATCAAGGCGATTTTTCGCCGCAAATACAAAACCTCCATCGCTCAATTCTGCATCACCATGATCGCCACCGTGGTGTTCGACTTGACCGTCGCAATCGTCATCGGGGTGGTCTTCTCAATGGCCATGTTCGTGGTGCGCAGTACGTACCTGCACATCGAGATCGAGAACGTCGACAAAAACCACAAACACGGCAAGAACATCACCGACCGCATCACCAATGTGAAGCTGGTCTATGTGTCGGGGCAAGTCTTCTTCGGTTCGCAAGACCGCTTGTCCCAAGCACTGCGGTCGTTGACCGACGCCAAGACAATCATCCTGTCGATCCGCGGTGTGCCGAACATCGACCAAGGTGCGATGGACGAGTTGATGGACATCTACCGTGAATATTCGCGCAATGGTGTGAACATGCTTTTCTGTGGATTGCAACCCTCGGTGGCGAAGATGTTCGAACGTTCCGGCTTCGCTAAACTTACCGGGCCGCAACGGGTCTTTGACAATGCGGTCGAAGCGATCGACTCTCTGCTGGTTGAACAAGCATAATCATTTCCTGTAGCTGTATTTACATTACAAAACTTCCTCTTGGATGGAATCGGTGCGCACTTGACACCGGTTCCGCTTTCCTGCTATGCCATTAGCGTATCCCACGCTATATCGAAAAAGGAGCCGGCATGACATCGATCGCATTGCCCCCGCTTACCAAGGACCTTGTCCGCGTGCTCATTGACGCCGACACCATCCAACGCAGGGTGGGCGAACTTGCTCACCAAATCAACAAGAATTATGCCGGGATCAACGGAAATCTCATCCTCGTCGGAGTGCTTAAAGGTTCCTTCATCTTCTTGGCCGACTTGTGCAGGAAACTCGACATCCCCCATGTGGTGGACTTCATCTCGCTCTCCAGTTACGGCAATTCTGCCCAGACCACCGGGAATGTCCGCATGATCATGGACACCCGTGAGAACATGGAAGGGCGCCATGTGATGATCGTCGAAGACATCCTCGACAGCGGGTATACCTTGGATTACCTCTGCCGCAACTTCCAGACCCGAAAAATCGCCTCGCTGCGTACCGCCGTCTTGCTCGATAAACCTGAACGTCGCAAGGTCGATGTGAAACTTGATTACGTCGGATTCCAGATTCCCGATGTCTGGGTGGTGGGCTACGGCTTGGATTACGCTGAGAAATACCGGACCCTCCCTTACATCGCCGAGATGGTTCCCGTCACAGTCTGACACACACAAGGAAATGCCATGAACGATAAATTCTATGTCGGCTACGCCACGGTCCACAAACTCGTGCGGACGCTGGCCGACCGGCTTGTTGCTTCGAATTACGATCCCGATCTGATTGTCGCCATCGGTTCGGGTGGGTTCATCCCGGCCCGGATTGTCAAAACCTACATCAACCGGCCGATCTACGCTGTCGGTATCTCGTATTACGGCATCGACCAGAAGCACAGCGACCATCCTCAAAAGATCCAATGGATCGACGAGGCCCAGCAGCACCTTCGCGGTAAAAAGGTCTTGCTGATCGATGAAGTGGACGATACCAGGGCCACGCTCAGCTATTGCGTGCGCGAACTGCTTTCGTATGGACCCCAAGAAATCGCCGTGTTGGTGTTGCACAACAAACTCAAGCAGAAGGACGACGATTTCCCCGCCGACATCAAACGCTATTTCGCCGGGATGGACATTCCCGACGTGTGGATCAAGTATCCGTGGGATGCCGAGGACATCGACCTGCATGAAGCCAATGAACGGGCCATGCTCGCCGCACGAGAAAAGGAGGCTGCACGATGAGTACGACAGCGATTGTCGGTGCCCAATGGGGCGATGAAGGCAAAGGCCGCATCGTGGACTACTTGGCCCAAAAGGCCGATGTGGTGGTGCGCTACCAAGGCGGGGACAATGCCGGCCATACCGTGATCAACTCCAAGGGTAAGTTCGCCCTGCACATCATCCCCTCGGGAATTTTCAATCCAGACACGATCAACATCGTGGGAGCGGGCACGGTGGTCAACTTCGACACCATGGCCACCGAACTCGATGCGATTTCCCAGAGCGCTGTCGATGTGTCCAACCTTTTCATCGACATCCGTGCCCATTTGATTTTACCGTTCCACAAGGCGCTCGACGGTGCCGAGGAGGAGTCGCGCAAGAGTACTTGGGCGGTCGGCACTACCAAACGGGGCATCGGACCATGCTATAGCGACAAAGCCACCCGCAGCGGCATCAGGGCCGGCGACATCCTCGACCCCGAGCGGCTCAAGGTCCGTCTTGAGATGATGGTTCCCCAAAAGAACCGTTTGCTGGAGTACTACGGTTTGCCGCAGGTGACGGTAAACGACCTCATGGACTTGTGTTCCGTCTGGCGTGAACGCTTTGGCAAGCGCATCGTGGACACCGTCCCCATCCTGCGCAAAGCAATCTCCACTGGCAAGCAGGTTCTGCTAGAAGGCCAACTGGGTATCATGCGCGATTTGGATTGGGGCATCTACCCCTACTCGACCAGCAGCAATCCGACTGCCGGTGGGGCTTGCAGTGGAGCGGGTATCGCCCCCAGGCGCATCGATGAGGTCATCGGGGTACTCAAAGCCTATTCCTCATCGGTCGGCGGCGGCCCCTTCCCGACCGAACTGTTCGATGCCGACGGGGACAAGCTGCGTTCGGTCGGAGCCGAATACGGTGCGACGACCGGGCGGCCGCGCCGCTGTGGTTGGTTCGATGCGGTGGCGGCCTCCTACTCCTGTTGGATCAACGGATTCACCGCTTTGGCCGTCACCAAACTCGACATATTGGACACCTTCGAGAAGATTAACATCTGCACAGGTTATGAGATCGACGGCAAAGTCGTCACCGATTTGCCCGACACGTATGGACAAGAACAAGCCAAGCCGATCTACGAGACGTGGGACGGCTGGATGTCCAGCACCGCACAAGCCCGCCACTGGGAAGACCTGCCACCGCGGGCCCAAGCGTACGTGAATCGTCTGGCCGAGCTGACTGGAGCACCGGTGAGTTTCATCTCCGTCGGGCCGGAACGCGACCAGATCATCATCATGGATGCAAACTAGAGGAGATAGCCCGATGGACGCGTCCTTCACCCATGAGACGTACATCGCTCCGTTCACATGGAGGTACGGGTCGAATCAGATGCGTTCTCTGTGGTCGGAACACACCAAGCGCCTGATGCTGCGAAAGGTGTGGATCGCCCTGGCGACAGCCCAACGTTCGGCGGGTTTGGTCACGCAAGCCCAGGTGGACGACCTGATTGCCCATCGGGACCACATCGACATCGCCCGTTCAACAGAGATCGAGCGCACGATCCGCCATGACTTGATGGCGGAGATTAGGACATTTGCCGAGCAGTGCCCGGTCGGCGGCCCGATCATCCATCTGGGAGCGACCAGCATGGATGCTTTGGACAATGTCGACGCGATGCGTCAGAAAGAGGCCCTCTCGTTGTTGCTCGCCAAGGTCAAAGAACTGGCCCAAGCCCTCTTGGACAAGATGAACGCCTATGCAAAAACCCCCTGCATGGCTTTCACCCACATCCAACCGGCTGAGATCACCACGCTCGGATATCGTTTGGCTCAGACCGCTCAGGACTTGCTGAGCGACATCGGCCAATTGAATGCTTTGCAATCAAACCTGAAGGGCAAGGGGATGAAGGGGGCGGTGGGTACCAGCGCATCATACACCGTTCTGCTGGAAGGCACCGGGATGACGGCCCGCCAGATGGAACGCTTGGTGATGAAGGAACTCGGTCTCGAGGCTTTCGAAGCGGCCACCCAAGTCTATCCCCGCAAACAGGATTGGCAAGTCGGCACAGCCTTGGCCGGATTATGTCAGACGCTCTACAAATTCGCTTTTGACTTCAGGTTGCTGCAAAGCCCCGCCATCGGGGAATGGAGCGAACCGTTCGGCAGCATGCAGGTGGGATCCTCGGCCATGCCGTTCAAACGCAATCCCATCGATTGTGAGAAAATCGATTCACTGAGCCGTTATGTGGCATCACAATGCGAAACGTTGTGGCAGAATGCCGCCAACTCATTGTTGGAACGGACTCTCGATGATTCAGCCAACCGCCGCTTCGTGTTGCCCGAGATGTTCTTGGCCACCGAAGAGGCCGTCATGAGCGCTGCTGCCATCGTGAGCGGCATGCAGGTGCACTCGGTCGCAATCGAGCGCAATCTCAGGGATTATGGCGTGTTCGCCTCGAGCGAACGCCTGTTGATGGAATTGGGCCGCAGGGGTGCCGACCGCCAACACATGCATGAGGTGATCCGCAACCATAGTTTGGCTGCATGGCAAGCAGTGCAACACGGTGCCAAGAATCCATTGGTCGAATTGTTAGCCGGGGACAAAGAGGTCGTTGCTTTCATGGACTCCGATCAAGTGAAGGCCGCTATGGATTGCTCCGGCTATATCGGTGACGCCCCCGAGCGGACAGCCGTGGTGGCCCGTTCGCTTGCCGCTGCAGTGGCCAGCCTAGAATAAGAAACTCAGGCCCCCTCTGAAAATCGCGTAATAAATGATCATGCGCGGCAGGCGCGACAGAGTCGCTAACGCCACCAACCAATGGTTGACCCGCAACATGCCGGTCATCCAACAGACTGTCGAGAACGGGATGGGGGTGATGCCGGCAATCACAATGCCCCACACCCCGAATTTATTGATCAGGCGCTCGCCGTCATTGTTGAAACTGCTGGTGAATTGGCGGATGAACTTGAGCCGGCCCAACAAACGCCCGATCCAATAGCCGCCGTAGCCCCCCACAGCCGATGCGATCGACATGGTCAGCAACAATGAGACGATCGGCCACTGGAGTACGAATGGAAAGACAATGTCCACACTCAGCGGCATGATGAACATGTCGGTGATGAACACGAACAGGGCGATGCCCGGCAATCCAAGGTGATTGCCCACCCATTCGCCAATCTCATGATAGCGGTCGCGCACGAAATACAACCCGATGGCATAGACGATCAAGAAAAACAAGATCAACAAGATGGTCTTGCCCACGATTTGCCGCCAATCCAGATGCCCCTCTTTGGTGAACCAAGAGGTGTTGAACAGGTGCAGCTTTATGCTGTTGCGTTCTCTTTCGCTCATATGCTTGTCGCTCACGCCAACTGCTCCCCGCTGACCATTTCAATGAATGCCTGCAAGAACCGAGCGATTGCTTCAGGTTTGTCTCCCACTCCTTGCCACATTGGCGGCTTGCCGCCCCCTTTGCCGCCTATGAGCGGCAACAACGAATTGCGCATGCTGGCGAAATCGAGTCGGGCCGCCCCTGGGCCTTTGAGCACGATCAACCAAGCAAGTTGATGCTCGTTCATGCGTCTGAGTGCGCACAAGGCCAGAACTTCATGTACATTGGAGGCCTCCGCCAGATGCTTGAGGAAGTCCTCCTCCTCTTCGGATGCATCGAGGGCCACCACAGGAGTGCCGCGAACCTGCTGTGATCCTTCGATGAGCGTCGCCAGTTGCATGCGGACAAGTTTTTCATTGGCTTTTCGCAATTTATAACGGGTGTCGGTCAATTGGGTTTGCACAGTTTGAGCCATTCCGACCAATTCATGAGGTTGAGCGGAGAATTGGGCTACCAATTGCTTTACGACGGATTGGTCGCGTCTGATGGCGGCCACTGCCCTACTGCCCGCCAGCCATTGGGTCCTGACATGGCCCCTGATCCGTTCTGAGCCGATGCACAGCACGTACAAGAGCTCGGAACTGTGCCCGACATGCACCCCACCGCACGCGATGACATCATAGTCTCCTATCGAGACCAGCCTGACATCCCCGTCCACTTTGATAGCCCTGCGCAAACCCATCCCTTGGGCATCTTCGTGAGCTTTCACCTCAGCCGATACCGCTACATTTACGCGGACGATTTCGTTGACCCGGTCCTCGACGTGCTGCAGTGTCGACTCATCAATCGCTTCGGCATCGGTTTCGATGGTGAAATCGGTTTGCCCGAAATGGACGGCCACCGTACCGATGCCGGCTATGGCATGCAGAACGCCGGACACCAGATGTTGGGCGGTGTGTTGTTGCATGAAATCGTAGCGGCGGGCCCAGTCCAAGCTCAGACGATAGCTCTTGCCGAGTTCGACTGTCTGGTCATCAGCAAGGATATGGAGAATCGATCCATCGGAGCCCTTGCGGGTATCGATGATCGGAATATCGTCCAGACGGGCACGGTCGCCCGGTTGGCCTCCCCCTTCGGGATAACAGATGGTACGGTCCAAGACTACGGCCAAGCGGCCCTCTTCGCGTACCAACGCGATGGGAACCACATCCAAGTCGGTCAGATAGGGCTCGCGATAATAGATGGAATCAGTGACATGCATACGCTCAGACTACAGCTTTTTTTGTGCATGGTCTATATTGTCCAATACCGTACGAACCAGTATCTTATGAGTGTCCCGCCTTGGGGATAGTCCGTTCAAATTGGAGGCACCGACGCGATGGCCTTGTTGAAATCAGCTTGGGAAATAGCCTTGGAGAAAACCGAATCGATCAAAGCCGACCCGGAAAAGATCAGGACCGACGCGCTACGGACCGAAGGGCGGCGGTTGGCCGGTTCGTTCTTGACCTCGGATGATCCCGAGTCCCCCGATCCGGCAGCAGCCTATCTGGCATGCCCAGACGCGGACCGGAACTACCTGCGCGAGGGTTTCGCCACCACGGTGTTGATGAACATCGCCATGCCACAAGCCGCCGATTATCGTGGCCGTTTCGAGCGGATGGTGCGGTTGGTCCAGCTCATCGATGGCCAACAGAGCGAGGCTATCGATCTGATGGGTCAAATCCAGCAATTCTTCGACCAATACTTGGCCGCCCGCGACAAGCTGGTGGAACGGGCCAAGCAGCAATACCAGCAAGTGTTCGAGGAAAAGCAGGAGCGCTTGACCCAGAAGTACGGTCGCGGTGTGGATGTCTCGATGGAACGTGATCCCGAGTTCATCAACTTGGTCCAGAAAGGCTATGCTCAACTGACCGCCCAATACCAGCGGGCGTTGGATCAAGCCAAGGACCAACTCAAAGCTCAATGGGGTTTGGCGAACTGAATTTTTTGATCCCAGAAGCGTTCGAACTGCTCGACAGGCATCGGTTTGGCATAGAGATAGCCTTGTGCCATCGGGCATCCGACTGACTTCAGGAATTCCAGTTGCTCGGTCGTCTCCACCCCCTCGGCCACCGCTCCCATGTCGATTTTCTTGATCATGTGCAGCATGCTGCTCAAGACGGTTTGGGCTTTACCGCTTTTCTTGAGGTTCAACAACAGCTGGCGGTCGATCTTCACTAGGTCGATGGTCAAGTTGTACAACAAGTTCAATGACGAATACCCGGTCCCGAAATCGTCGATGGAGACCATGAATCCGAACGAATGGAGTTTTGTCAGCACATCTTCGATCCGGGCAGGAGCGTCGATGAAGGCCGTTTCGGTAATCTCAAGGTTGAACATCCGGCATTCCAACCCGAGTTCATGCACACTATCGACATAGGATTCCACGAATCCGGCCGAGAGCAGATGTCCACGCGAGACATTGACCGAGAGGTACAAGCCCTGGCGGCCTTGGGCCATCCACGATTTTTGCACCCGGCAAGCCTCTTTGAACACCCAGGTATCCAACCGGTCGAGCATCCCGTTCCCTTCAAGCAACGGGATGAATTCCCCTGGCGACACCATCCCGCGAATGGGGTGGTTCCAGCGCACCAGAACCTCGGCCCCGGCAATGTCCTGGTCGACCACATTGAAGACGGGTTGCAGGTGGATGCAGAACTCACCGTGCTCGAGCGCTGATTCGAAACGCTCCTCCAACTCCCTTGTGCGCATCGACGCAAGATGCATGTTCTGATCGTAAAAAGCCAACGAGCTGCGCTTGGCATGCTTGATCGAGTCATGGGCGATGGTGGCCAACTCATGGATCGAATCAAGCGATGTGCGGGTGTCGTCAATCACATGGATGCCGCAGGAGAATACCAACGGACGGCCTTTGAGTTTCCCGAATTCCGCTTTATCTTGGATCTTCCCCAAGTTGTGGAGCAATGTTTGCATACGCGATTCTAACGAACCTGGGCCAGTACATTTCACCAGCAATGCAAAACGGTCGTTGATGATCCTGATGGCATACTCATCGTTTTGAATCGCACTATGTAAAACGGCAGCAATCTCTTTGAGCAACTGATTGGCGACAGTGTAACCGGCAATCTCGTTCACCACGCTGAAATTGTCCACATCGATGAGGACATAGGCATGGCCTTTCAGACCGCCTAAGGCCAACAACGGCCCCAATTGGAATTTCAGCTTTTCCCAATTGCCCATCCCGGTGAGTTCGTCGGTAAACGCGATGCGTTCCAACTCCCGTTGCTTGCGTTCCTTGGCAATGATGAACGAGACGAGGATGTAGAGGAACACCACCACCAGAATCAAGATGGTCCCGCTGGCGATGCGTACGACATTGGATATGCGGGCCATGATGGAGGAGGCGGGAACAAAACTCACCACATACCAGTCGTTGATCCCCAACGGGCGGTAATCGACATAGACATCGGCTCCTTTGGGAAGATCAACCTTGATCAGACCGCTTGTGCCCGCCAATATGGCCTGTGCCATGGCGCGCAACGACTCGTTGCCCTGGAAATCAGGATTTTCAGTGAATGGCTTGCCATTGAACAAAGGATGCTCGTCGCCAGTTTCCGTATAGAGCATCGTCCCGTCGGGACGGATGATGTGGGCATGCCCTTGGCCGTCGAGCATTGAAAGGTCGAGCAGGTCGGCATACTCGCGCATGGCATGCAAACCACGCAACACCCCGACCACCCGATCGCCTTTTTGGATCGGTACGGCGAAGGCAATCACCTCCAGTGAAGGATCCAGAGAATAATCCAACACGTCGGAGATTACCGATGTGCCCTGCATGGCCTGCTTAAAGTAATCGCGATAGGCCAGATTGTTGTCCTCACCGCTGGTGTTGCGGCTCGACCCATTCGTCAACAACACCCCGGCACGGAGGTAGTTGAACCGAACGACTTCCTCTTTCAGGATCGATATGACCAATGGATCTTGGATGTCTTCGAACGATGCGATGAATTCCGCCTGCACCTCGAGTGCCCGCAACTCTTCGAGCATGGTCATGCGCACATGTTCGGTGTTTTTCTCGGTCAAGGCTTGCAGGTTCGCTTGGGTGTCCTGCTCGACCATCCGCGAAATGGCGGAGATGAACAATGCGGCAGAGACGATCAAGACCGCAGTCACAAGAAGGGCTGCAGCGACATAGCGTACTACACGATACTTTGGATCGTAATTTTCGTGTGAATCTTGCATCGTTATCAAAATCTTACATCACTGCCCCAGTATCTGCAAGCATCGATAAAGCACTCGACTGCCATGAAAGAGCCGCATGCCATCACCAGCATGCGGCTCGAAACGGACAGTGGATCGGTAATTAGTTCCAGTAATGGGCCATGCGCTTGACCAGACCCTGGCGATAGGATTCCCAGTCGGTGATCGGTTTTTCTGCCAAACCCTCCTCGCACGCTGCCTTGGCTACCGCGATGGCTTCCCATTCGATGACACGCGGATCGAATGGCTTGGGTACGATATAATTGCGGCCAAAACTGAAGGTTTGTCCACCATAGGCCTTTTTGACATCATCGGGGACCGGCTCCTTGGCGAGTTTTGCCAAAGCCAACGCTGCAGCCATCTTCATCCCTTCGGAAATTCGGCGTGAACGGACATCCAGGGCACCGCGGAAGATGAACGGGAATCCGAGCACATTGTTGATCTGGTTGGGATAATCGCTGCGCCCGGTCGCCATGATGACATCCTTGCGGGTGGCTGTGGCCAACTCGTAGGTAATTTCCGGGTTGGGGTTGGACATGGCAAACACGATCGGGTCCTTGGCCATCGAAAGCAACATCTCGGGAGTCACGCAGTCCGCTACCGACAATCCCATGAACACATCGGCACCGACCATAGCATCAGAGAGCGTGCGCTTGTCTGTTTCAAGGGCAAACTCCTCCTTCTCGCGGGTCATGCCGGCTTGGCGGCCCTTGTAGATCACTCCCTTGCTGTCGAGCATGGTGATGTGTTTTCTGTTCACTCCAGCGGCCACGAACATCTTGGCACAGGAAATTCCAGCTGCTCCGGCACCGTTCACCACGATCTTCAAGTCGGCCAACTTCTTGCCTACGACCTCGGACGCGTTCATCAAACCGGCGGTGGCTATGATGGCCGTGCCGTGCTGGTCATCGTGGAAAATGGGGATGTTGCACATCTCGATGAGCTTCTGCTCGATCTCGAAGCACTCGGGTCCCTTGATGTCCTCAAGGTTGACCCCGCCAAAGGTCGGTTCCATCGCCTTGACGATCTCGATGATCTTGGCCGGATCTTTCTCGTTCAGTTCGATGTCGAACACGTCGATGTCGGCGAACCGCTTGAAAAGCACGCCCTTGCCTTCCATGACGGGTTTGGATGCCAACGCGCCCCGATCCCCAAGTCCGAGGATTGCAGTACCGTTGGAAATGACGGCCACCAGGTTGCCTTTGGAAGTGTACTTATAGGCATCCTCGGGATTGTCGGCGATTTCCAGAACCGGTTTGGCCACGCCAGGAGTGTAGGCCAACGAGAGGTCGGCAGCCGTCTTGCACGGCTTCGAGGGGACGACGGAGACTTTACCTGGGACTCCGTCCATGATGTGGTACGCCAATGCTTTTTCTTTCAATACGTCCATGATTTCCTTCCTTCACGATCAATCGTGTGTAGTTCACTCACTTCTTCTGCTCGAACGAGAACACGTACGGCAGTTTTTTCTTGTCGCGCACGGCGACCATGTTCTTCTGTAGGCTGACGGGAACCGGGCATCCATGGGCCTTGCGGTACTGCCATGCCTCGTACTCCTTCTCTCCAGCGGTGAAGATGCGGTCATGCCCCGGTGCTTTTTTGGAGGCGCGGATTTCGCGGCAAATCGTTCCGGCAATCCGTTTGAAAGTCTCAAGCCCCATGAACCTGGCCGGGTCGATGGCGATGAAGAAATGCCCGAGCGGATAGGGAATCGCCTTGCCGTTCTCATCGAAACCGTTCAACTGCTTCATGAACGCGCCGTCCTGGAGGGCTGCCGAAAGGATTTCCACCACCATGGCATACCCGAAGCCCTTGTAACCGCCCAATTCGTCGCCGATCCCGCCAAGCGGAGTGAGGGCGGCTTCTCCGGTAGTCAGGTCCTTGAGGACCTTGTCCGTGTCAGTGCGGGTTTGTCCGTCGAGACCGATGACCCAACCGGGCGGCAACTGCTTGCCGGCGCGACCGTACACCTCGATTTTACCTCGTTGGGTGATGCTGGTGGCACAATCGAGCACGAACGGGAAGTCTTCATCGGTGGGAAGTCCGAACGTGAGCGGGTTGGTCCCCATCATGTTCTCGACTCCGAAAGTGGGTGCAATCGACGGTCTGGCATTGGTGCCGGTGACGCCGATCATGCCGGCATCGGTCGCCATAGTGGCGTAATACCCGGCGATGCCGTAATGGTTGCTGTTGCGCACGGCAACCATGCCCATGCCGTAGGTCTTGGCCTTGGCTATGGCCATTTCCATGGCCATCTTGCCGACCACATGACCCATGCCGTTATGGGCATCGACAACGGCACTCGTCATGTCGACCTTGAGCACTTCGACCTTCGTCACGGGATTCATGATGCCGATCTCGATCCGGTCGAGATAAATCGGTTTGAGCCGGCCAATCCCGTGGGAATCGATCCCGCGCTTGTCCGATTCGATCAACACATCGCCGATCACCTTGGCATCGTCGTGCGGAACCCCGTATGAGGTCAACGCATCGACCATGAATTTCTCCAAGGTTTCAAAATCGATCCATACACAATCCTTGTATGCGTCCCCGTAAGCCATGCTGAACACCTCCGTTCTTGTCTTATGGACCGCCGCCTCAGGAGGCGACGATCAATTGTATGCCTAAAGCCGCCAGTTCTTCACTGGACAGCATGTTGCCGCCTGCATGATCGGTAACCAACACATGGATGCCTTGGACACCGACTGTCTTGAAATTGGAAACGACGCCGATTTTATTGCCGGCCGCCACCACGATCACCTTCCCCACCGTCCGCTCGATCATTTGGCGGGTCGTGTCGGCCTCCTCGACCACCGGGGTAGTCAAACCCGCCTTGAGGCTGAAACCATCCACGCCAATGATGGCCTTGTTGGCATAGATGCCTCCCACGACCGATTGTGACAAGCTTCCCGAGACTGAGTGGGAACGAGTCCGGTACACCCCTCCGGCAAAAATCAACCTGAATGCAGCATCCTCATTGGCGATCCAAGCAGCATCGATATTGTTGGTCACGATGGTTATTTCATGATGCCTCAGCGCCCTGATGACTTCAAAGGTGGTCGATCCGCTGTTGATGAATACCGTGTCGCCATCTTCGACCAAAGCTGCCGCAGCCGTCCCGATGGCTTGCTTCTCACGGATGAATTCCATGGCTTTCTGACTGAAGGCCGGCTCCACCACCAAACTGCGCCGCATGGTCGCGCCGCCATGGGTGCGTTCGACCAAACCTTGCGATGCAAGATAATCCAAGTCCCTGCGGATGGTCAGCACGCTTACGTCGAAACGCTCGCTTAGGTCTTGCACTTGCACGACTTTGCCCGAATGGATCAGCTCGAGGATTTGCCGTTGTCGATCAGCCGGTATGAGTCCCATCCGCACCTTCAATGAATCTTTTTTAACTTTTTTGATTCTTTTTGTATAATAACGACCTATGAATGGACTGTCAATGCCTGAAGGGCATCATAATAGTTCATCGAATGAACGGTACCGCCCACCCGAAACGCTTACTTGCACATTGAATGCTTTTCTGGTATTGTCGTTGATGCATCGGTGCCGTACCCAAGTGGTAAGGGACAGGTCTGCAAAACCTCTATGCACCGGTTCGAATCCGGTCGGCACCTGACTATGAAAACGGCTGTCTTGGCTCTGAGCCAGGACAGCCGTTCTTGTCAGTGAAGGAGTGCTCACCACGCCAATAAACGTTGCTCCAGCACCCGCAATTGGCTGAACGTGGAATCGGCATCGATGAACGACCAAGCCTTGCCATGCTTGAGCACCAAGCCTTCGGCGACCTGCTCCACCGTTTGGACCCCTGCGGTCATCTTGGGATTCTCGAATGGGGCGAAGGCTGTCCCGCTTCGCTGGACCTTGGTGTGGCCGGCCGGGATGACGAAGGTGGTCGGATGTCCGAGCCATTCTCCAACCTTGGTCGCTTTGGCCAAGCCCTCGGCAAAATACCCGACGCTGTTCTCGACCCCCAGACAGAAGGTCTGATCGGTACCTCCGTCGTATAACGCCCACGGAGTGAACGGACGCCCGCCATACTGCATCCACAAGTTGTTGAAATAGAACGGCACGTCATCTTCGCCCAAAGCCGCCGGTCCGGTGAAGAACGCCAAATACACCATCTTAAGACGCGGATTGACGACACTGCTCCAGCCAAGTGTCGCATCGGCAGGAACGGCACCGGTCACAAAATCGGTGAACCCGATCATGCCGGGAACGACCGAAAGGTCGATGATCGAATTGTTGCGTCCGGGGGCTTTGGACAAATCCATGAACTCACGTCCGAGCACCAGCCGCGAGGTTCCGTCGAATTCGGAGGCCTCGATAGCCGTTGCATAATGCTTGGAAGAGGTATCGACCACGCAACCCGACTCCAAGAAAGGAGAGCCGACCGTGTTGTGCCAAGCGGCAGTGGCCCGCAATTCGGTCGTCCCTGCATTATGTATGGCGATACTGCTGTACAGGACAGGATGTCCCGGCAACACCATATCGATCTTGCGCGCGTGGCAACGCCAGGAAGGTTCGGGGCTGTCCATTGCCGAAAGCAACCAGTTGGCACCAGTTTCCGCATCGGTCCCGTATTTGAGGACGGTCCATGGCCCGTTGGCAGTCCACCCGTGCGGTTCGTGCAACACGTCGCCGATGCGGTGGCCTCCCCCAAAGTTCGGGAAGCAGAAAAAATTGCCTCCCAGATGATACAACAGGGTGCTGTTGCGCCAAAAATCGTGGTTCTCGTCGGAGGGCATCGACATACCCTTGCCGCGGAACCAATACAATGGATGGGCATTGATCCGCCCGCCTTGCGGCGCGATGTTGCTCAACTCGATCACCATGCCCCCTTGGTCCTCGATCACGCTCCTGACAGCATCGTTGGCCAATACCGTGGCATTCCTGCCCTCCCACAACTGCATTCGACGCACATCCATCGCAAAGCCTCCCATTGTGCAAGATTTCCTTGCACCGCCTGATGCCAAATCCCCGCAAGCGGGGTATACTGGCAGGAGAATGATAATCACAGTCGGCGACGATTGCAACTGAAAGCAGCCATGGTAGGAGCAGAGCATGATTCATGAACGGAACCTGGTGTTCACCCTGCATACCGCGAACACTTCGTACCTGATGAGGGTCAACGAGACCAGCCATCTCGAACACCTCTATTACGGCAGGAGACTGCGCACCACCACCAACCTTGAAGCTTTGGTGGACAAGCACACCATCGGCATTGGACATTCGGTTGCCTACGATGAGGAGCACCCCGCCTTGTTCATGGAGAACATCTGCCTGGAGACTTCGTCGTTCGGCAAGGGAGATTACCGTGAAAGCGCCGTCGTGTTTTCCCGGCCGGATGGAGACCGGGTGGCCGACTTCGTCTACAAAGGACACCGGATTCTGAAGGGCAAGCCCCGATCGCTCAGTGGCTTGGCCGAATCATATGGCGACGCTACCCAATGCTCCACAGTGGTGGTCGTGTTGGAAGACACCTTGTCGCATGTGAAACTCGAGCTCTACTATTCAGTATTCGAACAAACAGACACCATCGTGCGCCGCTCGGCGCTGACCAACGGCACCCAGCAGGCCATCGTCATCGAGCGGATTGCCAGCAGCCAGTTGGACCTGTTCACCGACGATTGGAATTTGGTGACCTTCGACGGAGCATGGGCACGGGAACGCAACCGCACCCTCCACAAGCTCAGCTCGGGAATCGTCGTGAACGACTCGAAGACCGGTACCAGCTCGAACCGCCACAACCCGTGCGTGTTTTTAACAGCAACCGATGCCTCTGAATCATGGGGTGACTGTTATGGATGCAATCTGGTCTACAGCGGCGACCATTGCGAGACGGTCGAAGTCTCTCCGTACGGCAAAGTGCGGTTGTTGACCCAGATTAACCCGGCCACCTTCCGCTGGCATCTCAATAGCGGGGAAAAATTCTCAACCCCCGAGGCCGTGCTGACCTTCTCGCATGAAGGCCTCAACGGAGCTTCCCGCAATTTCCACCGTTTCGTCAACGAACACATCGTCAGGGGTGAGTGGAAGCATCGCCAACGTCCCATCCTGGTGAACAACTGGGAAGCAACCTACTTTGAATTCACCGAAAACCGTTTATTCGCACTGGCCAAGGAGGCCTCCTCGCTCGGCATCGAGCTGTTCGTCCTGGACGACGGCTGGTTTGGAAGCAGGATGGACGACACCACTTCGCTTGGCGACTGGACCATCAACACGAAAAAACTCCCCAACGGATTGGCGGCGTTGTCCAAGGCCGTGCACGGCATGGGAATGATGTTCGGGTTGTGGTGTGAGCCCGAAATGGTCAGCCGCCAAAGCGAACTGTACCGCCAACACCCCGACTGGGTCGTCGCCATAGCGGGCCGGAATCCCTCCCCCGGGCGCAACCAATACTTGTTGGACCTCACCCGCGAAGAAGTGCGCGACTACCTCTTCGCGGCCTTGTCGACCGTGTGGAACATCGGTCAAGTGGATTATGTGAAATGGGACATGAACAGGCCGTTCAGCGACATGCATTCCAACAGCGAGGGCTTCAGGCAAGGAGAGTTCAACCATCGCTACATACTTGGATTGTATGCCCTGTTGGAACGCTTCACCAAAGCGTTCCCGCACATGTTGTTCGAGTCCTGTTCGTCGGGGGGCAATCGTTTCGACCTCGGCATGCTGTGCTACATGCCGCAGACTTGGACCAGCGACAACACCGACCCGCTCAGCCGCATGCATATCCAAGAGGGAACCTCGTGCGCCTATCCCCTATCAACCATGGGGGCCCATGTGTCGGCTTCCCCGAACCACCAGACCTTGCGCATCAGCTCGATCGAATCCCGTTTCAACGTCGCCGCCTTCGGCTTGTTGGGGTATGAATTGGATTTGACCGAACTCAATCCGTTCGAAAAGGAGGCGGTGCGCGATCAAATAGCCTACTACAAGCTGTACCGCTCGTTGTTCCAATACGGACGTTTGTACCGGGTGGCCCCGGTCGCCACTGGAGCCGATCCGTCCATCTGGGTATTGGCCGACGCCGATTGCAGCGAGATGATGGTGTTGTTTTTCCAGACCCATGTACAACCCAACGGATCAGCCGACCTATTGCGCATCCCGATGGCCGACCCCCAAGCGAATTATGCCGTGACACCCCGCAAGGAACGCATCAGCCTCAAGACCTTCGGCACGTTGGTGAACCGGCTCTCTCCAATCCGGATGAAGGACGGCTCGACCGTCCAACGCATTGTGTCCGACACAATGTCGCTTGAAAGCGAATTGGAATACTACATCGTGCCGGGGGATGTGCTCGCCTACGGTGGCATCAAGCTGAACCAGCAATTCACAGGGACAGGTTACGACAAGGAGACCCGCGTACTAGGCGATTTCGGTTCGCGCATCTACCACATCAAGAAGATGGAATGACGGGATATTGAAGTTCCCCATCCGCCTCGTTATAGTGGAGTCATGAACATCGACGACTGTCACATCACGGTCATCCCCACAGGATCGGCGCACGAGTTGGGCATGAGGCCGTTCCTGTTGGATTGTCTATCGATTCGCGAACAGGTGTTCTGTGAGGAACAACAGGTCGCCTTCGACGTCGAGCAAGACGGAAAGGACCATGAAAGCGGCCATATCTTGTTATGGATGAAGAACGTGCCTGTCGGAACCCTGCGATTCAGACGAACCGACGAGGGGCTCCGCTTGGAGCGGGTGGCGGTTTTGAAGCCCTACCGGGGCCTCAGTTACGGAAAACTGCTCATTCGTGCCGGAGTAAGGGCAGCCCGGCAAGAAAATCCCGAAGGACCCATTTACCTGCACGCCCAGACTTCTGCATTGGGATTTTATGAGAAGATGGGATTCATTCCCGTCGGCGATGAATTCAACGAGGGCGGTTTACCCCACAGGAGCATGTTGCTCCCCGGAGAAGAAGAACGAAGCATTTTGGCTGAAGCCTGTGGCAAAGATGTCGCCGAACAGGCCGGTTGACAGGCTTCAGTGAGTACGGGTTCCCAAGTACATGTCGGCATTGTTTCCGGCTGCCTCCCATAATTCTTGCGAACCGGCATCCAACCTATCCATCACATCCTGCTCCAACACGGTATCGACCGAATCCACCAAGACTTCCAATTGCCGCTGTGTCCTGGCTCCGGCCAAGACCACATCGATGAACGGCTTTGAGAGCACATAGGCGATGGCCAGACGGGTCGGTTCGATCTGTGTGGCACGGCTTTCGGCCAGAAAGGCATCGAGACAAGCTTGGGTTTGGCTCTCCATGCCAGCCTCGTGGTGGCGGACTGCCGCCCATGTTGAAGCAAAGTGACGGGTCTGCTTGCGGTTAGCCGGAAAATCGGACAAACTGGCGTACTTGCCGCTGAGCAATCCTTGTTGCAATGGCGAATAAGCGATCGTTGACAGACCCATGGCTTTGGACCGGGGTGCGATAGCGGACTCGGCAACCCGCCACATCAGGCTGAACGGGATCTGATTGCTGATGAACGGTCGATGCCCATAGGCCTCCAAGTCATGCGTTCCGAAATTGCACACTCCCAGAAAACGAATCTTGCCCGCTTGCTGCAAGAGTTGCAATGTATCGAAGGCCTGTTCCATCTCAGCGCGGTTCTCGGTCGGCCAATGGATTTGCATGAGGTCGATCCTCTCCCGCCCTAAACGGAGAAGGCTTTCGTCCACCATTCGTCTCAAATCGGCAGGTTGCTTGCCATCGACTTTGAATTTAGTCGAGACCAACGCCTCGGGGCGGCCTTTCAAGGCCATGCCGAGGATGCCTTCGCTCCTTCCCGAGCCATAATTCGGAGCACTGTCGAACAGATTCACCCCAGCATCGAGGGCGGCATGGACCACCCGGATGCATTCGGTCTCCGAGGAGGCCGACCACACAGCGTCACCGGCAAAAGTCCACGTTCCCAACGCCAATCTCGAGACCGGGATGCGATCTGGTCCAAACGGTATCTGCTTCATGCTCACTCCAATTCATAAACGATCGAGACGGTACTGGAAATTTCAAGCTCGCCAGCGGGGACGGCACTAGCCATTCGGCCGTCATACGCCACGCTCTCCATCGCTTTGTACATGTTTCCCATGGAGACTGTCTGCACGTCGGCGCTATAGGAGTCGATGATCGAGACCGGCTTACCGACCGTCATGCCCGCAGCCCCGGCATAGTCCAATGCTTTCTGAAAGGCTTTGGCAACAGCCAGCTTACGGCTTTGCGCATAGGCTTCGGCAGGATCGTCCTTCGAGAAAGAGATCGAGGAGACGCTGATGTTGTCGATCAACCCCAATGCATCGATCAGACGCGACAGTACAGTCAACTCCTTGTCGATCTCCCTGATTTTGACTGAAACACTTTGCGAGGCCCGCTGCCCCCTGAGCACCTGGCGCCCATCGGTCCATTCATACTCCGGATTGAATGAAATGGCCATTGTCGCAACATCCTTATCGGCAACCCCGGCTGCATGCACCGCCTCCAGAACACCAGCCATCTTCAGATTGGCTGCTTGCAACGCCTCGGCTGTCGTGGCAGCCAACTCGCTGACCGAGACAGTAAGCGAAGCCATGTCGGGGTCGACGAACACCAAACCGGTGCCGGAGACCGAGACCGTGGCTACGGGCAGGTTCTCCTTCATGCCATACGGGGTTGCACACCCACTGAGGACGGCCACCACTGCGATGACGATCATGATCCGTTTCATCTTGACTCCTTCCGAACCGTACCTTCGGTCCGGTTCACGCCAATAATTCAGGCCTCTTGCGGGCGTAGCGCATGAAATAGGCTTGGGCAATCATCATGATGCCATTATCGTACAGGCCGGTTCCCATTGCATCCAGGACGTCCTCGACGGGAATCGTTAGAATGTCGAGCTGCTCGTTGGCGTCCAATTGCTGGGGGCCGCTTCTGTGCACCCCTTCGGCGAAAAAGATGGAAACCCGATTGTTCATGAAAGCAGGATTGGGAGAGACTGACCCGAGCTCGATGACGGGTTTCAGCGGTTGGCAACCGGTCTCTTCCCTAAGTTCACGAATGGCGGCATCGATGGGAAGCTCCCCCTTGTCCACCGTTCCGGCCGGGAATTCGATCGTCACCGAATCGCTGCCGTGCCGATATTGGCGCACCATGAGAAAGCAAGGCCGGCCGGTCTCGTCGCGGAACCATGGGATGATGGTGGCCCACAGCGGGGCTTCTATTTCGATGAAGGTTCCGGCACGACCGTCGGTCGATTCCCGTTTGACTGCATTGATGTCGAATATCGGGCCGTTGTACACACGGGTGCGCTCCAATGTGCGCCATGCCAAGCGGGCTTTGTCATCCATCAGGCTTCCCTTCCCTTGACGACCGTGCTGGTCATCCCTTCTACCAACAGAGTGGCGATAGCCATGAATGCACGGCTACTTGCACTACCGCCTTGGCTAGCGACGTGATCGATGCCCCGATCCCCGTCCACCCGAAGCGAAGGCTCGATGGGGATGCTGCCCAAGAAGGGAACTCCCATGTGCTGTGCCATATCACGTCCGGTACCGTTGCCGAACACATCGATGAGGGTATCGCAATGGGGACAGACCAACCCCGCCATGTTTTCGACCACTCCCAATACTGCCACTCCCATGGTGCGGCAAAATTCGATGCTGCGACGCGAATCGAGCACGGCGACCTCTTGCGGGGTGGTCACAATGATCGCCCCGGTGAGTTCAGGGATGCTCCGGCAGACGGTCAACTGCTCATCCCCGGTTCCGGGAGGCGAGTCGATCAAGAGGAAATCGAGTTCACCCCATGCGATACGGGCCAACAAGTCCTCGATGGCGGCGCTTTTCATGGGACCGCGCCATATGACCGGCGATTCCGGGCGGTCCATGGCCGAATCGATTCCGGCTATGGCAAGATTGGGCCGCACAGGCACCGGCATGATGTCGTCGCCCGCGTTTTGCAGACGTTTGAGGTGCACCCCCGTCATCTTGGCAACATTGGGACCGTGGATGTCGGTATCAAGGATACCGGTGCGATGGCCACTATCGGCCAAGGCATTGCCGATGTTCACTGCCACAGTGGTCTTGCCCACTCCGCCTTTTCCGCTGAGCACGAGGATTTTGCGGGCGATAGGATCCATTTTGGCCCGGATGGCCGCCCGCCGTTCAAGGCGTTTGTCGAAATCCTGCATCGGCATACGTTTCCTCCGCCTGAAAATGTAAGTCATCGTTCAAAGAATGACAAGCGTCAGTCCTAGTCACGGTTTTACAGCTATTGAAAGCTCCCGCCAATCCCGATATAGTGTACCTTGAGTCAATCTGCATGGATGGCCCGCATCCATGCATGCACCATACTTCAAGGAGCCAAATCAATGCACCAGATGCCCAAAGAGTTGTTGCTGACGCAAATTGAAAACGGCTTGGTCCTGTTGGCGCTAGGCATGGGGGTTGTCTTTATATTCCTCCTCATGCTCGTCTATTCGACCAAGTTGCTATCGAAATTAGTCGGCAAATTTTCGCCACAGGCTGCCATACCCGCCGCCAAAGCCCCCTTCGAGCCAGTCGGTCAGGTCATGGAAGGCCCTGGTCCCGAAATCGCTGCCGCGATTGCTGCCGCAATTGCCAAATCAAAACGCTGACAACAGAGCGACATCATTCAAGGAGAACCTATGAAAAAGGTCAAATTCATGTGCACGGCATTCCGCGACGGTTTCCAGTCTGTCTATGGAGCCCGTGTATTCACCAAAGATTTCATGCCTGCCGTCCAGGCCGCCCGTGAAGCCGGCATCACCCACTTTGAAGCCGGCGGCGGTGCCCGCTTCCAATCGTTGTACTTCTACACCAACGAAGATGCGTTCGACATGATGGACGAGTTCCGTCGTGTAGCCGGGCCCGATGCCGACCTGCAGACCCTCTCCAGGGGCATCAACGTCGTCGGCCTTGATTCCTATTCACGCGACATCATCACCCTTCACGCCCAGCTGTTCAAGAAGCACGGCATCTCGACCATCCGCAACTTCGACGCCCTCAATGATGTGGAAAACCTCATCGACAGCGGGCGGGCGATTCACGAAGCCGGACTGCGCCACGAAGTCAGCGTGACCATGATGGCCCTGCCCCCGGGGGCGACCGGCGCCCATGATCCGGCTTTCTACGAGAAAACCCTCCGTGACATCCTCGATGCCGGCATCCCTTATGACTCGGTGTGTTTCAAGGATGCCTCCGGGACATCCACTCCAAAAATCGTCTATGAAACCATCAAGCGGGCCCGCAAATTGCTTGGCAAGGACATGAACCTGGTGTTCCACTCGCACGACACCGCCGGGGTCTGCGTGCAGCAGTACATGAACGCCCTCGAGGCGGGAGCCGACCAAATCGACCTCTCGTTGGTCCCCGTATCGGGCGGTACCTGTCAGGTCGACGTAATCACCATGTGGCATGCCTTGCGCGGGACCGACTTCACCCTCGACATCGACATCGACAAGGTCATGAAGGCCGAGCAGGTCTTCGAAGAGTGCATGAGCGACTACTTCCTGCCGCCCGAGGCAACCCAAGTCAATCCGCTCATCCCGTTCTTCCCGTTGCCCGGTGGAGCCCTCACGGCCAACACCCAGATGTTGCGCGATAATGGCCTGATGGACCGCTTCCCCGAGATCACCAAAGCCATGGGCGATGTAGTGGCCAAAGGCGGTTATGCTACCAGCGTAACCCCCGTTTCGCAATTCTACTTCCAACAGGCTTTCAACAACGTCATGTTTGGGCCGTGGAAGAAAATCGCCGAAGGATACGGCAAGATGGTCCTCGGCTATTTCGGCAAGACGCCGGTCGCCCCGGATCCCGAAGTCATCAGGTCCTCGGCTGATCAACTGAAGCTTGAGCCCACCACGGAACGGTGCATCGACATCAACGAGCGCGATCCCAAGAAAGGCAAGACCGCCGCTATCGAGATGTTGAAAAAGGAAAACCTGCCCGTCACCGACGAGAACATCTTCATCGCCGCCACCTGCAAAGAGAAGGGCATCCTCTATTTGACCGGCAAAGCCAAAGTCAACGGCGTGCGCCTGAAGAGCGAGGAGAAGAAGGAGTTGGAGAAAAAGCTTGCCGCCGCCGCCCCGGCACCCGCCCCGGTTGCCAAGGAGGCCGTCAATGCTTATACGGTGACGGTGAACAACCAACCGTACGCCGTCCAGTTGGAAGGCTCCCAAGCGATTGTCAATGGCGTGGCCTACTCGATCGATGTCAAGGAAGGAATTTCAGCTGCTCCTGTCGTTGCAGTTCCTGCTGCTGCAGTTGTCCAAGCGGGACCTTCCCAACCGGTCAATGTCAAAGCGCCGATGCCCGGCCTGGTGCTGCGCATCGAAGCCAAGGTTGGCGATGTCGTCAAACAGAACCAGCTTCTGATGGTCATGGAAGCAATGAAGATGGAGAACGAGATTTTTGCCCCGGTCGCCGGAACTATCAAGGAAATCCGCGTGAAGCAAGGCGAACAACTCAGCGCTGACGACGTGTTGTTGGTCATCGGATCCTCGGCCACCGCAGTCCAGGCTCCAGTTGTTGCGAGCGCTCCGAAAGCAGCTCCCGTCGCGGCTCCTGCCGCCACCCCGGTTGCCCATGCGCCGGTCTCGGGCGGTACTCCGGTGAAGGCACCCATGCCGGGTTTGGTTTTGCGCATCCAAGCCAAAGAGGGTGACAAGGTGGCCAAGAACGGCTTGTTGCTGGTCATGGAGGCGATGAAGATGGAGAATGAGATTTTCGCTCCAGTCGCCGGAACCGTGACCAAAGTCTGCGTGAAGCAGGGCGACCAGTTGATGGCGGACGACGTGCTCGCCTACATCGGCTGAGGAGGGGGACTGCATGATTAAAGAAGCCTTTTCGCAATTATGGCAGTCGACCGGCCTGCTGGGATTCATCTCCGAAGGTGGCTGGGGCAACTTAGTGATGATCCTAGTGGGATTTGCACTGCTTTACCTTGCCATCAAGAAGGGATTCGAGCCGCTGTTGCTCATACCCATCGGATTCGGATGCATCCTGTCGAACATCCCGATGGCCTTCATTGCCGGGATCGATGACGGCGGTACGGTCGGATTCATCAAGCTGTTGTACGACATGGGCATCGAGACTGGCTTATTTCCCATCTTGATTTTCATGGGAGTGGGTGCGATGACCGACTTCGGCCCGCTCATCGCCAATCCGAAAACATTATTGTTGGGGGCGGCCGCCCAGTTGGGTATTTTCGTCGCCCTCATCGGTGCGCTTGCCATCAGTTTCATTCCTGGGATCAACTTCGACATGCATGCCGCCGCATCGATCGGAATCATCGGAGGTGCCGACGGACCCACCGCAATTTACGTCACGTCGCGCCTAGCTCCCGACTTGCTCGGTTCCATCGCGGTGGCGGCCTACTCCTACATGGCCCTCGTGCCGATCATCCAGCCGCCCATCATGCGCTTGTTGACGACGAAAGA
>CAZJAK010000006.1:0-26733 GCA_964543935.1 uncultured Spirochaetaceae bacterium
CCCGCAAGCGTTGGAACAAAGCGCGGTCATACATGCCCACCCCAAAAAACGGGTAGAGTGTGGGGACTATCGCAGTGCTCGGAAAGAACGGCATCGGATCCACCATTCCCTCGCGCACCATCGGTGCTTGGATGGAGGGCATCGGTTCACCGTTACGATTCACGAGAGTCGGAACTACTGCCGCTGGACGATCGCTCCGGCGCAACAACGCAAACAATTCCTCATCATTGAAAGCCAAAATCCGTTGATCGCTCCTGATGATGAAAAAATAGGTGGTGTAACACTCGTCCGCCATGGCGTTCAATTTGGTCCCCATGGTGACAGGATTTTGAAAGACGATGAAAGTGACTTGCGGAAACATCGAGCGCAACTCGACCACCCGGCCCATCTCCTCGTACATGATCACGCTTACCGGCCAGCGAACCGCGTTCACACAGGCACCTACGGCATCGGTGAGTTCATCGACCGAACCAGTGGCAACAATGCCGACAGCAAGTTGCTCCTCCCGGTGCAGTTGACTGATGCGTTTACCGATATCTTGTTTTCTGTGGAAGACTTGATAATTACTCGGCATGATCTAGGAAAACGATATCCTCCGGACGGAATACGACATCCGCTTTTCGATTGCGCAACTTCAAAGGGATGTCTTTGCTCTGGCATCCTTCGAGTTCCACCAGTTCCGTGCTGTTGAAATAGGGGACGGCCTTGGCGATATCGTTGATCATCACCACATCGCCACACCGGAAGACTCCTTCAACCCCCACAATCCCGGAAGGCAACAAGCTTTTATGGGAACGCAGAGCATCGACAGCCCCTTGATCGATCCTGATCGTCCCCATGGGTGTGCTGTTGAGAATCCAACGGGCCCGTTGGGACAACCGCTTGTCGGGATGAATGCATGTGCCGATCGGCTCTCCAGCCAAGATCCGTTGCAGGACCGCCGGTTGGTAACCGCTAGCGATAACCGATGAACAACCGCCCCTTTGAGCGATCCGTGCTGCTAAAAGTTTGGTTTTCATGCCGCCAGTGGAGAAAGTGCTGCCGGCATTTCCTGCATACGAAAGCACTTGTTCATCAAGTGAATCCAACTCGCTGATGAGCTTCGCTTGCCCGTCTCTTTTGGGATCGCCGGTATAGAGACCGTCGATGTCGGTCAGGATGACCAACAAATCGGCGTCTATCTTGCTCGCTACCAAAGCACTCATCCGATCGTTGTCCCCGAACGCCGAGCCGATTTCCGCTGTACTGACCGTATCGTTCTCATTGAAAATCGGCACGACTCCAAGATCGAGTAGTTTCGTCACAGAGCTTTTTAAATTCACGAAGGTCTTGCGGTCGTTCATCTCGCTGCGGGTCAGCAGGACCTGAGAACACACCACGGAATGCCGTTTGAAGGCGTTGCGGTAATGGTACATCAAGATGGGTTGTCCGATGGAGGCGCACGCTTGTCGCAGAGCCACTTGCTTTACCGCTGCGGTATGACCGAGTTCCTTGGCGCCCAACCCGATCGCACCCGAAGTGACCAAAAGGACTTGCAGGCCTTTGTCCCGTATGGCCACGATGTCGTCGACAACCTTTTCGATGCGTTCAACATCGATTCCCGTCGCAGTGGTCAATAAGTTCGTGCCGACTTTGACCACCACCCGTTTCACATGGGAGAAATCACGCGCCATGCTTGTCCGACCCCTCGCGGCATAACGATGGACCGGCAGTGTCCAAGGATTCATGGATGAATGGACGGGCACTGTCGCCACTGTACGTGGCCACGACATGACCGTTTCCAGCCAACAACCATTTGGAAGTCATAAGGCCTGCCAATCCGACCGGCCCGCGGGCGTGGATTTTGCGGGTGCTGATGCCGACTTCTGCTCCGAGACCGAAGCGGTACCCGTCGGAAAAACGGGTGCTGCAGTTCCAAAACACATCGGCAGAATCGACTCGGCAGAGAAATGCACGGGCGGTTTCTCCATCCTCCGTGACGATTGCATCGGTATGGCCAGAACCGTGCTCCGTGATGTGGGCTACCGCCTCGCCAAGGGAATCGACCACGGCGATAGCCACTTGATAATCCAGATATTCGGTATCCCAATCGGCTTTCTGGGCCGCTTCGCACGCGACGATCCTCTGGACCCTCTCATCGCCATGGATGCGCACCGACCACCGGTCGAGCGAGAGTTTGAGCATCGGGAGGAACTTCGCGGCCACGGCACTATGGACCAGGATGGTTTCAACCGCATTGCATACCGCAGGATATTGACATTTCGAGTCTGTGGCTATGACGACGGCTTTCTCCAAATCGGCTTTACTGTCTATATACAGCGAACACAATCCATCGGCATGGCCGAGAACGGGAATGTGGGTGTTGTCCATGATATAGCGGACAAATTCATTGGAACCTCGCGGGATGACGAGGTCGATCACATCATCCATCGCCAACATCAGGGCAACCTCTTCACGGTCCTCCAAATGGACGACCCAAGCGCTTGTGGCGCTAAAGCGACTCAATGCCCTTTCCATGACCTTGACGATGGCCCTGTTGGTCGTCCGAGCTTCCCGACCGCCTTTCAGGACGATCGCATTACCGCTTTTCAAACAGAGGGAGACGATTTGGACCAAAGCATCCGGTCTGGATTCGAAGACCATCCCGATGGTGCCGATCGGCACACTCACCCGTTCCAACAGCAACGACTCGTCCAACAACCGGCGTTCAGCGACCGTGCCGATTGGATCGTCTAGCTGCGCGACTTGACGCAATTGGCCACACACGTGGGTGATTTTTTCCTTATCGAAGACCAGCCGCTTGAGCAGGGGGAACGCCAGGTGTTCTTCCCGTGCCTGCATCAGATCGGCTTCATTAGCCTGTATGAGCGTCTCGGATTCACATTCCAACGCCTCCGCGATCGCTAGCAACATACTGTCGCGCTCGATCCTGTCGGTGAGCGCCAACATCCGTTGCGCACGCCGGGCTTCGATAATTCTTGCCCTAAGCTCAAGATTGTCCACGTCCTGCCACCTTGTTGCCGTCTTGTGGACAGATTACTCGGAATCGAAGGGTGAATCAATGCCTTCTCCCGTTGTGTTTTTAGAAACATAATGGTAACCTGATCCTGTCTCAGTCTTAGGAGGGCTTCCCAATGATCCGTTTTACTACTGCGAAAGCAGGCATTATCATGGTTTTCATCACAGTTGTCATGCTCGTGTCGCCCATCATTGCCAAAGGTGCCTCCGAACAGACCCCTGTTGGCGCCTATGAGGCGCTCGATGCGTTGGGAAGGATTGTCCGTCTGGATGCCGCCCCCTCCACTATCGTCGTTCCCGGGAAAGCCGCCTTGATGCCGGCAGATGCGTTGTACCTCTTTGATCAAGCTCGTCAAGCGCGGGTGTATTTAGCCAAGACCGACCAAGGGCTGGGTGATTTTTTCGATGTCTTGCTCAGAGATGAAGAACGATCGCCGAGGCTAGGCCAGCAAATCTCGGTTGAGGCGTTGATTGCACTCAAACCCGACCTGGTCATAGCCAAGACCAGCAACCAAAGCGCTCTGGGTGAACGGCTTGATGACTTTGGGATTCCGGTATTCTACATGGAACTCGAGGACGCCCGGCAATGGAGTAGCGAGATAGAACAACTGGGCCGCCTGTTGGGCGATCAGAAGCGTGCCCAAGAGATTTCGGCTTTCTATAAAAATCGGGAAAACGTGGTGGTCGACACTTTGAGCACGTTGGCGCAAGCTGACAAGCCTCGCGTGTTGGTGTTGCAAGCAGCCTCGACCGACGGAACGACGGTCTTCTCGGTCGCACCGGCCGGATGGATCCAGACCTACATCGTGCAACAAGCGGGAGGAATACCGGTCTGGCTGGATGTTCCGTTCATCGACCAGGCCTGGAAGAAGGTTTCCTTTGAGCAAATCGCCATGTGGAAACCCGATGTCGTCTATATCGTCAGCTACCGAAGCGACGCAGCGGCTTTTTTACAAGAGATCGAAGCCGATACGCGGTGGCAAGCCCTCCACGCAAGCAGCGCTGTGTCGGTGAAAGCGATTCCAGCTGATTATGTGAATTTCGCCCAGTCGGACAGCCGTTGGATCTTGGCATTGGAATTCATGGCCGCAGACCTTCACCCCGACAAGTTCCCCTTGTTTTCCATGGTTGAACGGATTGAATCGTTCTATCGTCAGCTCTACCGGATCGAGGATGAGGCGGTCATAGCCCGGCTTGTCGCGGCCTACCGCACCTCGGTCGGCGTGCGCTAAAGCGGGCACCGTTCATGGCTGTTTCACCAAAACGCAACCTGATACTGTTGTCCATCGCTTTGGTCGTGGCCATGCTGGCAACTCTGTTCATCGGACGCTATCCTCAAGCGGGCTTTCACTTCTCGCGCGGGATGCTCGCCGATGCAGTGATGCGTGCCATCGTGCTCGACATCCGTCTTCCACGGATTCTGCTTGCCGTCGTTGGCGGTGCCACTTTAGCAGCTGCAGGAACCACTTTCCAATTGTTGTTCGCCAATCCATTGGTCGAACCGGGTTTATTGGGAGTATCGCAAGGGGCTTCCTTTGGAGCTGCCCTCGTTATTGTCCTGTTCGGCCATGCCCCTGCCACAGTTCAACTCAGCGCAACCATATTCGGCCTCGGGGCATTGGGTTTAGCCTACCTCTTGGCTCGTTCGTTCACCTTCGGCGGTTGGATTCTCCGGTTGCTCCTGGCGGGCATTGCGGTGGGTGCCTTCTTTTCAGCGGCTTTGTCGATCATCAAACTCGTGGCCGACCCATCGACCAAGTTGCAGGACATCACCTTCTGGATGATGGGAGGATTATACAACGCCACTTGGGAAACCATCCTACCGGTCATGCCGGTCGCAGGGGTCTCTCTCGCGGTTCTCTCTGCTTTCCGGTGGAGAATGAACATTTTGTCACTGGATGACCGCACCGCCCATTCGATCGGTTTATCACCACGCAGGGAAAAAACCTTGCTGTTGTGCGTAGCGACCATTGGGACGACAGCGATTGTCTCAGTTTCTGGCATCGTCAGTTGGATCGGGTTGATCATCCCGCATGCCAGCCGGCGCCTGTTCGGTACCGACACCCGCAATTCATTGAGCGGATCGATGGTGTTGGGAAGTCTGTTCATGCTTGTCTGCGACACCTTGGGGCGGACGTTGCTCGCCGGCGAAATCCCCTTGGGGGTGTTGACCAGCATGATCGGCACAATCGCCTTCACCATTTTGTTGTCGGCCAAACGATCGGGAGCCGGCTTATGAAAAGCGTCTATGCAGTCCGGCAGGTATCGTACAGCTACCCTTCAAGCACATCACGAGCATTGCAAGCGGTCGACTTGAGTTTCCCCGAGCATTCAACCACAGCTCTGCTAGGACCGAACGGAGCCGGCAAGACCACCTTGATGGATGTGTTGTTGGGGTGGAAACGACCTACATGCGGATCAGTCGAGCTGTTCGGACGTCCGTTGCATTCATACGGGCGTGCCGAGTTGGGGACCTTGGTGAGTCTGGTCCCGCAAGAGGAAGCCTCGCGTTTTTCCTTCACAGTGCTCGATTATGTTCTGTTCGGGCGTTCCCCTCACCTCCATCAGCTGGCGATGCCGCGGCCGGACGATGTCGCCATCGCCCTTGAAGCCTTACAGCAAACTGGTTTGGAACAGGTGAGCACGAGGAATGTCAGCGCATTGAGTACCGGAGAACGCCAGTTGGTATTGCTTTCCCGAGCCCTAGCCCAACGCCCCAAAGTGTTGTTGCTCGATGAACCTACCAGCAATCTCGACCCCGGCAACACCTCCCGCACTGTCCGTATTCTCAAGGATGTGGCTGCCTCTGGTTTGACTGTGGTGTTCACCACACACGACCCGAATTTAGCTGCCGAACTGGCAGACCGGGTCGTGATGATCAAGCATGGCAGCATCATCCATTCAGGGACGACAGAGGAAGGACTCCAGGAAGGGCTGTTGTCGGAACTCTATGGGACGACCATGCTTGTACGTCGGTTCGATGGAAAAACGTTCATTGCCAGAGGTTGATCATCTTTACCAAATCCACACACGAGGTGGGTGGCCACCCTTGCCGGCTTGTGTATATATTATGGTCGGATGGAGGAATACATAGATGGAAGACCAACAACACTTCACAGACGATGCATATCGCCAAGAGCAAATGATAACCAAACCTGAGCAGGTACCACACGAAGGGGAACAGCAAGGGATTTCCCCTTTCGTCCTGGGAATCCTGGCCGTGTTAGGATTGCTTCTGGGCATGGGACCGAACATCATCCTTTCGCTCGTGTTAGGAATCGTGGGCTTGTTCCAAGCCAACGCGTCGTTGAAAAAGCATGACAATAGTTATGCCAAGACAGGAAAGGTCCTGTCCACCATCGCGGTGATCGTAGCTGGTTTGGCAGTCGCCGCCGGCATTGTGGCGATGGTATCGGGGATCGGGCATGGTTTCGGCATGTACCGCATGATGAACAACACGGTGGTCATGCCCCGCATGACAATGCAACGTTTCTGGTACTGACAACGATCTTGCCACCATACAGAAACGACACCCTGCGGGGTGTCGTTTCTGTGTAATGTAGTGCAAAGCGCACCTTATTTGATCCGCTTCACCCCTGCATCGAGCAGCTCGGAGAGCTTCTTGGACGGGTCGCGGAACTTCGAGAGGAATATCATGGCTGCAATGATGTACGGCTTGTAGGAAGCCTCCTTGTAGAGGGGCACCCGGTAGCGGTCGAACACGCTGGCGGCACACTCGCCCTGCTTGCAACTCACGCCGGTGATGTCGGCCGGCAAGCAATGCATGTACAAGGCTTTGCCATGTTTAGTGGTAGCCATCAGCTCTTCGGTGCATTCCCAATCCTTGAACTTGGCGTTGTTCACCAGACAGCGCTTTTCGAGGTCTTTGAGCTCATCGAACTTGCCCTCTTCAACCAGCTTGGTCCGTTCCTCCATGACGGCGAAAGGAGCCCAGCTCTTCGGGTAGACAATGTCGGCATCCTTGAATGCCTCGGCCATGCTGGAGACTCGCTTGTACGTTCCTCCCGACTTGGCGGCGTTAGTCTTGGCGACCTCTTCCACTTCGCTCATCACGTTGTATCCTTCCGGATGAGCCAACACCACATCCATGCCGAAGCGAGTGAACAGTCCGATCACTCCTTGGGGGACTGAGAGGGGCTTGCCGTAGGAGGGGCTGTAAGCCCACGTCATAGCGACCTTCTTGCCTTTCAGGTTCTCGATTCCGCCAAACTCATTGATGACATGGAGCAAGTCGGCCATCGATTGGGTCGGGTGGTCGATATCGCATTGGAGGTTGACCAAGGTCGGCCGTTGCTCGAGCACTCCATCGTCGTAACCTTCCTGCACGGCTTCGGCCACCTGCTTCATGTAGGCATGACCCTTGCCGATATACATGTCATCGCGGATGCCGATGACATCGGCCATGAAGGAAACCATGTTGGCTGTTTCTCTGACCGTCTCGCCATGGGCGATTTGGCTGGTCTTTTCGTCCAAGTCCTGAACCTCAAGTCCGAGCATGTTGCAAGCGCTAGCGAAACTAAAGCGCGTGCGGGTGGAGTTGTCGCGGAACACAGAGATTCCCAAGCCGCTGTCGAACACCTTGGCGGAAATGTTATTCTCACGCAAAGCCCTGAAAATCTCGGCAACTTCGAACGTAGCGGCGATTTCATCGTCGCTCTCCTTCCAGGTAAGGAAAAAATCGTTGAGGTACATGTTCTGAGTCTTCAGCGACTTCAGGTCCTCAATCATCTTCCGGATAGTGGCGATGTCTTTCATATGACCTCCATTTTGCAATTCCATTTCATGTTTCCCGACTATACCATGCCGCTGTTGGCGCTGTCCAGTTATCGTGTTGCAGTTTGTTGCATGAATCCCGTCAGCTGATCTTCCCCATCGCCCGCAGTATCTTTTCTGGAGTGAACGGCCACGAGCGCATCCAGACCCCGACAGCATCGAAGATGGCGTTCGCCAACGCTGGGGCAGCCCCGTTCGTAGCTATCTCAGAGATGGATTTCGCCCCGAACGGTCCGAACGCATCTTCTTCATCGATGAGGACAGCTTTAAAATCATCCGGCAACTCGGTTATCATTGGTGCGCCATAACGAGTAAAATCTGCATTCAGGCAAACACCGTCCTTATTCAATTGCATCCCTTCATACAACGAATGGCCGATAGATTTGAAGGCAGCTCCGTACATCTGCGCCAACGCCAACTCCGGATTGATCGGTGTACCGGCATCCTGAAGGGCATAGTACTTCTGCACTTTGATCTGTCCAGTGCGGGTGTTGACCGCTACTTGGGCGAAGTGCGCCCCGTAGGGGATGGCGGCATTGTTGGTGACGAACGAACCATAACCGACCAACTGGCCCCGTCCCGTTCCAGTCAGGGCATCGTGCGACAGTACCGCATACGAAAGATCCCGTCCTGTCTTGAGCGAGTGGACCACCCCTGGAAAGCGCAACTCAAGGTCACCCACAGGCTCTCCCATTTGGAGAGCGGCTTCGGCCAACACCTTCATCTTAAGGTCCACAACGGCTTTCAGGGTTGCGTTACCGGAAAAATAGGTACCGCTGGAAGCGTAAGCCCCTGTATCGAACAAGGTATTGTCGGTGTCGCCAGAGAGAATCGAGACCTTGCCCATGTCGACCTTCATCACTTCGGCCACGCATTTGACCGAGATGGTATCCAATCCGGTCCCGATATCCGAGCCTCCGCTATGGACCATGAACGTACCGTCGGTATTCAACACCACATCGCAGGTGGAATGGTCCAAACCAGGCAATCCTGAGCCTTGCTGGATCATCGCGAATCCCTTGCCGATCTTCCATTCGGGATCAGCGCTTGCTTCACGCTTGCCCCATCCAATCATTGCTGCGCCTTGCTCGAGAGCTTTGCCAAGACCGCAACTCCCCACCGGCACCACCGTTCCTTCACGCCCCTCCCCGAGACTCTTAAGGATCTCAAGCATGTAGCCGCGCTCGACCTTGTTCTTCAAGGCCATCTGCAATGGATCGATGCCGAGTGCATGGGCGGTCTCGGCCAGACACGTCATCAAGGCATAACTGCCTTTGGGGGCACCGTAGCCTTGGTATGCTCCCGTGGGGGGAATGTTGGTGTAATAGGTGGTGACGTCGAACTTCATGTTTGGACAAGATAACAACGGCAACGTCTTGGAACACGCATTCATCGGCACAGTCAGGCAATGGTTGCCATAGGGACCGGTGTTGGCCCGCACATCCATGTAGACGGCTGTGATGGTTCCGTCCCGTTTGGCACCCATCTTGACGGTTACCCGCATCGGGTGGCGGGTGCTGTTGGCGATGAACTCTTCTTCGCGGGTGTTGCGGCTCAAAATCGGCCTTCTCGTGATCCATGTGGCATACGCCGCCACATCCTCGATCAGGATGTCCTGTTTCGAACCATACCCTCCTCCTACCCGTTCCTTTATGACATGGATGCGGTTCTCGTCGATGCCGCACACTCTCGCGACGATCCTACGCAAGTGGAACGGAACCTGGGTGGAGGCATGGATTACCAAGCGGTCGTTATCGATCTTGGTGAATACGATATGGGGTTCTGGCGGAGTGCATTGTACTTGGGAGGTCTGATAGGTACGTTCCACGACCACATCGGCCTCGGCAAATCCCCGTTGGACGTCACCGATAGCTCCGTGGGCGGCAGCTGCCACGTTGTGACGGTTGTCGGCATGCAACGGGAACGGATAGACAACCTTGCCCTCGCGCTCGTCGGTACCTTTGTTGTATTCCTTCAGGTTTTTTGGCGCTCCGCTAAGGTATTCGGCCGGTCCGTTCTGCACGACCGGCGCACCCTCCGCCATGGCCTCTTCCACCGTGAAGATCGCCGGCAATGGTTCATACGAGACAGTGATCGCATCACGGGCTGCCAAGGCTTGCTCCATCGTCTCGGCAACTACTGCGGCAACGCGGTCGCCGACATGGCGGACCTTGCGGTTGAACAAACGCCGGTCGTAAGGCGAAGGCTCCGGATTGCCCTGCCCGGCCGACATGTAGTATACATCAGGGCAGTTAAATGCGGTGATGATGGCCACGACACCCGGCATGCTGTTGGCCACCGAGACATCCACCGCATTCACATAGGCATGGGCGTACGGGCTACGCACCATGGCCAATGCACAGGTGCCAGCTTCGATGCGGTCTTCCACATAGGATTTCCATCCCGCCACCAGCTGACGCCCGTCGACTTTGGATTTGACCTTGCCGATGTAGGCGAGGTTGTCACGGAACTGAGGAGCGATCATACTGCGGTAGTGGCCAAAATCGCGCGACTCGCAAGCCAAACGGACTGCAAGGAAGTACAGCTCGTACCCGGTGTCGCGGATGAACAGGCTGGAGAGCGCGTCGCTGACCTCGTCTCTCGAAGGATGCGTTTTTCGCTCGAGCAACCAAGTCAGCAACAAAGCCGCTTGTGGGGCATTGTAGGCATCTTGGACCACTCCGGCATCGATCATCGCTTGTTGGACATAATTCAAGGCCCCGTTGACGGACAAGCTGTCGGCGGTCCGGACAGTCTTACCATCGACCTGGGCGGCCAACATCAGGTTGGCGAACACGGGCACGTCATCGACGATTACCGTATCGCTACCGGCAAAACCTTCCCCATCGTCGCTGTCACGCACCGCTACACACCCTAACGAGCGCAATAACAAACGCAGGTTGTCGGAGGGTTTTACACACGACACCGCCGGTTTCCCGTTGAGGATGAAATTGATGGTCATACGGTACCTCCTTGGACACGCGAATCGAGGCAGGTGCGGTACAATGTGGCCAAGGCGGTTCCCAACAAGTAACGTTTGTAACTTTGCGTCCCGCTTATATCGTCCACTATCGAAACAGCCGGGACGGTGAATGTCAGGATTGCATCCTCGCCGACATACGAACCGTTGGATATCGCCTCTTCCTGTTCAGGCAAGCGGAAGACCCCGGTACCCTTCACGGCCGCGCACAAACGCACATCGTGCGCCGCACCGCTGGACATGTCGGCTCCCAAAGAGATGGTGACAGCCGCTGGACTTTGCTCGGTGACAGCGAAACGCAAACTAGCCACGAAACGGGAGGGCTTGTTAAGCACGACCGACAACAACAGGCTGTCATTGAAATGCTCCTTGAAGGCCAAGTATTCACGGATGGGGATGTTTTCCTCCAACACCGTGCCGTCTTGCCCAAGGCTGGCCAGCACCAAACGGGCTTTAGCCGCCACTAAAGTTGGGGTCAAATACGAATCATCACGCTGTACGACGAGATTTCCACCGATAGTGGCCATGTTGCGGCGGGTCCGCGAAGCGCAGAACAAGATGGCATGTTTGAGCCAAGCAGGAACCAGCTCCGAATCAAGCACATCCTGCATCGTTGAGCGGGCCCCGATGACCAAACCGTTCTCCGCCTTGGTGATGTGATCCAATCCGAGACGATCCAACGATATTACTGTATGTGGGGACAGTGGTGATCCCAACCGGTTGATTTCGGTTCCGCCGGCCAGAAAGGCAGTCTTGGGACCGCCCTTTTGTTTCAAGCGCAAGGCTTCTTCAAGAGAAGAAGCAGTCAGAAATGCCTCGATCATGTTCATTTCCCTCCCTAAAGGGCTTTGGAGAGCAACCGGGCGCTTACCGTCCGGGCACTGCGCGCCAATTCATCTTCGTCCAGTCCGACAAGGCGCTTTCCGTCGACGACGACGTGGCCGTTGACGATTGTATGGCTTGTCTGATGGTCGTATCCGCAAAAGAGCAATGAGGCTACCGGGTCGGCTTGCGATCCGGCATATCCGATGGTGTCCACATCGAACACGGCGATGTCGGCAGCCCAGCCGGGCTGCAGGCGTCCGACCAAACCGAAATTTAGCATGTTGGCTCCATTGACCGTCGCCATGGCCAATGCTCGCCCACAGGTCAACGCCTTCGCTCCCTTTCCAACCCGCTGCAACAACAGAGCGTTGCGGATTTCCCCCAACATGTCGGAGCTGTCGTTGGAAGCCGAACCATCGACAGCGATCCCGACAGTGATCCCGCTATCGAGCATCTCGGTAACCCGGCAGATGCCCGAACCAAGGCGCATGTTGGAGGAGGGACAATGGGCGATGGAAGTGCCCGTCTGGGCTAAAAGACGCAACTCATCGTCGTTGAAATGAATACCGTGGGCATAGAACACGTCTGGGCCTATCAACGAGCATTCTTCCATGAGTGCCAACGGCCTTTTGCCGTACATCTGCTGGCAAAAATCGTTCTCGTCGCGGGTTTCGGCCAAATGGGTGTGCAAACGCACTCCATGCTTGCGTGCCAGAATGGCGCTGTCACGCATCAATTCTTTGGTGACGCTGAACGGACTGCAGGGAGCAAGCACGATCTTGCGCATCGCCAGCGGACCGTTATCGTGGAATGCTCCGATGACCCGTTCGCTATCGGCCAAGATTTCATCGGCGGTCTGTACGACCGAATCAGGGGGCAAACCCCCATCTTTTTTGCTCAGCGACATCGAGCCACGTGTCGGGCTGAACCGCATGCCAAGCTTCTCAGCCGCAGCAAACTGCAAAGCCATCAAATCGCCGGTGAAAGACCGCGGATACAGGTAATGGTGGTCGGTCGTGCAGGTACAACCGGTCTTGAGCAATTCGGCCATCGCCAAAGCCGAGGAGACATAGACTGCCTCCTCATCGATGTGGCGCCACCGTTCATACAAGAACACCAGCCAATCGAACAACTCGGCATCCTGCACCTGCGGCAAGTTCCTGGTCAGTGTTTGATAAAAATGATGATGGGTGTTGACGAAACCGGGAACAACGACATGATGGGAGCAATCGATGATTCTGGCACCCGCAGGAGGCTCGAGCCCTCCCCGGGGAGCCACCTGCGCAACAGTGTTTCCCTTTACCAACAAGTCGGCTCCATACAGTGCCGGTTGGTCGGCATCGGTCTTCAGACAGTGGATGTGCTTCAGCAAGATTGCTTGTTCGTTCATGCCTGCTCCTGGACAGTCTGGACTGTCTTGTCTTGGCTCTCCCACATGCACAGGCTGCGGGAGTCGCTGCGTGCTCCCGCTCCCTGTACACTATACGGCACTTCCGATCGTATTTCCAGTTTCACGCCTCGAGGCTGTACGGCAACATCGCATACAATGCAGCACAAATCTCGAGGTCGTCGACCCGGTTGATCTCGTTGGGCGCGTGGGCTTGGGCCTCGTCGCCGGGGCCGAAGCCGATTGCGGGGATCTTGTGCCGACCGGTCGTCGCCACCAAATTGGTCGAGAAGGTCCACTTGTCGACAACCGGAGCCTTGCCAAACAGCTTGTGATGGGCATCGACACCCGCTTTCACCAATGGATGGCCCGCATCGATCTTCCAGGTCGGGAAGTACAGCTCCTGGTGGTAATCCTTGTTGGTCCAACCGATTTTCTCGTACATCGGCATCTCGACGACAATCTGTTGCACAGCATCGCCGGTGGCCTTGGAAATGTAGTCACGCACTTGCGACATAGCCAATTCAGCATCTTCACCCCAAGTGAGGCGCCGATCGAGATAAAGCATGGCGTAATCGGCCACTGCACATTGGGAGGGCCCCCGCACATCCATCTGGGAAACGGTGATCGTCCCTTTGCCCAAGAATTTTTCGGCATCGGGTTGTAAGTCTTTGTTCAACTGCTCAATGGCCAAGGCGGCTTTGGCTGCTTTATAGGCCGCACTCACACCCCTTTCGGGTGCCGAACCATGGCAGGAAACACCCCGCAGGATCACACGGATTTCCATGCGGCCTCGATGACCGCGATACAAGCGGCAACTGGTCGGTTCGGTCGACACGATGAGGTCGGGCTTGAAGTGCTCCTCCTCGATCAGGTATTTCCAGCACATGCCGTCGCAGTCCTCCTCCATGACCGTGAAGGTGAAGTAGACGGTATATTGACCACCGTAGCCCAATTCCTTGAGAATCCGGCCAGCCGTGATCATCGAGGCGGCGCCGCCTTTTTGATCTGAAGACCCGCGCCCCCAAACCTTGCCATCCTTGATATCACCACTGAACGGATCAAAATTCCAGTTGGCAAGGTTACCGACTTCGACCGTATCGATGTGGGCGTCGAAGGCCAGTTTTTTAGGACCGTTTCCCACCCTGGCGATCACGCTACCCAAACCATCGATACGCACCTCGTCAAATCCAGCCTCGCGGCACAATTCGACAATGAGACGGCACACGTCCTCTTCCTTGCTGCTGTACGACTTGACCTTCACCATCTTGGAAAGGTTCAGGGCCGTGTAGTCGCGATACTCCGCCGCCTTCTTCCTGATCTGCTCCTGGATGTCCATGCCTGCTCCTTGGCCCGTTAGGCCGACTTGGTCTTTCACCATTGCTACATCCCGTTCCTATCCGTCACGGGGTTATCGAATCCACTGAATTCCACACACGCCGGGCGACTTCTGCCGCTTTGGCGTAGACTTCCTCAACATCGAACGGGAACGTACGCTTCTCCATCACCATGCGGCCATCGACCATAACCGATTCGACCGCATTCGAGGAGATGCCCCATACCACATGCGAAGCGGCATTGGCTTGGACCAAAGGCGTCGGGGCATGGTAATCAAGCACGACCAAGTCGGCTTTGTATCCGCTCTCAATCCGCCCGAAGGGGGCTTTGAAAGCACGTTCCAACAACTTGTTGCCGCGATTCAGCACAGTCAAGAAATCCGACGGCCACCATGGCCCCCCGGCATCCTTGTGCTTGAAGAATGCTAATTTTATCTCTTCGAACATGTTGCCGCCACATCCGTCGGTTCCCAAGACGAGGTTGTCCGCACGTGTGGCCAGATCGCAATACCCGACATGGTTATTCATGTTGCTGCGCGGATTGTGGGCCAAAAAGCATCCTCTGCTGTTGATCAACTCCAGTTCGCGCTCGCTGAGAAACAATCCATGCACAAGCAACGTGTCGGGACCGAGCAATCCATGCCTTTCCAATCGCTCGGCGATGTCCAGACCGTACTGGTGATGGGACCAAAGTACATCATAGGTGTCCTCAGCGACATGGAGGTGCATACCGCGCCCGGTAGACCGGCACGCATCGGCTAGCAAATCCAATCCTTCGTCAGGAATGGTGAACGGGGCATGGCCGCCTATCATCGCTTCCACCAACGGGGAATCTCCAGCGGCGCGGCGCTCATCGACGCTGCGCGCGAAAGCGATGTTCTCCGCGACGCCTTCGCGCACCTCTGCCATTTTGCCATTGCGGTCGGTCACCTCATAGCACGTCGAGCCGCGCACACCGACCGTCTCCATTCCTTTCGCAATGGTCTCGAGCGATCCGCTGATAAACGACGGGCTGGCGTGGTGGTCGATGCAAGCTGTCGTACCGGCCGAGATGGCATCGATCGAACAAATCAGACTGCTGTACAAGCAAGCTTCCTCATCGAGGGCGCGGTCCAGACGCCACCACCATTCCTTCAGCACTTGGATGAAATCGTTTTGGGGACCCGCTTTCACCAACATCCCGCGGGACAATCCCGAATAAAAATGGTGATGGGCGCACACCATGCCAGGAATGATCGTCTTTCCACTGCAATCATGATGGATAGCGTCCGTATAAGCCTGGCCACATCGTGGCCCCACTGCAACGATCCTGTCTCCCTGCACGACCACATCGAGGCACTCGCCCACCTCGAAGGGAGGTTGGGTTTGCACCACCCGCACATGGGAAAATACATGGGTTTCCATGTCGCAGACTCCTTTCACCATTCGACCCTACCCAAAAGATAGGGGTGCACACTAACGATTTCCTCGATGATCGCCAAAATCTCTGGCGGCAGGTTGCCGTCGATCACTCCGTCGCGACCTATCGTGCATTCCGTAACATGCTTGGCGAATCTGGCCAAGATGACATCCCCGTCAACGAAGAAGCCATCGTTCTGGCTGTCGTCAAAGTCCACCTTCATGTTGAAAACCGTAAGCTTGTCCCGGTACGGTTTGCCGTCCCATGGACAGAATGTGGCACAGTTGCCGCATTCGTTGCACAAGGCATCGAGATGAACGATTTGGAACGGATGCTCGAACAGATCGCTGCGATGACGCACATCGATGGCTACGTTAGCCCGGTTGGGACAGACATCGACGCATTTGTTGCAGATATAGGAACAATCGAGACAGCGTTTCGCTTCATGTTTGGCGAACTGGACCTGTTTGAGCCGTGTTGAGGCGGGCAATGACAGGTGCGACTTCTTGTGGCGGACTTCGGCGAAGAATTCGTTCTCCTGTGCCTCGATGGCAGTCAAAGCCTCGTCATCAAGCTCTTCTTCATCCTCTTCATGCTCGTGCTCGGGACAGGTGCACTCGTGTCCGTCGTGGTCATGGTCGGCACAGGTGCATCCTGAGTCGTGGTCGTGCTCGTTGTGTCCGAGTTCGATATCGATGGCCGCTTCCACCGCTGTCCTGGCCGATGCGATGCAGCGCACGACCGTCGACGGCCCGCTGTGGGCATCACCGATGACATACACCCCCTCGACGGGTGTGGCCAAGGTCACTGGGTCGACAATCGGCCGCTGGCGAGTGTCGACGGGCAGGCCGAAACCAACAATGGACACAGGGTCCACCTTCTCCCCTATTGCAGTCACGATGGTGTCGGCAGCCAGCTCGAAGGTCTCGTCGCTCGGAAGCGGCCGCCTGCGGCCAGATGCATCAGGTTCCCCAAGGACCATCGTACGGCACACCAGATTTCCGTTCTGGCCGAAGGATTCAGGGTTAGCCAAGAACCTAAAGACAACCCCGTCGTCCACAGCATTGCGGTATTCTTCCCGGTCTGCCGGCATCTCCAGCTCACTTCTGCGGTACACGACGGTGACCTGCCTGACGCCTGCGCAGCGTTTCGCTGCCCTCGCTGCATCCATGGCGGTGTTGCCACCCCCGACTACAACGACTGAAGCTCCCAGGTCGCATCGGTTGTCGCGACGGGCATCTCGCAAGAATTCAAGCGAAGGTATGATCTTGGTTTTTCCTGCCGGCAGCCCCAATTCATTGTCGACTTCGCTTCCGATTGCGTAAAAAACATAGTTGAATCCAGCAGCATGCAAGGCCTGCACAGAAACTTGGCTTTGTTCGATACCGAAGTTGAATCGAACCCCGTGCCGTTCGATGAAGTCGACATCGGCTTGGATTGCACTTTCGGGGAAACGGAAGGCGGGGATGACATTGCGCACCACCCCGCCGGCACGTTGGTCACGTTCGAATACTTCGGTGGCGAACCCTGCCCTGGCAAGGAAATAAGCTGCCGACAAGCCGGCTGGACCCGCTCCGACTACAGCTGCTTTCACCGAGGTGGCTTCGGGTTTTTCCCATCGTTTGAGATATGCTTCGAAACCCTGCTCGGCTGCGATGAGTTTCATGGAACGGATTTGGACCGTCCCCTCGTAATCGAGTCGGGTGCAATGGTATTGGCATTGGTGGTCGCAAATCCATCCGGTAATATTCGGCAGTGGATTCTTGTCGTAGATCAGCTCCAATGCATCGGCATATTGTCCCTTGCCCACCAAGTAGATGTAATCGGGCACGTCCTGATGGATTGGACAAGCCTGCACGCAAGGTGCTACATAGCAATCGACCATGGGTAGCGGTTGGTGGAATTTGGCCTCCCCTTCCTGCTTGAAATCCTTCCTTACCGATGCCATCTGTTTGGATTCGTCGGCCAAAGCACCCAGTTTGACTAGATCGATCGCCTTGCGGTTCCAGCCATCCTCGGCCTTCTCGATGATTTTGGCGATCTGGGACAAGCGGGTATAGCCACCCGGTTTCAACATATCGGTTGCGATCGTGACCGGTTGGATACCGGTCTCGAACAACGAGGCGGCGTTCAAGGCGTTCACCCCGCCACTGAACGAAACCGGCAGGCGTCCCTCGAACTCTTTTGACAACCGATAGGCAGTCTCGACGCTCAACGGAAACAACGCACGGCCCGACATGTACATCTCTGCGCCGGGCAATACACCTTGATCGTTGACCGAACCCAAGGTGTTGGTGAGCTTGATGCCGAATCCCCGTGAATGACGGGCTGCCAAGGTTTGCAACCTGCGCAACATGGCCACTGCATCATGGTAGTGCAGGTCGTGCGAGAATGTTTCAGGATTAAGTTGTATGTAGCCGTACCCCAAATCATCAAGAATAGAACGGACAGCATCGTAGCCCAACAAGGTGGGATTGAGCTTTACAAAAGTGTCGAGCCGCTTCTCGGCCATCATATAGGTGCAGATAGCCTCGATTTCCTTGGGAGGACAACCATGCATCGTGCTGATCGTCACAGAGGGGGAAATCACGGGTGAGATCGTTTCGCACAGGGCGGCGAGTTTGCCATATTGGTTTTCCCAGGTGGTCCCCTCGAGGAAGGCTTCTTCGGCGATGAGGACCTTGAGGTTGTCGAGGCACTCGTTGAACACAGGGTGCTGCGAGGCATCAAGCATCGAGTCGATATATTCCTGCATTTTGGCAGTCTTGATGCCGGCCAAATCATACCCCACGCTCATGTTGAAGATGAAGGAGGGTTTTGTTTTTTTACCTTTGGAGGTCAACGCTTCCAGCACATGGAGCAACACATAGGCTTTCACATACTCAGCGAAAGCTTTTGGTAGCGTGAATTCGGACGACCACTCGACATTGTAGGCTTCGTCACGGGCATCGATGCAAGGTTTGGCAATCTCCAGCTCATCCAATTTTTGAACTGTCTTGAGTTCAAAGAAGCGGGCCCCGCACAAGTAGGCGGCGACGATGTTCTGGGCCAGCTGGGTGTGCGGTCCTGCAGCAGGCCCCAAAGGCAACGCGCAGGCCTGTTTGAATACATGGGCCTGCCGTCCATCTCCCACCTTGTGCCATTGATCCTCATGGATGCCGAATATTGAAGAGCTTCGCCGAAATTCCGAGAACATCCTGTCCACCAATTCCTCGAACGGAATCGGTCGCATCACATCGCCCATACACACTCCTCGCCTTCATGCGCAGGGCCTACAGCCCCGCTTATTCCATTGTAGCGGAGAATCGCTTAAAGTCAATTATTTTTGCAACATGTTGCAACAAAATGGTTCATACATCGAGGGTGCCGGGGGAACGTTAGAAATCGTGGCAGCTCGAAAAAAAGCTGCCCGATTTCTTTGGGGAAAACATCATCGCACATTCTTCAATATTATGGATACCGCAAAATTCCTCATTATTTTTTTAATATAGCCAATCAAGCTGATTTAATATTTACATTCTGATGAATATCGGTATACTCATACACAAGTGCAATGATCATTGCAGACAGGGAGGTTACATGTACCATGATTTGATCAACCTGACGATGCATCCCGAAGTCAGGGTTAAGAATGTGAAGTTATGCCGCGAGAAGGGCATTGTGTTGCCCACCTTCGCCCAGATGGTGGATCCTTCCAAGACACCGGCAACCATACAGAAGAAACTCAAGCAGACCGGATTGTGGGACGTAGATTCGGCGAACCTGTTCAGGATCAACTGGCGCAACGAGCCAGTCGAGAATAACGGGTTGTTCGGCGAAGTAAATTTCATCGAAGTCCCCCGCCAAATCACCGGCACCAAGGCCCGGGTGTTGGCGTTGGTTGGAAAATACTTCCCCACCGGTGCCCATAAGGTCGGCGCTACTTATTCGTGCCTGGCCCCCGCCCTCGTGACGGGGAATTTCGATGCGGTACAGCAGCAAGCGGTCTGGCCATCGACAGGCAACTATTGTCGTGGCGGAGCCTACAACAGTGCTCTGCTCGGGTGCAAATCCATCGCCATCCTCCCCGAGGAGATGAGTCAAGAGCGCTTCAACTGGCTCAAGACCGTCGCCGGTGAGATCATCGCCACCCCTGGATGCGAATCCAATGTCAAAGAGATTTTCGATAAGTGCCACGAACTCGATACCGAGCGGGGCAAACACATTGTCATCTTCAACCAGTTCGACCAATTCGAGAACTACCTGTGGCACTATGTGGTCACCGGACAAGCCATGCTCGACGTGTTGCACAGACTGCAGGTCAAACCTGCCAATGTCCGTGCCTATGCCTCCTCCACCGGCAGCGGGGGCACCCTGGCAGCAGGTGACAAGCTCAAAGATGCCTACCCTGGCCTGAAAATCGCCGCTTGCGAGGCGTTGCAATGTCCGACCTTGTTGCGTAACGGCTTCGGAGGCCACCGCATCGAGGGAATCGGGGACAAGCATGTCCCTTGGATCCACAATGTGAAGAACACCGACATGGTCATCGCCATCGACGACCAAGACTGCATGGACATCTACCGGCTCTTCAACGAACCGGCCGGTTTGGAATACCTACGCAGCCTTGGTGTGGCAGAACAGGACATTTCCAACCTCAAGTACTTCGGCATCAGCGGTATCGGGAACATGCTCAGCGCCATTAAGATGGCCAATTATTACGAGATGGATGAGGAGGATGTGGTATTCACTGTCCTTACCGACAGCTCGGCGATGTACACGTCCAGACTGGGCGAGCTCACAGCCAAGCAGGGGCCCTTCGATTCCCGTGAAGCGGTCAAGACTCTCGCTGCATCGCTGCACCACCAAGGCTTGGACAACATGCAGGAACTGAGCTACTACGACCGGTTGCGCATTCACAACCTCAAATATTATACGTGGGTCGAACAACAAGGGAAAACCTATTCCGAAATCAACGCCCAGTGGTATCAACGCGATTATTGGACACAGCTGGCTTCGTTCGCTCCAAAAATCGATGCGTTGATCGAGGCCTTCAACAAAGATGTGGGTTTGTTGGGTTGAATCATCGATGGTCTTTCAACGCCGGACTTGCTCCGGCGTTTTCTTGTAGGAGGAATCCAGATGCACTTCAGGTATGTGTGCAACGATTGCGGCCATGCATTTGTTAGCGACAAGGTCACCTACCTCTGTCCGGTCTGCTCCGTGCAACAACCGATTGCAGGCGAGTTTTCCCGAGGCAACCTGATAGTCGAATACGACCAGGACGAACTGAGGCATCAGGCGAAAAAACCTGACCTGACCTTCCACGATTTCTTCCCCTATGAGGTGCCAGAGCGCGAGCGGTTCCCAGTAGGAAATACTCCTCTTGTGCGGCCGGCCAGGTTGGCCGAGCGCTACGGTCTTGCCAATCTCACCTGCAAATTGGATGGGGCGCTGCCCTCTGGGTCCTTCAAGGACCGGGCATCGCAATTGATCGCTGCCCAAGCTTTGGCCTTTGGGGAACATACGGTGGCGTTGGCATCCACCGGCAATGCCGGAGCAGCCATGTCGTGTGCCGGAGCGGCCTATGGACTGCGCGTAGTCCTGTTCGTGCCCGAGACGGCACCGGTGAACAAACTGATGCAGAGCGTGTTGTACGGATCAGAAGTCGTTCCTGTGAAGGGCACTTACGACGATGCGTTCTCCCTCTCGATCGCCTACACCAACATGTTCGGCGGCATCAACCGGAACACCGCCTACAATCCCATGACTATCGAAGGGAAAAAGAGCGTTTCGATCGAGTTGTATTTCCAGATGGGTCGTGCAGTTCCCGATGTGGTCTATGTTCCGGTCGGCGACGGTTGCATATTCGCCGGCGTGTACAAGGGTTTTCACGACTTGCGGGAATCTGGCCTAATCGACCGGATGCCCCACCTCGTCTGTGTCCAATCGAGTGCCTCCAACGCCATCAGCCAAGCATGGAAAAGCGGCCAGTTCAAAGCGGTGAAGGCGTGTACGTTGGCGGATTCCATCAGCGTCTCATCTCCAGCCAACGGGCGCATGGCGGTACGACGCATTCATGAGTCGGACGGATGGGCCATCGAGGTCGACGATGACGACATGTTCGAGGCCCAATTGGAATTGGCCAAGCATGCTGGCCTCTTCGTTGAACCGGCAGCCGCTTGCGCCTGGGCGGGAGCGCGCCAAGACGCGCCAGCATTGGTGCGCCGGTTCGGACATGATGTCTCTGTCAGCGTACTACTGACCGGAGTCGGCTTCAAAGACATGAAAGCCTTCTCGGGACGGGTTGCATTACCTCCGTCCATCGAGAATTCGGTGGACGCGGTCCGGCGGCGTTTTTCCTGAGCAGCTCCAATCCCACGACGCTGTTGAAAGCCCGCCGGTACGATGCTATACTGGCATGCGTATCCGGATTTCACGTCGTGGTCCGGAATAAGGAGTCCCGGATGCAGAACATCTTCATCGGCATCGCCATCGGTTTGATACCCATGCTCGCTATCCTCATCATGCAATATACGAAGCATGCCAATCGGATCAAGGAGCATGCCAAGGAGATCGCCCGCTTAAAGACGATGCTCACGGACAGAATGGATCTGGAATCCGAAGGCTTGACCAAGCTCAAGCAAGAGAACGCCGATTTAAAGAAGCAGAATGAGAACTTCCGCATCAGCTTGACCACGTATGCCCAAAAGCCGGGCCGCAGGGAAGTTGCCCGCCTGCAAGTGTACCAGAAGGCTGTCGACCGCTTGACCATCAACAGCCCTGGATTCGGTGCGGCTTGGCAGGCTGCTTTGAAAGAAAGCGAAGAAGAATTTGAGAAAACTTATTTGGGCATCCAACCGTTCATCCGCAGGATCATCCCGCTGAAAGGGAGCGACGCCACCGTGGTGGGACAAATCGAAGATACCTCCCAATAACAGCGTTCTTCAGTCATCCTCGTACAATTCATGCACGACATCCCACGCTTCGGCATCGCTTAGGCGCAAACGGCACAGCAACCCATAGTGGTAGAGCAGAAGGCCCAGCTGGCGTTCGACCGTGACGGCAGGATCTTGGCCGTTCACTGCCATTAACTCGGGAGCCTCGGGCCCCAAGGCCACCAAGCGGTCGTATTCGGCCAACACCTCGCCCTTGCGCATCCTGAGAAACCCCGGTACGTCGAGCAACATCAACGGAGTATAGGGGTGGCGTTCCAATGACACTGCCGTCGTTTCTATTAGCTCGTCCGGAGCATCCGCTGGGAGATGTTCGAACAACACACGTGGATACCTCATCGTTTCACTCCTCCTGACTGACGGCCAAGCGCCGGGCGACTTGGTCCGAGGTGACGAAACGCACCTTACCTTCAAACGGATCGTGTTCGATGTATGACGAGCCATCCACCGACTTGATCAGGTCAACGATGGCGAACACCCGTTTTTCCGGGGCGAAACGGACCACATCCTCGATGGTTGCTTTTACGCAATACTCGCCCGCCACCCCGCACACATAGACGTCTTTACCCTCGATCATGTTGAGCCGACGCCCTTGTGCGAACGCTGAAAACTCCTCGCTGTCACGGTTCTTGCCTTTATAGAGGATGCTGCTAGCGCAGCTTACCGCCAGGGCGGCCCCATGGGTGTCGTGGATGCAATGAGGAGGAAAGGTCGAAAAGGAGACATGGTCTGCGGGATGGTCGTCGGCTGTCACCAGGACATGGTCGAACAGCTTGGCCAGCCTGTCGATCCGCTTGGCCAGTTCCATATCGGCACCCGGGACACTCAGTGCTCCGCCACTGAGAAAATCGTACTGCATGTCTACGACAATCAAGGTATTGGCTATCGTCTTCATGACTGCATGGTACACCATCAACAGGTTACCGACAAGGATGAGGGCTTCTTTTCATTACTGCCATTGTCCGCTATACTCGGCGGCATGGATAACTACGATGTCGCCATTATCGGAGCGGGTGTAGTTGGTTGTGCCATCGCCCGCAACCTTTCGCGTACGAACGCCATGGTGGTGGTGTTCGAGCGTGAAGCCGTTGTCGCCTTCGCGACAAGCGGCCGCAACAGCGGCGTGGTCCATTCGGGAATCCATTACACCCCCGGTTCGTTGCGGGCGATCTTGAATGTGGCCGGCAATGCCGCCTTGGAATCGGTCTGCAACGAGTTGAGTGTACCGTTCCAACGTATCGGCAAGCTTACAGTCGCCTTCAACGACACCCAAATCAACGAATTGGAACGCCTCAAACGCCAAGGTGAAGCCAACGGGGTGCCGAACTTGCGCCTGCTCGATCCACAGCAGATGAGAGCCATACAGCCGGGAGTGGCCGGTATCAAAGCCTTGTACAGCCCCTCGACCGGCATCGTCAATCCCATGGCCCTTACCATCGCCCTTGCCGAGCATGCCCACCACAACGAAGTCGTGTTTAAATTCCTCCATGAGGTGAAAGCGATCACTTTCCAAGCCGACTCTTCGATCGTGATCTCCTGCCTGACCACAGCGGGGACTGTGAAAACGAAAGCTTCTGTCGTGGTCAACTGCGCTGGACTTCATGCTGCCGAAATTGCGGCCATGAGCGGATGGAACGAACACCCCGTCTATCCATGCCGGGGTGAGTATTATGTGCTGGACAACCGCCTGAAGGACGAGTTGTCCGCGCTCGTCTATCCGGTGCCCAGCGCCCACAGCGGGGGTTTGGGAATCCATTTGACCAAGACGACAGAGGGCAACATCCTCATCGGGCCAAGCAACGAGTACATCGAAGATAACGACGACACCGCTTCTACGAGAAGCATCATGGATGTGCTCAAGCAGGAGGGCAGCGCATTGCTTCCTTCTCTGGCGACGAGCGACTTTATCCGTTCGTTTGCCGGACTCAGGCCAAAATTGACTCCCCCGGCTGTCGGCGGGTACCGCGATTTCATCATCGCAGGCCAACCGGGCCATGACAACATCATCCATTTGATGGGGATTGAGAGCCCCGGGTTGACTTCTGCCGTCGCTATCGCAGACCGAGTACGGGATATGATCCGCTCAATCATTGAACTGAAAGATAAAAAAGACTGGAAGCCAACCTTCACTGATGGACCTGGAATCTACCGGAGACCCTATCCGTTGTCACATTACCCGTTGGAAGAACGCTTGAACCATATCGCCACCGATGCCGATTTCGGGACAATAGTATGTCGTTGCGAGCAGATTTCCAAGGCGGAGATACTGTCGGCTGCCAAACGGATCTTCGGCCCCGTCACCATCGTCGGAATCAAGAACCGCTGCAGGATTTCCACGGGCCGTTGCCAAGGAGGATTCTGCTTGCCGCGTATCGTAACGCTGCTTCATGACGAGTTGGGCATGCCGCTCGATGAGATCGTGTTGAAAGGACCCCAGTCGGCCTTGACCGCAGGCGCCTTGCGCCTAGGAGGAAGTGGCCATGTCGAATAACCGCATCGTCGATGTGTTGATCATCGGGGCAGGTCCGGCCGGGATGGCGGCAGCTCTGGCCGCATCGTCTGCAGGAGCAGACGTGTTGTTGGTGGAACGCGACACACGGCTGGGGGGCATCCTCCCCCAATGCATCCATAATGGGTTCGGCCTGCATCGCTATTCAGAAGAGCTGACCGGGCCCGAATACGCCCAACGTGACATCGAGGCTTTGCACCACAGTGATGTGGAAATTCAGTGTGGGACCTTCGCCCTTGAATTATCCCAAAACGACGATCTTTTCAGTATTCTGTTGGTCTCAACCGGTTCTGCTCGGCGCCAGTTGTCTCGCTCGGTGGTACTCGCCATGGGATGCCGTGAGCGGACGGCAGGGGCCATCTCCCTGCCCGGGGCCCGTCCGGCTGGCATCTATACCGCCGGGGCCGCCCAACGGATGATGAATATCCAGAACCTCAGTGTAGGCCGCAGCGCTGTCATCGTCGGTTCGGGCGACATCGGACTGATCATGGCCAGGCGGATGACCCTTGAGGGGGCCCGGGTGGAGGCTGTCACCGAGATCATGCCGTATCCAGGTGGTTTGGCACGCAACGTCCATCAGTGCCTGCACGACTTCGGCATCCCTCTGTACCTGTCGACCGGTATCGCCGATGTCTATGGAAGGAAACGGGTCGAGGGCGTGCGCATCGCCCCACTGACTCGCGAAGGCCAGCTCGACCTAGCCAAAGCAACCGACATGGCTTGCGACACGATTTTGCTTTCAGTCGGCCTTATCCCGGAAAATGAGCTGACAAGGCGTTGCGGGGTGATGCTTGATCCGCGCACCCAAGGCGCCATGGTTGACGCAACCTGCATGACCACGGTCGCCGGCGTGTTCGCCTGCGGCAATGTGCTGCACGTCCACGATGTCGCCGACCATGTCACCGAGGAAGGTGCTCTGGCCGGGATGGCGGCAGCCGGATGGGCCTCCAGACCAGCACCGGCCTCCCGCATGGCACCTGTTGCTTGTTCACAAGACATCCGCTATGTGGTTCCGCAACGGATAACCCATTGTGGCAAGACATTGTTGTCTTTGCGTGTGAGTCGGGTGCGGCCCCAAGGGCGCTTGGTCGTGCGGCAAAAGGATGTGGTCCTGGCCAGCAAGGCCTTCATCCGGTTGCATCCGTCAGAGATGGTGAGGTTGGAGGTGGATATCCCTGAATTGGCCCCATTGGAGGTTTCGTATGGACACGAATGACGGCTTTGCCTGCATCATCTGCCCGCGGGGGTGCCATATCGAGACCGATCAAGCAGGTGCGCCGATTGGAGCCCGCTGTGCGAGAGGTCTCGCTTGGGCTGTGCAGGAATTGGAACAGCCAAAAAGGATCGTGTGCACCAGCATGCTGGTGACGGGTGGAACACAACCATTGGTCAGTGTCAAAACAGATCGCCCGGTAGCCCGCGAGAGCATGAAGTCGATTGTGAGTTTCATCAGCGGCATGACGGTCACGGCTCCGATCGGGATGTACCAAGTACTGGTCGAAAACCCGGCCGGAATTGCCTGCAACCTGCTCGCCACCCAACCGGTTGCCTC
>CAZJAK010000006.1:26833-45306 GCA_964543935.1 uncultured Spirochaetaceae bacterium
TGCCGAAGAACGGACTTGAACCGTCACGCTTGTGAAGGCGAGGGATTTTAAGTCCCTTGTGTCTACCTATTCCACCACTTCGGCCCTTGTGCCATACTAACTTCCCTGCCCTCTTTCGTCAACTGAAGCCAATCTGCTTCTTGTAGCTTGTCCCGCATTCAATTATTATGGAGGCCCATGGACAAGAGTAAGACAAAAGGCATCGACGAAGATTCCTTGAAGGCCTTGCAGGAGAATCTTCCATTCTGGAATTCATTGGATGTAACCAAGCGGGAATTATTGGCTGGAGCCACTGCCCGCTTTGGATATCCGCGGGGAGCCATGCTCCATCAGGACCGCTCCGAATGTACCGGACTGGTTATGGTCTTGCACGGTCGTTTACGTATCTACATTGTCTCGGATGCTGGCAAGGAAATCACCTTGTATCGCTTGTTTGAACGGGATGTGTGCATCTTGTCAGCCTCATGCCTCATTCGCAACATCACCTTCGATGTCCATGTCCAGACCGAAACCGAAGCTGTCGTACTGCGCATCCCGACCGACACTTATCAGCGTTTGGCGGCACAAGACCCGCTTGTTCAGGATTTCACCAACCAGCTGGTCTCATCGCGTTTTTCCGATGTGATGTGGGTGGTGGAGCAAGTGGTGTTCATGAGTCTTGACCGCCGTTTGGCCATGCATTTGCTGGAAGCTGCCGCCATGAGTGGCAGTGATACCGTCACCACCACACATGAAGCCATCGCACGCGACCTGGGCAGCGCTCGTGAGGTCGTCACCCGTATGCTGAACCGTTTCCAAGAGGAACGGCTCGTGACCGTCGGCCGCGGGACGGTCACGTTGACCGATCGAGATGGTCTGTATGCGTTGACCTGATCAGATGCCCAACATTTTCTTGAGCATGCCTTCGTTGCGCACGCCCACTTGCTTGGTCGCTGGCTTGCCGTCTTTGAACACGACCAAAGTCGGGATGCTCATCACCCCGTATTGCATGGCTAGTTCTTGCTCGTTGTCCACATCGACCTTGCAAACCTTGGCTTGTCCGTTAGCGAGGTTCTTGTCGAAGGCATCCAAGATCTCGCCTTGAATTCGGCAAGGCCCGCACCAGGCTGCCCAAAAGTCGACCAGTACGGGAACGGAGGATTTCAAGACTTCTTGTTCGAATGTTGATTCAGTCACATGGGTTATCATAGTAGCTCTCCTTTGGTTTATGCATGTTCAGGGCGTGGCGTTCATCCACACCGTGCCTAATGATGCATGAAATGAATGGACAACACCGTGACCTTATCACCAAAAATTATTTCATTCGCCCCTGCTTATTCATCGTCAGGATTGTCCTCCTCTCTTGCCTGTTTGTTTGCCATGGCGTAGGATGCCGGCATGGAACTACCCACTGTATCCCTCAAGGGCATGATCGATTCACACTTTCACCTGTCTGAGTTGGCCAAACGGGGTGTCGATCCACTGCAGGTGCTCTGTCGTTTGGAAGAACTGGGTTTCGGTGGAGGAATGGACATCGGCATCGATGCCGACGATGCGTTTGACAGAATCGCCGCTGTCGCTGGTCATCCGTTGATCAGGATAGCGGCGGGCATCGGTCCGTGGGGAGCACAGGAAGGCCTCGACCTCGAATCGACGGTGGAACGTGCCGTACAACGGTGGCGCACCCTCCCTATCGACTGCATCGGTGAAATCGGGCTTGATTTCCATTGGAACTACGGTACCGTGCAGCGGCAGCTCCAGTTGTTCGAGCTTCAGTTGGATGCAGCCCAAGATATTGGTTTGCCGGTTGCGATTCATTCTCGCGATGCCGACGAAGCACTCTTGGGGATCATCTCCAAGCGTGAGTTTCCTCATGGGGGCATCCTCCATTGTTTCTCTTCCTCTTTGCAAGTTGCCAAGACTGCTTGGGAGCGCAATTTGATGATCTCATTCGCAGGGCCGGTCACCTATAAAAATTCGAGCGCATTGACCGATGTGCTTTGCCGAGTTCCCGATCATGCATTGCTAGTGGAGACTGACAGCCCCTACCTCCCCCCACAGCCGATGCGGGGGAAAACAAATACCCCGGAAGCAATCGTATATGTCTACCAACGTGTCGCACAGCTACGTGCAGTGCCGCTCGATGTGTTGGTCAGGCTCGTCGGGAGGAATTTTGAACGGGTCATCGGCCCGATCGCACGACACGCTGCATTGGCAGCTCGATGACGGTGCCGGCATCTGCGTGCTGGCCCTTGAAACCAAGGATGGGCGAGATGGAATCGACCAGGTCGTCGGCAGTCCATGCTTCCAAGGCATCGCTGGGAATTGAATTTTTGTACATTCCGTCGACAATCCAGCGCAAGCCCACCGCAATGGGATCGACGGCGTAGCCATCCAGTGACCTCGCTGCCGGAGCCGCGACCGTCTGCACTCCCAGGGCATGCAGCCGTTGAAGGTGGCTGTATATCAAGGTGGTTGTCAATTGCCCGCTCTGTACGACAACCGTGGGGACGGCAGGCTGCAGCGAAGCTAGCATCGCCTCGGCGATTGCAACCGAATCAGGGTTGTCGCCATCGAAGAGCAAAGCAACCGGCAGCATGCCGGCGTCCATCTGTTTCTTCAGCAAGTCCGCCACATCCAACCACACAGGATCCACGGTTGCCGAGACGAGCAGGAAATCGAAGGGAACCTTCGAACCGGCTGCCCCGATGCCGATCGTCAGCGCTTGCATATCGGACAACTTCACGTCCTGCCCTTGGCACGCAACGGTGGCCATGGGGCTGAAGAGGATGGCCCTCACTTGCTTGGCCGATGCTGCGTTACCGATTTCTTCGGAGAGCCGCAATGGATCGGCCAGCACGTCGTACGGGAGGACCAGCAGTGAGGAACGCCACCCGCGAACCAACAAGGCCATCCTGTCCTGGAGTCCAATCATGCTTTCGCCATAACGCGGGTCACAGGCGAACACCACCACGGGCAGGTTGATGAACACCACTGTACTTGTGAGAATCAAAACAAGGAGGATCGCCAGTACGATGATTTTCCCATTGAGCTGGAATTCAGGCATGACCTTACTGTAGCGTGGGCCTCAGTGGCGGTCAACCACAGCAGGGAGGAGACGATGTCTTCCTGCTTACCTTATTGACCAATGGTGCGCAAAAGCGCTACAGTTTTTCCATCTTGTGCGCTACATGATAAGGAGTAAGAACATATGGTCTCTTACAAGGAACTTGGCTTGGTGAATACCCGTGCGATGTTCGCAAAAGCCGTCAAGGGCGGTTACGCGGTACCGGCCTACAATTTCAACAACCTCGAGCAGTTGCAGGCAATCATCCAAGCTTGTGTGGAAACCCGCTCGCCAGTTATCCTGCAGGTTTCCAAGGGTGCGCGCGATTATGCCAACATCAATCTGCTGCGGAATATGGTCAAGGGAGCATCGGAATATGCCCTGCAGTTGGGTTACGCCATCCCCATCGTGCTTCACCTCGATCATGGCGACAGTTTTGAGACCTGCAAGGATTGCATCGACAATGGTTTCTCCTCGGTCATGATCGATGGCTCGCACCTGCCCTACGACCAGAATATCGCATTGACCAAGCGCGTCGTACAGTACGCCCACGAGCACGACGTGACCGTTGAAGGTGAACTCGGTGTGTTGGCCGGAATCGAGGATGCCGTAGTCGCCGAACATTCAACCTATACCCAACCCTCGGAAGTCATCGATTTCGTCTCCAAGACCGGAGTCGATTCGTTGGCGATCTCGATCGGTACCAGCCACGGCGCCAACAAGTTCAAGCCGGAGCAATGCAAGCGCAACGCCGAAGGGATTTTGATCCCTCCCCCGCTCAGGTTCGACATCCTCGAGGAAATCGAGAAAAAGTTGCCGGGCTTCCCCATTGTCCTGCATGGATCGTCCTCTGTGCCCCAAAAGTACGTCAAGATGATCAACGAGTACGGCGGCAAGCTGAAAGACTCGGTGGGAATCCCCGAAGAACAGTTGCGTCGGGCCGCGAAGTCGGCCGTGTGCAAGATCAATATCGACAGCGACGGCCGGCTGGCCATGACCGCCATGATCAGGAAGGTCCTGATCGACAAACCTGGCGAGTTCGATCCTCGCAAATATCTTGGACCGGCCAGGGACGCCTTGCGCGACATGTACAAGGATAAAAACATCAACGTGCTCGGTTCTGCCAATCAAGCTTGAAGCCGAACCTTGGATTCATACAAGAAACCCCCGCAAAGCGTCTTGCACGGGGGTTTCTTCCCTTTGACTCGTACATACCCATATGCTATAGTGGTCCCGTATCGGGATTCGGGCGAGACTTTCCAATGATGATGTTTCCTAGAGACACGAGGAGTGCGATTGGCTACTAAAGATTTACGGATCAATAGACAGATCCGGGCTAGAGAGGTGTTCGTAATCGACGCCGACGGGGTTCAAAAAGGCGTGATGAACGTTTTCGCCGCCATAGAGCTTGCCGAGCAAGCCGGGCTTGACCTTGTGGAGGTCTCGCCAAATGCCGATCCTCCCGTTTGTAAGATCCTAGATTTCGGCAAGTACCGCTATGAGCAAGAGAAGCGTGTCCGTGAAGCGAAGAAGAACCAAACGGTCATCAAGATCAAGGAAATCCGGATGCAACCCAAGATCGAGAAACACGATCTTGAGTTCAAGACGAAGTTCATCACCGAATTCTTGAACGAAGGCAACAAAGTCAAGATTTCGGTCCGTTTCCGAGGCCGGGAGCTTGCCCACCCCGAATTGGGTAAAGCAGTGCTCGACAGCATACTTGAACTTCTCACCCAAAATGGAGTAGGCTACATTTTGGACCGTTCAGCGCTGATGGAAGGCAAGATGATGTCGATCATGATCAGTCCTTCCAAAAGCAAAAAATAACGCAAACATCCCGTAGGGGTGGATATATCAGTGCAGCTCCAAGGGTTCTTGTTCCTTGTGGGCGCGAAAGAGGGTAACATGCCTAAAATGAAAACAAGAAAAGCCGCTTCCAAGCGGTTCAAGGTCACGGGCTCAGGCAAGGTCCGCTACAAGAAAGCGGGCCTTCGGCACATCCTGACGAAGAAGAACGCCAAGCGCAAGCGGGACCTCCGCCATGCCGGCGTACTCGACGCTACCGAAGTAAAGATCGTCAAGGTCCTGCTTCCGTACGAATTCTAAAGGAGGCCTGACATGCCACGAGCAATTGACGGAACGAAACACAAGGACAGAAGGAAGAAGATTCTCGATCAGGCCAAGGGCTATTGGGGTCGCAGGAGCACCAACTACCGCATCGCCAAAGACGCCGTTGCCAAAGCAGGGCAGTATGCCTATCGAGACCGCAGACGCAAGAAGCGGGACTTCAGGCAGTTATGGATCGCCAGGATTTCCGCCGGTGTCCAAGCAGAGGGATTGAATTATTCCCAGTTCATGCACGGGCTCAAATTGGCCAACATCGAAATCAACCGGAAGGTTTTGTCCAACATGGCAATCGAGGACAAGGCTGCATTTTCCAAGCTGGTTTCGGAAGTCAAGGCTGTTTTGAATTAATCAAAGGAGGGGCATTCAGATGACGACCTTGGATAAAGTCCAACTTCTCGAACAACGGATTGTGAAAGCTACCGTCTACATCCATTCTCTCGAAAAAAAGATTGAGGAAATGGAGAACGAGGTCAAGGTTCTTTCCGTACACAACGAGGAATTACAGCGTTATGCCGACACCTTCAGTGCCGACAACAAGCTCATCGAGGAAAGCATCGGCAATGCCCTCCAGCAGCTTTCGACCATCACAGCCCTGGACGACATTCTTTTACCGGGCGGAACCGCCAGTCAAGATTTGGAAGAAGCAGACCGCTTCACTACCGGAAACGGACTCGCCATCGAAGAGGTCTCCCTCAACGATTTGGTACGCTGAACAGCGCTAGCCCGATTTGTCCCAAACGGAACCAGCAATGGTTCCGTTTTTTTTCTGTCTATGATAGCATGTTCATGTAAGGTTCGGGCCTGCGGTGATTCGTGAGGAGACAATTCTCTTGGCTCAAACTACACATATGGGATTCGGAATAGCCTGGTTGCATTGATCCAGCTGCGGGGTTCGCCCAGCATCGCCGGAACAGAATGCCAGGAACCTAGAGTCCCCCTTGAACCTTAGGTTCAAGAGATATCCCCCGATCGGCGCCGCAGGTCATTCATAGGTTCATCGTTAGGAAATTCCCATGACACCAGAAAATCCACAGAGCAAGACACACGATTTGCCCTCAGACATCATCTTCATCGACCTTCCACCCTCATTCACCAACGAAGGTCGCCCGTTCCCGTTCGACCTTTCAAAACCCTTGCCGGTACAAATCGCCGAAGGTGAAACAGGCATTGATCCAATCGAAGGCATCCGCATCGAAGCGATTGCGGCAGCGATCATCAAGCTGCTGGCTTACCATGCCGACCATCCCGACATTCCCTACTACCGACACCTGTTGCTGGCCATGCAACCCGATGTAGGGAAGGAACTCCAGCTCGCGGCGATAGCCAAAGCGAAAGCTGGTGATTATGCATTTGCCGAAGAGCTGTTCCTAGCCGTGGCGCATCTCGATCCAACACGAGCCGAGTCGTTCGTCAATGCAGCGGTTCTCTATGGTGAGCAAGCCCAGAAAGCCAAACAGGATAAACATGGGGATGATTTCGATCATTTCGCCACCAAGCAACTTGAGATTCTGTCCGAAGGACTCGGCCACAATCCTCTATCGGAGGTATTGCTGGCTGAAATAGGATTGTTGCATCTGTTTTTGGGCAATGAAGACCAAGCGCTGGAACACCTGCGTTCGTACCTTCGCATCGCCTCCCCTTCCGATAAACGCGACTTGATTGAACGCCAAGTCAAGGAACTCTCGGAAAAAATCGATGACGACACTACGTTGTACGCAGCCTTCGATGAGATGCAGATGGGTAACGAACAACAAGCCCTACACTTGATCGAGACCTTCATCGACCATCGCGGCACCGCTTGGGAGGGCCATTTCATCAAAGGGTGGGCCTTGCGAGTGGCTGGCCGCTTTGAAGATGCTGCCGCCAGTTTTGTCCGATGTTTGGAACTGGGTGAGAAAAATGCCGACATCTACAATGAGTTGTCGGTATGCATGTCAGCCCAAGGCCATGATGAATTGGCCAAGGACTATCTCGACATTGCCTTGGAATTGGAACCGGAGAACGTGAAATTGCTTACCAATCTCGCCTACCTGTGCCTGAAGGAGGAGCAATACAACCAGGTGCATGAACTGCTGCTCAGGGCCCAGGCCATCGATGAAGACGACCCGATGGTGAAACATCTCCAACAGGAACTCGCCAAGCGCAACGGGGAGGAGGATTCCGACGATGTCATCGACGGCTGACTCCTGTACATTCGTTTGCAAGACAAGAGACGAGACCCAAGCCTTGGGTGAGATGCTCGGAAAAGCGCTTTCCAGCGGCACGGTCGTATCATTGCGGGGTCCTTTGGGTGCTGGTAAAACTGTCATCGCCAAAGGCATCGCCACATCGTTGGGGATAGCGGAGGCGATTGTCAGCCCTACCTTCACGCTCGTGCAAGAATACGAGGGAACCATGCCGTTCCATCACATGGACCTCTACCGCCTGGAATCGGCTGAGGAACTTGAGAGTATCGGGGGCGAGGAACTCTTGTTCGGGCGCGGTGTGACCGTCATCGAGTGGAGTGAGAAAATCGATGCACTGTTACCCCCATCCACCATCAGGATCACCATCTCCATCGATGCTGATCAATGCAGACACATCAGGATTGAGGGTATCTCGTTATGAACATAGTGGCGATTGAATCGGCTGGAGCCTCCTTGAACATCGCGGTAAAGACCGACACAGGGTATGCAGCTTCGACAGGCCCCTCTTTGGCAACCGCCGGTGAAGCGATCATACCGCGCATCGCCTCAACCTGTGCTCAAGCGGGAATCGCAATCAAAGACCTCGACATGGTCGCCTGTGGGCGCGGGCCCGGTTCATTCACCTCGCTCAGGGTCGGCATGGCCACGGCAAAAGGTTTGTGCAGTGCGTTGTCGATTCCGCTGGTGAGTATCGGCACGCTTGACATCTATCATTATCCAGTGGCGATGGCTCACGATGCCGTCGCGGTTGTACTCGACGCCCGCAAACAACGCTTCTATTGCGCTTTGTTCCACCACGGTGTCAAAGTCACCGACGACCTTGACATCGAAGCACTCGAATTCGTACGCTTGATGGCAGGTTACGCACAGGTGTTCGTAACCGGACCGGACGCAAGGATGTTTGCCAAACGGGTAGCTGATGATGAACGCACCAGCGCCTCCGTCAAGCTGGCGGTGGACCCGCTCACCTATCGTGATTATGGTGAAAGCCTGATTGCATTGGCACTCCAAGCTTATGCCGAGCGTGGTGCCGACGATAGCACAAGCGGACCGGTGTATATCAGGAAAAGCGATGCCGAATTGGCTTTAGAAGCCATGCAGGCCCACCAAGACAAGGAGCACACGCCATGATCGCCATACCTCAATCCGACCGGAAAAATCCAGACATCATCATCATCGGAGGAGGCCCCGGTGGGCTCTCGGCTGCCCAATATGCCGCCCGGGCTGGCTTGAACGCCCATGTGTTCGAAGAGATGGCCCCAGGTGGACAAACCTTGATCGTCGATGAGTTGGAGAATTATCCTGGATATGACGAGGCGATTTCGGGATTCGATTTAGCCAACAAATTTGCCGCCCAAGCAGAAAAATTCGGGGCGGTCTTACACTACGCCGGAGTTGATTCGGTCAACAGGCGTGATGATGGACAATTCGATGTCGTCACAGGCGACGGGACTTTCACTGTCCCGGTAGTCATCCTCGCCACCGGTGCCAAACGGCGCGAGCTTGAGGTTCCGGGCGAGAAAGAATACCAAGGTAAAGGCGTCTCTTATTGCGCCACCTGCGACGGCCCGTTTTTCCGCAACAAGAAAATCCTCGTCGTCGGCGGTGGAGATAGCGCCTGCGGCGAATCGCTGTTTTTGTCCAAACTCACCTCCCGTGTCGTCATCGTGCACCGGAAAGACCGTTTCAGGGCCCAAAAAGGGATCGTCGGTCTGATGGAACATGACGACCACATCGAGATCAGGCTCTCCCATACGGTCAACCGGATCGAAGGTGATGGCAAGAGGGTCACGTCGGTGAACCTTCACGACGTGGCCGCCAATCGAGATTACTCGGAAGACTTCGACGCCGTCTTCATTTTCGTCGGAGCCCTGCCCCGCACCCAGTTGGTACCGTTCGTTGAGACTGACAGCAGCGGGTATATCATTGCCGACCAGCGCATGCGAACATCGGTGCCAGGATTGTATGCCATCGGAGATGTACGAGACACTCCTTTCAGACAGGTGGTCACTGCCGCTTCCGATGGCGCTATCGCAGCCCATGATTCAGCTGAGTACATAGACTCGTTACATGGCAGGGCTTATGTCTGAAGTCCTTGGTTCTTGTCGCCAGGATGCGATTTGAATTGTCTTGACTACGCTTGAAATGTAATGGTCTAATTGAACCATGAACATATTGATGGTCTCGAGCGAGGCGGTCCCTTTTTCAAAAACCGGGGGACTCGCTGATGTCGCATCTTCGTTGTCGCTCGCCCTTGCTGCCCTCGGCCATGATGTGCACCTGATTATCCCGCGCTATGCTTCCGTGAAGGTTCCCGATGGTGCCAGCCAGGGAGTCTCCTTCACCATCGACTACCCTTGTGGCAGGCAATCCATCCAGATGACCGATGTGGCTTTGGGAGGGGTGAAGACCCACCTCATCGAACATCCGTGGTTCAACAAACGCAAAGGAATTTATGGCGATACGTCTTTCACCCCCTACATGGACAACGCGTTGCGCTTCGATGTGTTGACCCGAAGTGCCTTGCAGTTCTGCAAAACAACCGATTGGCATCCACACATCATCCATTGTCATGACTGGACGACGGGATTCTTGCCCTACGAACTAAAACGGGACTCTTCTGGATTTTTCCAAGACGTGAAAACAGTGTTCACCATCCATAACCTCGCCTACCAAGGTGAATTTCCCCGCTTGGACGTGCTGTTGCCTGGACTCGGTGCCGATGACAGGTTGTTCAGCGGGACAGGGACTGATAAACGCCTCAATATGCTTAAAAGCGGGCTGGAGATGGCTGACATCATCACCACGGTCAGCCCGACCTATGCCAAGGAGATCCAGACCGAAACGATGGGGTGCGGATTGGATGAATTGTTGCGGCGCAGGTCGGCGCGCGTATTCGGAATCTTGAACGGCATCGATGGCAAAGAATGGAATCCTGCCAGCGATGCATTGCTCCCCGTCCATTACGATTGTACCGATCTGAGCGGCAAACGGGAACTGAAGCGAATCGCCAGGGAAACATTCAAGCTACAACAGGACGATGATGCCGTTTTGATCGGTATCATCAGCCGTTTGGCCGAGCAGAAAGGTTTTTATGAGTTGACTGACGGCGATCCCAGCGCATTGGAACGGATGCTTACGCATTTGCCAATTCAAATCGTATTGATCGGAACCGGCGATACGGTGTTGGAAGACCGGCTGAAAGTACTCGCCACACGCCATCCAAACCTATCGGTCAACATGATCTTCAGCAACGAGGCGGCTCACGTGGTCGAAGCCGGCAGCGATTTCTTCCTGATGCCAAGCCGGTACGAGCCGTGCGGACTGAACCAAATGTATTCACTTGCCTACGGGACTGTCCCGATCGTCCGCAAGACTGGAGGATTGGCCGACTCCGTGCTGGACATCGACGATCCTACGGGAAACGGGACCGGCATTGTTTTTGAACCGATGACAGGAGAGGCCATTTACGGTGCAGTGGAACGTGCTGTACAATTATGGCAAGACGATAAGGTCCGACTCGACCAGATACGCATGCGTGGGATGACTATCGATTTTTCGTGGAACCAATCGGCCCGCGAATACGAACGGATCTACAACGGATCCAAAAGGGGGTAACATAATGAGCAAGAAAAAAGCCATAGCGATTGTGCTTGGCGGTGGTAGGGGAACCCGTTTGTATCCTTTGACGAAGGACCGCTCAAAACCGGCGGTTCCGTTCGCCGGTAAATACCGGTTGGTGGACATTCCCATCTCCAACTGCATCAACAGCGGCATAAAACAGATTTATATCCTGACGCAGTTCAACTCCGCCTCGCTGCACAACCATATTGCCAACACCTACATATTCGACACCTTCTCCAATGGATTCGTCGAAATCCTAGCAGCCGAGCAAACCTACCATAACAACGATTGGTATCAGGGAACAGCCGACGCAGTCCGCAAGAACCTGAAACACTTTGCCGATCAGGAACCAGACTATTACATCATCCTCTCGGGCGACCAACTCTACCGGATGGACTTCCAGGACATGCTCAAGACCCACATCGAAAGCGAGGCCGAGTTGACCATCGCTGCCAAACCGGTATCGCGCTCGAATGCCACCGGATTGGGTATCATCGGCGCCGACGAGAAGGGCTATATCACCAAATTCTACGAAAAGCCGGCCCCCGAGTTGGACATCACTGAATACCGTGCCCCAGAGAAGCTGATGAAGAACGCCTTGCATCAGAAGGTCAATGAATCCAACGAATATCTTGCCTCGATGGGCATTTACATTTTCAACGCCAGGACCATGGAACAAATCCTTCAATCGAACACTTCGGCCGATTTTGGCAAGGAAATCATTCCCGACGCAATCAAGAAAATAAAGGTCGCCACATTCCTCTTCGACGGATTCTGGGAAGACATCGGGACGATCAAGGCTTTCTACGACACAAACCTCGATTTGGCCTCGATTTCCCCAGCGTTCAATTTCTACGATGAAGAGATGCCGATCTACACCCACCGCCGCCACCTGCCGGCCACAAAGGTCAATTTCTGCACCATCAGCAGTTCGTTGACCAGTGAGGGCTCGATCATCACCAACGCCTACATCGTGAACTCCCTCATCGGTGTGCGCACCTTGATCGAATCGGGTGCCAGCTTGGACGGGGTCTACTGCATGGGAGCCTCTTTCTACGAGACCGAGGAAGAGAAACGGATGAACGCCAAAAAGAAAATCCCCAACATCGGAATCGGGCGGGCCTCGATCATCAGGCGGGCCATCATCGACCAGAATGCCCGCATCGGAGACAATTGCCGTATCGGCATCGACGATATCCAACGACCCGAAGGGGATTTCAACAACTACTCAATCCATGATGGCATCATCGTCATCCATAAGAATGCCGTGATTCCGCACGGGACCATCCTCTGAGAAACACGTTGCGACAGGCGGCCGTTGTTCGGCTGCCTGTCGCGTGTCAGGCATACGAGGCATCGGATACTGCTTGCCGCACCGGCATGTCGGAGGGAACAAATGGTAATTCCAACAACTCCTGCAAGGTGACCCAACGGGCTTCTTGATGCTCGTGCAAGTGGAAACGGACTGGTTCTTGAGCCGTAATCCAAAAGGCTTGCAAGTGATATAATACGTCGCGATGCTCAAAATCGTGGCTGTGAAAACAGGAACCGACTTTTACTTCCAGATCGAACTCTTCCAAAAATTCACGTTGCAATGATTCGGCCGGGGTTTCACCCCAGCGGTGTTTGCCCCCGGGGAACTCCCATAAACCACCGATCGCTCCGCCCGGCAGCCTTTTGGCAACGAAATAGGTACCCGACACCATCAAGACGCCAGCCGTCGTGATCCGTTCCGCTGTTGGAAAGTTCGACATGGCTACCACCTAGATCAACACGGTTTGGGGGACAAGGAAATGCAGTGCAGCGCAGGCTAGCACGGCAAACCCAAAATTGCGTTTGTTTGTCTCGATCAGCTTGCCGGTCCGCTGGAATATTTCTTGCTCAAAGCGACGGTTCTCCTCTTGGGCGACAGTCTTGCCTTTCTTTTTGAACTCATACATCAGATAGATGTAATAAACCAAAAGAACCGTGCATGTCGCCGCTGGGATCAAATCCCCCAACAATACCGGCCCTGGTGAAACCGGAACGAAGATTTTCAGGCACACCAATGCCAAGCCTCCCAAAATCAACGAGAGTTGCGTTCTCAAGCTTGTCCGCAAGGAATTCCGGACCCTGATGAGCAGCAACAACCTGCCACCGTAATAATCGACGAGGAGCACCCCCGCCCCGAATGCCAAGTACAGAATAGTGGCAAAATATCCTTGCAACATCACGACCCTACCCGTTCCAATGCCCGGCAAGCGTGGCCCACATGGCGGCTCAGCTCCTCCGAATCGAACCAGCCGTGCTCAGCGCGGGCGAGGATTCCCGCCTTCTGATGCACGAGGGCGGCACCCTGGGTGGCTTGAGCCACATCCATCCCTTGGGCAAGAAAAGCAGCCAGGATTCCAGCAAACACATCCCCGCTTCCTGCGACTCCGAGCGAGCTGTTCATCCCGTCCACCACAACCGGTACCGAGTGGTCTTGCCGCCCATCGAATATCCAGACCACATGGCTGCGATAAGCTAAAACTGCTTCGAATGACCTGGCGACTTTTTGCATCGAATCGATGAACGACTCGGGAGTACCGCTGTTGCCCGTTTCTTGGGCCAGCAATGGCATGGAGAGTCGCTCAAGCATCCGGTGCAGTTCCCCTGGATGTGGCGAAAGAACCAACGGCCCATGCTCCTTGTGACCTATGCGTTTCTCAGCCACTGCTTGGGCGAACAAGGCAATCGCATCGGCGTCCAACAGGACAGGAAGCCCGCTGGCCAAGATTTCTAGCAACTGCTCCAGATGCGTTGGGCCCCAGCCAGGCCCGGCGGCAATCGCTTGGAAATCACGGGCCAGCTGTTCAGCCGGAAGGATTTCAGCGTGAGCCAAGGCGTGGACGATCACAGAAGGCGATTCTTGTGAGACAATCGCAGCGATATCGGCGGTACAACATAGAGTGACCAAGCCGCATCTGGCATGAAATGCTGAACGAGAAGCCAGCCGTGGCGCTCCACTATAGGCTTTGCTGCCGGCAAACAGTCCCAAGTGGCCCCTGCGGTTTTTATAACTTTCTTCTCCGATCACTGGAATGACAGCATCACTATCGGTGCATAACAATGCTGCTGCAGGTGCTTGCGACAAGACCTGCGGCACAAAACACGGATTGACTTTGAGAATCTTCCCCCATGCGCTTCGTGAGGCAGGGTGAAAAGCAGCGTATTTATATAATCCCATCGTCACTGTAACGTCGGCACGGACATGCGGATGGGCAATTCCAAGCGTGTCGCAACAGCCAGAAGGTATGTCGATCGACCATATCGATCCACCTTGGTCCTTCCGCTCGTTCATCAATGCGGCGATGGTGGCGGCCAGTCCCGACAAGCTGCCCCGCAATCCGGTGCCGGCCAATCCATCGATGAGGATATCCGCCTCCGCAATCGTCTTGATCGTTACCTGGTCCGGTCCCTCAGCGTTCTCTTCATTTTCATGGATGTCCAAACCCAGCGAACGGACGATCCGCCTTTGGATAGCACACGAAGTAGATGTGCGTGAACCGATCAACAGGACAGTCACGCAGGAGAATCCATCGTGTACTGCTTGCCTGGCCATGACTAAAGCGTCGCCACCGTTATTGCCTCCTCCAGCAACGAACACAAGGCGCGTGCCGATGGGCAGACCGCCTTCCACCGATGTGCACAATGCGGCCCATCCGCGAATGCCGGCTTGTTCCATCAACACCAAAGCAGGGATGCCATGGATGTTTTGAGTATCAAGATCGATCTGTTCCATCGTCCTCGCGGCAACCAATGATTCCATATGGACATGATAATCGCTGTATAGCGGGCGGTCAACCATGGTCCAATTGGAGGGCGTGTAGAAATTCTCCTACCCAGTAGCACAAATTATATATTTCGTGCTACGATTGCCAAACAGACAACGAGGTGAGAAATATGGGTGAATTAGTCCGTTTCGGAGTCTCGATGGACAATGAATTGGTCGAAGCCCTTGACCGGATGGTGCAAAGAAAAAACCACTCGAACCGGTCCGAAGCAATCCGCGACCTGGTCAGGCGGGAATTGATCAATGAAATCGAGACCGATGGTTCGACAGAAGTAGTGGCAATCGTACAGTTGATCTTTCAGCATGGTCATCAATTGAATCGCAATCCTATCGATGCCTTCCCCTCGTTGACGATTGTCACGAATCTCCAGCAGCATCTGCAACGGGACATATGCATGAAGATTTTGATTGTAGCGGGACGCAATGACGAACTTCGCGCATGGGCCAGCCCTTTGATCAACCAGCTTCATGTGGTAGGGAACTTGACCATTGTTGCCGCCGACAGCTTGCTCAAGGAATTGCAATCGTGAACAGCATGGTGGAACTACGGGGAGCAACTGCAGGTTACGGGACTCGGACCGTCTTGCGCGCTATCGACCTCACCATTGCGCAGAGGTCGTTCGTGGTCATCACCGGAGCCAATGGGAGTGGCAAGAGCACGTTGTTGAAAGTGATTGGCGGGACCTTGCCGGCTCGCGGTGAACGGTTGGAAGTACAAGGCATACCGCTCGATTGCGAAGCGAACCGGCGCAGGGTGCGCCGTTCCATCGGGTATCTTGCCCAATCACAGAGTGCACCACGTTTCGCTGTCACGGTGCTGGAAAGCGTGTTGTTGGGGCGCTGGGGTGCCTCCTTTGGATTTTTCAGACGTTCTGGTGCAGCCGATTGGAAAGCGTCCCGCGAGGCCCTCGCCCTGACCGGAACCCTCGAATTGGCCGACCGCGACATCCGCACCCTCTCGGGAGGGCAACGGCAACGGATCGCTTTGGCGCGAGCTTTGGTACGCAAAGCCGATGTGGTGCTTATGGATGAACCCACTACGTTTCTCGATCCCGACTCGAAGATTGGATTCGTCAATTTAGTCAGAAACCTGCATGAGGAATTGGGTATCACCGTCATCATGGTCTCGCACGAACCGATCGCCGTTCGTGAGGGCGATCGGGTGTTGACCCTTGAAGACGGGAATCTGCAAGAACTACGTTTTGTTCAGACAGGAACGGGATTATGGAAGCGATGATCGAAGCATTCTCATTAAGCGTAGTGCGAAATGCCTTTTTCGCCATGTTGATCGCCGGGGCCACGTTATCGTTGCTGGGCGTCATCATCGTGTCGTTAAACCTCACCGCCATCAGGTTCACTCTCATGCACACGGGCCTGTTGGGCGCGGCATTGGGAATCGCATTGGGGTTCCAACCGCTTCCCGGAGCTTTCATCGTGGTGTTGGCCGCCTCTGTCGGCATGGCTTTGATCAGCGATGCGTCGGCCATTTCCTCCAGTTCCGCCAGTGGCATGATCATGACCGCATCGCTGGCGGGAGCATTCATCCTCTTGGCTGTCGCAGGGGTTCCCGCTATGCAAGTGTTCGACATCTTCGCTGGAAACATCCTCATGTTGACAACCATCGACGTCATCGTGACCTCAGTGCTCGGACTCGTCACTGCGTTGTTTTTCATCTTCACATACCGCGAGACCCAATTGGTCCTCATGGATAAAGAATTGGCGTACAACCTCGGGCTTCCGGTAAAAGCTTTGACCACGATGATGTTCGTCTTATTGGGAATCGGGGTTGCCTCAGCCTTGCGGTTGGTCGGAGCCCTGCTTGTCGACGCGATCATCCTGTTGCCAGCTATCGCAGCCTTACGCCTTGCTTCCCGCTTCTCATTGGCATTGGTGTTGACGTCGCTGTTTGGATTGCTGGCCACCACGGCAGGATTCATGATCGCCTTGGCATTGGACTGGCCAGTGGGGTCGACCACAGCGCTGTGTTCCGTATCGATTCTTGCAGGCGCACTTGTCGTGCGTAGAAAAGCCCATTGAAAGTCCACGGAGGAGAATCCAACATGCGTCGTTCGTTTGTAGCCGCCGTTGTGCTCATCGCCAGCCTAGCCTCCCTGTATGCCCAAGGTGTAGCGGAGCCACAAGACCAACCTGATATCGTCGCCTCTACTTCATGGGTTGCGGCGATGGCCGAAGCTGCCGGAGCGACCAATGTCGCGCTATTGGCTCCGGTGGAGCTCAAACATCCACCTGAGTACGACTTCAAACCATCCGACATCATCAAGGCTGCCAACGCACGCTTGCTCCTCTGGGCAGGGTACGAAGGATTCATGAAGGAATTGTTTAGCGCAACAGGAGCACCTGATGAAAAGATCGTCAAGGTCTCCACCAACAACTCACCCGACCTGCTTGTAGAAGCAGTCAGGGCATTGGCCCGAGTGTTGGGCACTGAGCAACAAGAACTGGCCTGGGAAATCGGCCTTGATGAATTTTCACGAAGGACGCTCGCTTCTGCCGCGGAAAAGCAGGTCCCGCGGCTTCGTGCTGCAGTGCAATTCCACCATCAAGCGTTGGCACGATGGTTGGGCTACGAGGTTGTGGCGGTATTCGGCCCCAATGAGATGACGATAAGCCAACTGCAACTCATTACTCAACTGAATGTCGACCTGGTTATCGACAATTGGCACAGCCCGCTAGGTCTGGCGTTGAAGGACCAGGGGCCATCCTATGTCCAACTGATCAACTTCCCCGGGCAAGGTGGAACCAAAACACTGCTTGACGTATTGCACTACAACATGCGCCAGCTGGGGCTCGAATGAGTGCGGCTTGACACCTGGGCAGTTTTCAACTACCTTTGAGCCAGTCTTGGGGTGGCCGGAGTTTCCGGTCTGAGATTAAACCCGTAGAACCTGATCTGGATAATACCAGCGAAGGGAGACACGCTCGAACCATCTCCATCCCCATAGACAGCGAACGATCCAAGGAGGGTGTACCATGAGACACCGTACTGTAAGTTTTGTTCTTGCTGTCGTGTTGTGCTTGTCGTTGCCGTTATCTGCCCAAGGCAACAAGCCTGCTGACGCCTCCCCCGGTGTGCTGACCGTCTACGCCTACGACTCATTCGTCTCGGAATGGGGGCCGGGACCCGCGGTCGTGGCTGATTTCGAACAACAGAGCGGTTGGAAAGTCGATTTAATTTCAGTCGGCAACGCATCGGAATTGTTGCGCCGCGTCATCTTGGAACAAAACAATCCCAAAGCTGACGTGGTGGTGGGCATCCCGCATGGCAGTTTGGCGGCGATGCTGGCAAGCAACTTGTTCATCAGTCATGTATCAGCTCATGCCGGATCAATCCCTGAATTGTTGCGGATCGATCCGACCAACACCTTCATCCCGTTCGATTACGGCAATTTCTCCTTTGTGTACGACTCCAATAAAGTATCTTCACCACCGCGGTCGTTGGACGATTTACTCGACAGCCGCTGGAAGGGCAAGGTCATCCTGATGGACCCCCGCACCAGCAGTGTCGGTATGGGATTGCTTGAATGGACCATCGCTGTGTATGGGGAGCGCTATCTCGAGTGGTGGAAAGCGATGAAACCGAACATCCTCACCATCGCCGACTCATGGTCGTCGGGGTATGGGCTGTTCACCCAGGGGGAGGCCCCTCTCGTCATCA
>CAZJAK010000006.1:45316-53804 GCA_964543935.1 uncultured Spirochaetaceae bacterium
ATGTGATGTTCGAAAATAACCAGTCCATCAAAGCCACCGTGTTCCCCGAGGGGAACGGAGCCGTTATTGAAGGGATTGGCATTGTGAAAAGCTCCGATGCACAGGAGGCTGCCAAGCAGTTCGTCGATTTCCTGCTTGGTCCTGCTCAAGCGACGATTGCCGTTTCGAATGTCATGTATCCTGCCAATATCGCCACAGAATTGCCTGAGGCCTTTGTTTTTGCGCCGAAGCCCGATAAATCATTGATGTTGCCTTTTGAACTCCTTGCAAAAAACCGCGACAGGTGGCTTACTGAATGGGTGGAGGCCATGAGCAGGTGAACAAAGAGCGACCGAGCAATCCATATGCCGACGATCGATTTCACCGCCTGATCGGGATACCGGGGATACTCATCCTGGCGGTATTGTTCATCGGACCGGTTGTCGTCGTTCTGAGGCAAGCTTTCATCGATGGAGCCGGTCGCTTTACCTTCGCCATCCTCGTACAAACAGCTCTGGATCCGTATGTCCTGCGGTTATTGGCCTTCACCTTGGTGCAAGCCGCTCTCAGCACCGTGGCCGCCATAGTGCTGGCACTACCGGGAGCTTACCTGCTGGCAACCTATGACTTCGTCGGGAAACGGCTTGTCAGGGCTTTGTGCATGATACCATTCGTGTTGCCTTCCATCTTGGTCGTATTGGGATTCGTCATCATCTACGGTAACAACGGCATGCTCAATTCGTTGCTCATGCATGTGTTCGATTTGCAAGAACCACCGCTGCGCATACTCTACTCATTCAAGGCAATCATCCTTGCCCATGCGTTCTATAATTTCCCATTGACGCTGGGCATCGTCTCCTCGTATTGGGAACGCCTGCCGGATTCACTCGGCCAAGCGGCAAACACGTTGGGGGCCCGCCGCTTCACCGTTTTCAGGACCATCACCCTGCCCCGCCTTGTCCCAGCAATCGCCAGTTCGGCCACCTTGGTGTTTTTATTTTGTTTCTCCAGTTTCGCCATCATGCTCGTACTCGGTGGCGGCCCCCAGTTCACCACCATGGAGGTTGAAATTTACCGGCAAGCACGCGTCATGCTAGACACCTCCAAAGCCGCTGCCTTGAGCTTGGTTTCAATCCTCACGGCAATCATTTTTGTTGCACTCCATTCGTGGGCGCAACGAGCCTTGGCACGGCAGGAGGAGTATCGATTTCAGACTGCTTCGAAAGGGAGAACACCCCGCAAGATATCCTCATTCAGTGCCCGGATGGCCATTGTGGTGTATTCGATCGGGATGTTGTTGTTCGTGACCGGACCGTTGGCCGGGATCATCGTGCGGTCTTTCCAAGCGACCGAATCCCGCTCTGGCTCGTATGCCTTCACCTTGAAATGGTACAGGCAGCTTGCAGAATCATTCGTGGCAGTGGGCCAGTCACAGGATGGATGGGGCGTGGCTGTCCTCAACAGTCTCGGCATAGCCCTTGCCGTCACGTTGATCAGCATTGTGGTCAGCACGTTGACGGCAGCCTCGATCGGCCGCAGAAGAACTTCGCACCAAGTATCGGCTGAGATATTGGCAATGCTCCCCATGGCTGTCTCTTCCGTGATTATTGGTTTAGGGTATTACATCGTGGCGACATACCTGCACGGTCCTGATGCTTGGCGCTTGGTGGCCGTAGTGCTGGCACATGTGGTCATCGCCTCCCCGTTGGTGCTCAGGGCGGTCCTGCCCCAGTATCGAAGCATACCGCTTTCTTACCTCCAAGCATCGCTTACGTTAGGAGCGAACGTCAGCCGGACATTCAAGCAGGTCGAGTTGCCATTGTTGCGTTCCGCAATCGCCACCGGTGCCGCTTTTGCCTTCGCCATCTCGCTCGGGGAACTCAACGCCACCTTGGTCCTGTCCGATTCCCATATCGTCACCCTCCCGGTCGTGATGTATCGTTTGATAGGTTCGTATAATTTCCCGGCGGCATGTGCCTTGGGGACCGTGTTGATTGTGTTATGCGTGATGACTTTTTTAGCCACAGAATCGTTCCGAAGGAGGCGTCATGTCTGAAAACGCCCTCGTGTGCAGCGATATCAGGGTAAGGTATCCCGAATTCACCCTTGATTTGGACTTTAGCGTCAAGGAGGGAGAATTGGTTTCGATCATCGGTCCCTCGGGATGCGGAAAGAGCACCACCTTGCAGCTGATCACCGGATTGCTTGCGTGTGAGCATGGCTCGATCGTATTGAACGGGAAAGACATCACTCATGTCCCGGTGTGGGAACGCACCATCGCGATGGTGTTTCAAGATTACGCATTGTTCCCTCATCTCAATGTCGAAAAGAACATCTCCTACAGCTTGCGGCTCAAACGCGTCCCGAGGAAAGAACGCCAAAAGACGACAACCGACTTGATGGAGTTGGTGGGATTGGAGGGGTATGGCAAACGGGACATAGCCCAGCTCAGCGGCGGAGAACGCCAACGGGTGGCGCTGGCACGGGCGATCGCGTCAAAACCGCAGCTCTTGTTGTTGGACGAACCGTTGTCTGCTTTGGATGCGAAACTCCGCAAGCACCTGCGTCAAGAAATCCGCAAGATTCATGATTCCACCGGCATCACGACACTGTATGTGACCCACGACCAAGAGGAGGCCTTGGCACTGAGCGACCGGATCTTGGTGATGAACAATGGGCGCATGGAGCAACTGGCCACCCCTGAGGAGGTCTATACCCATCCGTCGACGCTGTTTGCGGCCAAGTTCATGGGAGAAGGAACGTTGTTACCCTACGATGTCATTCCGACCACCTTGGTCTCGACCGACAAAGGTCCCGACATCGTCGTGTTCCGCAGCGGTGGAGAGAACCGTCAGATTTTTTTCCGCCCCGAACGTGTCATCGTGCACGATAAAACTGAATTGGCGTTTCCTGAATTCCTACCCCATTTGCGTTTTACCAACTGCCGGGTGGTGGATGCGGAATACCAAGGCGGCCGCTATCTGCTGAGGTGCAGTTGGAACGGGAATCCGATTCATGCGTATAGTCGTTTCAAACCGCGTCGGGACACCATCACTCTCGGTGTTCGGGTAAGCGATCTGACCGAGTACCTCGACGGAGTCGTCAATACCCGTTGAGTCGAAGCAGCATGCCACGTGCAGGCGTACGTTTGGACAGGGGGCCCCCTTCTGATGACGAACCATGCCGCAGACCGTTATATTGGTATTACGATGAAATGGCATACCATGTTCATGCTAACGGTTCTTTTGTTGATGATGCCAAGCGTTGGTGCCGAATCGGTCAATCAAGTCCCGATCGGAATCGGCATCGAGGGCGGTTGGTATGCCTCCATACCGTCTCGGTTCCATGAGGATCCGCTTGCGGTCCGCAGCCATGGTTATGCAGGGGCCACCATCACACCCATGGCGCTGCGGCTTTCACCTGCTGTGACGTTGTCAGCTGGCTGGATGGGGTCCTATACGAGCCGGTCGCTGAGTTATGGCACCACCGTATGGAGGCCTTTTTTTGCAACCGGGCCGGTCATCCACACCAATTGGTCGATCACAGAAAAGGCAGGGGTTACCTTCGAAATCGGCGTGCTGCCCAGCTGGTATGTGTGGACGTGGGATTACGCCACCATCGTGCGCATCTCGGCCATCGGTGAGTTCACCATCGGCACGAATCAAGGCAAAGACCGCTTAAGCGTGACCCTGCCGTTTCATTTCGACATCAGGGGCAGTTATGGGGCTTTCTCTGTGGGGGTGGGCTTGACGTGGCGGCACTTGGTGACACCAGTCCAAAGGAATGCGTTATGAAAACCATGAAGGTTGTCATGATCGCCATGGTCCTCACGATAGCATCCTTCACTTTGATTTCCTGCGAGTTGTTGGTGCCTCGACCCGCTTCACCGGTCATCCACCTGCTCGTCATCGCATTGGATTACCAGAACAACCCAACGGTCAATTCATTAAGCGGCACGATCAACGATGCCGTGGAACTCGCAGCTGCATTCGAGAAGCGCGGGCAATTGGATGACCTGACGGTACTCACGACCATGATGCTGCAGGAAGGAACTACTCCGCTACGGTTGGATTCCCACTATCCTTCCAAAGCCAACATCCTTGCCCAAATTGCTGAAATCGGTGAGCGGATGACCGAACAAGACCTCTATGTGATGTATTATTCGGGTCATGGCATTGGAAGCACTTTGGATGTTCAAAATCCGCAACGCGGCAACTTAGTCACAGCCCGCACCGCCGACCAGTGGTATGAGACCATCTCCACCAGCGAATTGGCCAGTGCATTGGAACCGATTCCAGGTACCAAACTGCTGATGATGGACTCGTGTTTCAGCGGCCACCACATCAACGAATACCCAGATGGATTCATCTCGTATTTCCAACCGCTCGAAGGTTTCGATGGAAAGCAATTCTACTTGATGGCAGCCAGCGACACACAGCTTTCGTGGGAGGATGATATCGGCACCGGTGGCTTTGCCCACCGCCACGGCTTCTTCACATTTCTCTTGTTGGAGGCGTTGGGATGGGATCATTTCAAAACCGAAGAAGAAAATCCTGATACTCTAGTACAGGGCACCTTCACCTACGATGTCGATGGGTTATCGTATCAGCATTCCTATCAAGGCGGCATGCGTTCCGATGGATACGTTCCGGCCCGACGTTCGACAACGATCGGCATTCTTGACATCTTGCGCTACATCGCTCAACACATGCAAAGAAAGGCTCTGAATATTCCCATCCAGACCACCAGCGCGACCGAAGGGCCGCGTGATCTGGTCTTGTTTGACAGCTTGTGGTGAGTTATTGCGAGAATTGCATGTTCTTGACGGCTTCGATTTCGTCACGCAACAGGGCGGCTTGTTCGAATTCAAGATTCTTGGCATGCTCGAGCATCTCATGCTCCAAATCATGGATGTATTTCTTCCGGTCGGAGGCAGACAATAAGTTGTACCTGCTCTTGAGCACGGCGATGTCACTCTTCTGAATCTCTTCCTTATCCTGTTTCTCGCGGGTGATGATGTCCTGAACGGCTTTCACGATGGTCTTTGGGGTGATGCCGTGCTGTTCATTGTAAGTTTGTTGTATGGTTCGCCGTCTATTGGTCTCGCGGATGGCTTCCCGCATGGCGTCACTTTCGCGGTCGGCATACATGATGACCCGGCCGTCAACGTTCCGTGCTGCCCTGCCGATCGTCTGAATCAGGCTGGTGGCCGACCTAAGGAATCCGATCTTGTCGGCATCGAGGATGGCGATAAGCGAGACTTCAGGTAAATCCAAGCCCTCCCGCAACAGGTTGATGCCCACCAACACGTCGTAGGTGCCCAATCTGAGGTCCCGCAACAATTCGACCCGTTCGATCGTCTCGATTTCCGAGTGGAGGTACCTGACACGCAATCCGAGGTTGGCCAAATAATCGCTCAGATCTTCGGCCATGCGCTTGGTCAGGGTGGTGACCAGCACCCGTTCCTTCTTGGCGATGGTCTTGCGGATCTCCCCATAGAGGTCTTCCATTTGTCCTTTCGTCGGGCGGACTTCGACAAGCGGATCCAGCAATCCGGTCGGTCTGATGATCTGCTCAACCACTTGGGCCGATTCTTCCATCTCCCGTGCCCCAGGGGTGGCCGATACGTACACCCGTTGCCCACAAGTCCGATCGAATTCATCGTATTTCAGCGGCCGGTTATCGAGCGCCGAGGGCAATCTGAATCCATAATTGACAAGATTGAGCTTGCGGCTCCGATCACCTTCGTACATCGCGCCGATTTGCGGCAATGTCACGTGCGACTCGTCGATGAAGGTAAGGAATCCCTCGGGGAAATAGTCGAGCAACACCGAAGGGGGCTCGCCCTCCTGCCGATTCCCCAAGGGCCGCGAGTAGTTCTCGATGCCCGAACAGTACCCCAATTCTTGCAGCATCTCGAGATCGTACTCGACTCGTGACTTGATGCGTTCCGCTTCGAGTGGTTTTCCTTGCTTGAGAAAGAATGCGTATTGCTGTTCCATCTCCTGTTTGATCCGTGCGATTGCAGATTTGACCTGCTCGGGCGGCATGACGAACTGCTTGGCGGGATAGAGGGTCAACGACGTTTCTTCGGACAAGATTTCTCCGGTCAACGGCTCAAACCATGCGATGGACTCGATCTCATCCCAAGCGATCTTGATCCTGACCGCATTCTCAAGATAGGAGGGGTGGATTTCCAGCACATCCCCGTGCAACCTGAAGGAACCCCGTTTCAACACCATGTCGTTGCGCTCGTACTGCATCCGCACCATCTGCTCGATATCTTGCTTGTGCTTGAATACCTCGCCGACCTTGAACGTTTTGCGCATGTCCCGCAAAGACATCGGATTCCCTAAACCAAAGATGCACGAGACAGTTGCCACGATGATCACGTCGCGCCGCTCCATCAAGGCAAATGATGCGTAGAGCCGCAATCGGTCGATCTCCTCGTTGATGTCGGCGTCCTTTTCTATGTAAAGGTCCTTGCCGGGTACATAGGCTTCGGGTTGGTAATAATCGTAAGTTGAGACGAAGTACCCGACAGCGTTATGGGGAAAGAACGAGGTGAATTCCCGGAACAACTGGGCCGCCAACGTCTTGTTGTGGGACAAGACCAGCGTGGGGCGTTGGACCTTCTCGATAATTTTTGCCATCGTGAAAGTTTTGCCCGAGCCTGTCACGCCTTTGAGCGTCTGGCGTTCGAAACCCGATTCCACACCTGCTGCCAACAGATCGATCGCTTCGGCTTGATCCCCGGCCGGTTCGTAATCGGCGACAACTTTGAACAATTCCGACATCACCGCACCACCCATTCAACGGTTTCAGGCCGTTGCACTAATTCGATCCGCAATGTCTTGGATTCCCCTTTGCGGATCACTGCGACTTCGACGACGTCGCCCGGGTGGGTGCTCTTCAACGCCCCATACAGGTCGGCGAAATCGGCCACATTGACACCATTGACTGCAACGATGACATCGCCACCAAGATGGATCACCGAAGAACCGTATTGGACCTTTTCAGTGCCGCCTTTCAGACCGGCTTTTTCAGCTTTGCCACCATTCTTCACCTGTGAGACGAGAATCCCTTGTGAAACATTCAGAGATGCATACTCGACGATGCTGGCATCCAATTGCACCATGGTGATGTCCAACCACCCTCTGACCACCTTGCCATAGCGGATCAAGTCGGGAATGACCGAAACAGCGGTATCGACCGGAATGGCGAACCCTATGCCTTGCGACCCCCCGCTGGTCGTGTGGATGGTGGTGCAGATGCCCACCATCTCTCCGCGCCCGTTCAATAGCGGACCGCCTGAATTGCCAGGATTGATGGCGGCATCGGTCTGGATCATGCCATTGATGACGGTATTGGTGGCGGTACGGACCGGTCGCCCAAGCCCTGAGACCATCCCTATGGTCATGGTGCGGTCATAACCGAATGGATTGCCGATCGCCATGACCTTTTGACCTACTTTCAACGAGGCCGCCGTCCCGAATTTTATGGGTGTGAGGACCACTGCAGAGGGGACCTCGATCTTCAATACCGCCAAATCGTTTTCCAAATCCACTCCGGTCATCTCGGCTTGATGGCTCGATCCGTCGGAAAGCCTGATGGTGAGTTTCGAAGAATCGGCCACGACGTGGGCATTGGTCAAGATGTAGCCGTCGGTCGAAATCACGATGCCCGACCCAGTCCCTTGTTGTGGCAGGACTTCGAGCAATGTGTTCGGGTTGGATTGGGGTACCGTCGTGATATGGACGACACTTTTGTTGGCCATCTCGTAGACGCTGATGTTTTGCATCTCGTCTGCGCTATAACGATAATTGGCCATGTCACCCTCAAACAGCGTGACACCCTCGTCCCCGTAGAAGATGTTGTTGACGGGGACTCCTGCCAAATCCAACAGGCCGCTCTCGCCTTCCCGCTGCAAGACCCGTTGCAGGGCCAAACGCTCAAGGTTGCGTTGTTCTTTTTGCTGAAGTGCTTTGGTCCATAGGAACAAGCCTATGGCAATCGCCACGGCAAGCAGAGCGAACGCAATCCTCTTGACCCAACGCCAGAATGGATGAGTTGCCATACCGTTACTCTATCGTGTTCCATCGGGCATGTATAGCCGATTCATGATCCGAAATCGATCGTGGCTTTCCAGCTTCCCTTTCGGAACAACAAAAACGCCCACAAAGCCACCAAGATGTTGGACAGCGCCATCCCGAGCCAGATGCCTTTGGTCCCCAGGCCGAACAGCAACGGAAGTATATAGGACATCGGGACTCGCAATCCCCACAAGCGCACCAGATTCATCGTCATCACCGGACGTGTTTTGCCTCCGGCTTGGAACGCCCCCGTGATGACCGTATACAAAGCGAAAAATACGACCGAGATGGTGGTGAAACGGAACATTTCGACTCCGTATTGCACGACTTCGGGATCATCGACGAAGAACCGTACGAGGTAATCACCGAAGACAAAGACAATCGCCATGCCCAAGACAATGAAGACCCCGATGATC
>CAZJAK010000007.1:0-52898 GCA_964543935.1 uncultured Spirochaetaceae bacterium
CATGCGTCTTTTAGTAGTGTCTGACATCAAGTTCCACCTAGCTGGAGGTCCGGGCTTCAGTAGCCCGGCCTCCCCATCAACTCCATGGGATGTTTAGCGATTAGTTGCGTTGTACAATTGGAATGATTCATTGATCGTGGCGCACATCTCGGCTATGGCCTGTTTCACAGGCACTCCACTCATGACGGCCTCAAGGCAGGTGGCCCCGGCTGGGCTGTACACATTGTTGGTTGCTGTGAAAGCGTAGAAAGCGCTGTTATCGGCTTTCTGCAGCTCTTGGATGAGAATCTTGATATAAGCATTTTCAGGTTGGTTGATGAATTCCTGATATTCCGCGGAGTTATAAATCTCATCATAGAGAGGCAGATAGCCGGTCATCTTGTTCCAACGCAATTGAACGCTCGGCGAAGTGAAATATTTGATGAACTCCCAGGCACCTGCCTGTTCTTCCTTGCAGCCGTTGTCAACGATGAAGAAACCATTGCCCGAAGCACAGTAACCGGTTTGCCTGCCTTTTGCTGTCACCGAGAACATCGGTACGAAACCATACGTGGATCCATTGGCTTTTGCGGCAGCGTCTACATTCGCCCTGTACGAGTTGGTCGTGACGATCATGGCGAGCTCACCCCGGCCCAAAGCTGGGATCAAGTCGTCCTTGATTTTAGCTCCGAATGGAAACACGTACCCCTTTTTTGCAAGATCTGCCCAGGCAGTGTAATAACGTGTCACGATGTCAGCAAAGCCGTTGCTATTGTCATCATACAAACACTTGGTAGGAAGACCAGTTGTCCCGTTATTATTGTCTGTGCAATAGAATCCCTCGCGTGCAAAGGCATAGTTGGCCCATATTCCCGAATGTTCTTCAGTAATCGCATATTTTGCATAACCGCCTTCGACTATCTTGGCGGCTGCATCATGGATGGCATCCATGGTGCGCAGCGTGTACGGATCGATCCCAGCTGCTTTGAACACATCTGCATTATAGAAAAATCCAGCAAGGGATTGCCCCAAAGGATAACCGATGAGCCTACCGTTCAAGCCATAGGTGGCGACGAGGTTACCGTACAGGTTCGTCTTGTAACTCGGGTCGGCATCCATGAAATCTTGCACCATCTTCACCATACCTGAATGCAGGTAAGAACCGACGGTTTCCGAGGAGCTGTTGCACATGGCGGGAAGGCTTGCTTGTTCCGTAGCCTGCATTTTCGCCAGTTGGTCGTAGTAGCCTCCATTCATCTCTTTTACGACAAAGTACTTGGTCTGTGATTCATTGAATTCGGCAATAATTTTTTCGAAAAAAGCGGCGCTATCTCCCGTGTAGGGACACCAGAACATTACTTCTATGCGCCCGTCTTTTGTCAACGTCGGTGCAATCCCCTTTTCAACGACCTCTTCCTTTGTACCGGTGGCAAACATGCTCCCGATTGCCAGAAGAGCGATTAAGACCATGAGAGTGAATTTTTTCATATCTCCTTCTCCTTTTTACCGGTTCACAGCCGGTGATACACACAACCTGATCGAACTTCAACCTTTGACAGCGCCGGCCGTCATCCCCTTGACCAAATATTTTTGCCCAATGATGAACACCAAGATAGCCGGAAGAATGCAGAGCGATGCACCTGCCAAGATATGGGGAGTCTTGCCGGCCTCTCCCCCTTCCAGCATTGCCATGCCAAGCTGTATGGTCCTCATACTGTCTTTATTCGTTACCAATAACGGCCAGAAATAGCGGTTGTAGATGGAGATGAACTCATAGATCGCCAATGAAGCCAATGACGGTACGGAGAGGGGGACGGCAACCTTGAAAAAGTAACCCATGTCGGAGCATCCATCGATTTCTGCTGCATCTTTGAGTTCTTTGGGCAGAGTCAAATAGAATTGCCGCAACAAGAAAATCCCCATCCCTCCGACTAAGTAGGGGAGAGCCATTCCGATGTGGGTATCGGTAAGCTTCCAGTGTTGGATTTGGATGTAATTCGTGATGATTACCACATCGCCGGGGATCATCATGGTAGCCAAGATGATCGTGAACAAGACCCTCTTGAGGGGGAATTCAAAGAAGACAAAGGCAAATCCAGCGAGGCTGCAAATCGTCAGCTGGCATATGATGACGATTCCACATTGGATGAGCGTATTCACCAAATACGTACCGATAGGAATCATCTTCGCCACCCAGATGAAGTTCTCCAAAGTTGGATTTTTTGGCAGGAACTGCAAACCGGTCGTTCCCATGAGTTCTTCATTGGTCTTGAGGGCGTAAGAGACACAAATGAGTATCGGCAGTGTGATGACCAAGCCAAGGAGTATCTTCAGAGTATATCCTGTCCATACATGTATCTGTCTTGTAAGGTGACTTTTTCTGGTGATTGCGTTCATCATGTTTGTCATCAGTAGAATACCGTCCTTGACTCAAAGGCATTCTGTATGCGGGTCACAATGAAAATGACCAAGAACAATAAGATGGCTTGAACACAAGCCGTCTCGTAGCGGTTGTTCATGATCGCATTCTTATACATGCTATAGATCAACGTGTTCGTTGCGTTGTTCGGCCCTCCGTCAGTCAGCAGTTTGATCTGAGTGAAAGCTTTGAACGAGTTCGAGATGTTGAGGAACACCACAAAGAATATTTGAGGCGAAGCCAACGGGATGAGGATGTTGAAGGTCTTCCTGATCGGCCCTGCACCATCCAAAGTGGCGCTTTCAAGCAACTCCTCCGGAACATTCCTGAAACCAACCAATAGGAAAATGTAACTTGCCCCGATACTCAGCCAGACAGTGACGATCGCTACAGCAAACAGAGCCCAATTCGGGTCCTGAAGCCAAGCGATGTCTGTACCGATCAACTTGTTGAGAACGCCGTTTTCTTTGCGCATCATGAAGATGAAAATCGATGAAGCTGGCGCGGATGCCACCGCCATCGGAAGTGAATACATGACCTCGTAGAGGCGCCCGCCCCTTTCCCTTGAGGCGCTGACAAGCGACAGGAACATCGCGGCAACCAAGGTCCCGACACCGATCAGCAGGGCGAACCTGAATGTGTTGCCCATGATCTTTCCAAACAATGCTCCCGTAACTACGCGGATGTAGTTGGAAAATCCAACCCATTCCACAAAGTTGCCTTTTTTATCGGTAAACGAGAATGAAAGGAAAATAGTTTTAAAGAATGGCCAGAAAGTGAAGAGGGTGAATAACGTGAAAGCCGGTAGCAACAGCAGATACGGTGTGATTTTCACAGACCTTTTGTGCCGATACCCCATTATGGATGTCTGTTTGCCCATTCGTTCCATTTCGGAATGACACTCCTTCCTACTTGAAATCAACGCATGGTTTTTTGGAGAAGTCAACATATAAATATGGTTTTTCCACATTTTTTGTGGATTCACCAAATAGATGAGGATTGATTTTTCCCTGCAACGAGCCGATACTTCAATCGAGCTCTTGCAATAGTGAGATACTTAATGCAATTTTGAAATGAATGAGGATTATTGCTGAATGACAGCCAATGAAAGACAAAAAATTATTGTCAACACCCTGAAGACCCGCGGTGGAATCATAAAGGTCAATGAAATAGCGAGGCAATTCGATGTGTCCAATGAGACCGCCCGCCGGGACATTGAATATTTGAAAGAGCAAGGCTTGTTGACACGGGTGTACGGTGGAGCGATTCTATCCAACAATTATAACCAGAAGCATTTCCCCTTGAACCGGGACAATATCGATGTAGAAAAAAAGACAGCCATCGCCAGAGCTGCAGCAGCCATGGTCAAGGACGGTGAGAGTATTTTCGTCGGTATCGGCAGCACGATGTTGCAGTTGGTGCGCAGCCTCAAACACTTGAACGAGCTTACCGTGATTACACCCAGCCTGCCCGTCGCCATGGAATTGATCAATACTTCTTTTAGGATCATAGTCCTCGGAGGAATTCTCGATTCTAATGAGCTTGATCTTTCCGGCCCGTTGACGTTGAACAACATGGACTACTTCCATGTGAATAAAGCCTTTTTGGGCGCTGGTGGCGTGACGATCGAATCGGGCGTCTCCGACTACAGCCCCAACGGATATGGCCGCCATGCGAAGATGAGCCGTTGCGCTGACTCGACCATATTAGTCGCACAAAGCGATAAGTTCGGAAAGGATGCACTTTCCATCGAGATGCCAATTACCCAAGTTGACACCATCATCACGGACGACAGGCTCCCCCAAGGACTGGAAAGCGCAATCCGGGAAACCGGCAAGGAGCTGATTCTCGTCCCTTTGGATGAGAAGGCGTGATAAAGGCGTTTGCCATTACGGAGCATGGTGACGATTCACCCATGCAGGACGACATCCAGGCTAAAACAACAACCTTGATTTGGATTGATACCTGATGCTGTTTGCCCGATAATCTGCTACTCTAGCGATGGAGGACATCACATGGCGGATACAATCGTGCTTTCCCTCGGGGGATCGATCATCGCCCCCGATTCAGTGGACCATGTTTTTCTACAACGTTTCAAACAAGCAGTCGAAGATTTTTTGGCTGCCCATCCCGATACCAGGCTCATCCTCACCACTGGCGGCGGAGCTCCTGCCCGCACCTATCAAAACGCCTACCGCACCATCGTCCCCCACAGCGATCCCGAGACCCAAGATTGGCTGGGCATCGCCGCCACCCGCTTGAATGCCGCATTGGTCAAAGCCATCTTTGCTTCACATTGCAGCGATCCGGTAGTGGTCGATCCAACCGCTCCACTGGATTTCACCGGCAGGATATTGGTCGCTGCCGGATGGAAACCGGGCTTTTCCACCGACACCGATGCGGTGTTGTTGGCCAAGCGCTTCGGAGCCAAGACCTTGGTCAATCTCTCCAACATCGCCAAGGTCTACAGCGCCGACCCGCGCATCGACAAGACGGCCGTGCCCATCGACACGATAAGCTGGGTCGATTTCCGGAGCATGGTCGGGGACAGTTGGACACCGGGCAAGAACGTTCCGTTCGACCCGGTCGCCTCCCGTCATGCCCAAGAGTTCGGCTTGCAGGTAATCTGCGCCGACGGGCGCGACATTCCCAACACAATCGCGATCTTGGAGGGAAAACATTTCAACGGGACTGTCATTGGTTGAACCGGCGCATAGCTAAAAAACTCTGCAAAGGATCGGCAAAGGTCGCTGGAAACGGATTGTCGCGGGTGAAATCGGGAATCCACGGGATGTTGTCGGCCAACTCTTGGACAAAGCCATGCTCGATCCCCACTGTCTCCAAAAGCTGCATGAGTTCATCGTACTCTCCCTCGGTGATGGCCGGCAAAGCATCATTGCCCTCGGGGGGGACGAACTGCACCATCAACGACAACCACGCATGCCGCTTGGCCTTGGCGGCGAACCACATCAGGAACTCTTTTGTCGCGGATAGCTCGCCTGGGAACACGAGGTGACGGATCAGGATGCCATGCAACACCCCGTCATCATCCAATCTGGTCCTGCGCCGTCTAGCGAACATCCAATCCATCAACGGCCCGATATGCTCGACATACCGCTTCGTACCGCAAAATGTGGCTGCGACTGCGGCATCGAGGGTTTTCACATCCACCAAATAGAGGTCGACAAACGGATCGATCAATTCCATGGCCCGAGGTGTTTCGAAACCCGAGGAGTTCCACACCATCGGCACGGTCAAGCCGCTCTCGCGCGCAAGGACCATCGCTTCGACAATCGAGGGAATGAAATGGGTGCCGGTCACCATGTTGATATTGGCCGCCCCCATGGCCTGCAGGTCCACCATCAAACGGGCGAATGTAGCGGCTGAAACCGTCACGGCCTCTTCAAAGCGGCCCCTGCGGCTGATCTGGCAATTCTGGCAGTAGGCGCAATGGAGCGGACAGCCGGTGAAAAACACTGTCCCTGAGCCACGCCGCGCGACCAACGGTGGCTCCTCGCCGCGATGCAGACCCATCCATGCGATACGCATCGCCGGGCCCTCGCCGCAGATTCCAAGGTTACCAGCCATGCGGTCCACGGAACATGCATGCGGACACAGACGGCATGCTCTATATTCTTCAGGATAGGTTTCTCCTCGTTGCTCAGGCATCGGCTCCCTTGACCTCCGGCGCCAAATATACCATGTTATTGGACATGGGACTATGGGAATACCTCAAGGGCCGGCAGGAACGCCGACTAGGTGAAGACCGCTACATCCTGTGTCTGGACGGCGGAGGGATGCGCGGCATCGTTGCCGCTACCATCCTGCACGACATTGAACAAAAGCTCTTCTCACTCGGCGACGACCGACCGTTGTACTCCCACTTCGATCTTATCGCCGGTACGTCCACCGGCGGCCTGATCGCTTTGGCCCTCAGCGCTCCGAGCAGCCCGACCTCATTGATCGTTCAGCAACCGCGAGCACACCAACAGGAGCAGAATCCCTCCCGCCACCGCCTGCGCAAAGGATTCGACGATGTCTATCCGGGACCCGACATCAAGAGCATTGTCGAGCTGTACCTGCGCTGGGGCAAGGTGATTTTTCCCAAGACCAACTCGCTGTTGCAATTGAACTTCATCGGACAGCTGTTCAACCAGAAATACGATGATTCCTCCTTCACTTCATTGTTGCGCAAGCTCTTCGGCGACATGAACATGGAGGATGCGCTTGTCCCCACGATGGTGGTCACCTACGATTGCCGCAACGACCGGCCTTATCTGATCTCAAGCTATGGCAAACCAGAGATGCCCATGCGGATCGCCGCCCGGGCCACCTCGGCCGCCCCCACCTATTTTGCCCCGTCGTTGTATGATGACGAGCAGACTGGCCAACGGATGACCTTGATCGATGGCGGCGTAGTGGCCAACAACCCGGTCTTGTATGCCTACATGGAAGCCAAACGGCTCTACCCCGAGGCCAAACGGTTCCATGTGCTGTCGGTCAGCACCGCCGCCGCCCCCTATAAACTGGAACTGGACAGCTTCGGCAACGGGGTGATCGGGTGGCTCGACCCGGCCAAGGGGACACCGATCTACCGGGTGTACGCCTCATCGCAGATGAACACGTCCAACGACATGGCTTCGATGCTGCCCGATCTGGAATATGTGCGCATCCACGGCGATCTGGGCAAGAATGTCAAATTGGATGAAACCGACCCGGGTATGTTATCAACCATGATCGAACGAGCCCATGCCATCTCCACCGCGCACGAGAGTCAGATTTCCGATTTTTGCAGCCGTCTGGCTCTGCGCCCATCGTGCATGTCGCGCCGACCGCGTGCTTCGACCGCCTTGGCCAGTGCACTCGGTGATTGACGATGAACCACATCAAGCAGCAACGACTGGAAGATACGCTGCGCGCGCTATGCGAAGAGTTGGACCACCACCTCGAGGACCTGTATGGAGAACGCTATCCGCTGCACCCCAACCGCCTTCCCCGCGGCAGGGCTTCCAGCGTGTTCTATGATGGTCTGTTCAGCGCGGGAACGATGTTCACCCTCGGTTACGGCAGCAAAGCCGGCCGCGGCTATATCGTCGACATCGACATCCGCACGCTCTCCAAAGTGGCGCCCGAGGACCGCTTGGAAATTGAAACCGAGGCGATCAGATTCATCGAAGAGCGTCTGCCGATTCATTTCCCTGAGCGAGAACTCAAGGTGGCCAAGGACGGCACTGTCTACAAAATCGTGGGGGATTTCTCGCTAGGAACTGTCTAGCAGTTGCCCATGCGTGTCGCGATAGCCCACAAATCGGCCGAAGCTTGTGAAAGGAACTTCGCATACGATCGTGGCCGGTGTCCCGCAGCCGTATCGGAGACACACCTGACGATCGCCCACGGAATTCCGAACGCCTGTGCCGCTGCAGCAAAGGCATGGCTTTCCATGTCGACCGCAATCACATGGAGTTCCTCGGTCAGAAACGGCATCGCCGCACAATCGGAAGCCAGCAAGAACCGGTCGGAGGTGCCGACCGCCGCATGTTCGAATACCCGTGCAGGCATGCTGTGGCGATCGAACGAAGCCGGCAGGCAATCCCATGCGGTGGTCAACACTCCAGTGGCCGCTTTGTGTGCATCGGGTAAAAATCCCCGCGGCAAACCAAACCTTCTTAAGTCCACATCATACTGCACGCACGAGCCGACCAGGAGGACGTCCCCGATGGCCAAGGAGGGATCGATGGCTTTGCAGGTTCCAATGCCGATGAGCATCGTGGCATTTGTTTGTGCGATGAGTTTGCTGGTCTGAACAGCGGCATTGACCTGCCCCACCCCGGTGCAAGCCCACCTCCACGCAGGTTCGGCCAAAAGAGGATCGGCCAGTGCTGCTTGCAGCTCATCCAAGCTTGACGCTACCAAGGCAATCATGGCAGCAAGGCCTCGCCTTGGCGGACTAAATCGGCCATGATCGACTCGACCGCCACGCCATGGCGATGTTCGACCGCAGCATTCCAGCTGTTGAAGACCGCTTGGGACACCAATAAGGAACTGGCCTCGGCGGCTTGCGCGAACGGTGTCCCCCGCATCATCAACGCACACAGGATGCTGGCGAACAAATCACCCGAACCGGGATAGCTGACCGGAGCGTAGCGGGTATGGCACAAATCGACGGCATCGGTGGTGCGGTCGTAACACACCACGGTGCCTCCATCGCCATCGGGAACTCCTGTCAGCGCAACCTTGGTCGGCCCCGTGTCCGAGATCCGTCGGGCCCATTGGGTGGCCATTTTTGTCCCGACATCGGCCTGATAGCGCTCTCCAAGCAACAAAGCAGCCTCGGTCGGATTGGGAGTAACCACATCGGCGAGGGCGACCAGTGTGTGCATATGGTGGACCAAAGCTGGCGAGACCGGCCCGTAGGGGGCTCCGTCATCGCCCAAGACCGGGTCGACAATCACCAGCGGCGCACCGATGGAACGTTGCCAGGCGATGAAATCGGCTACGACCGCAATCTGTCGCTGCGATCCTAAAAAACCCGAATACACGGCATCGAAGGCCAAAGCCAAGGTGCGCCAATGGGCCGTGACAGCCTCCATCGAATCGGTCAGGTCCTGATAATGATACTGCTCAAAGCCATCGGTTTGCGTCGATAGCAAGGCGGTGGGCAAAGGGGCCACTTCAACACCCAACGCCGACATGGCCGGCAGCACGACGGTCAGCGAGGACTTGGCATAGCAGGAAAGATCGTGGATGGCTGCGACACGCTTCATGGTGGCTCTACAGTAGCAGTCTTGTCCGTACGAGACAAGAGGATTATACTCGCCGCAGGAGGAGAGCATGAGCATACTAGACTGTACGACAGGCTTCATCATCGCCGATCCTGCCCACGACCCATTAGCAGGAGCAACGCCAAGCGAACAGGAGCTTCTGGCAGCCCACGACTCCTTCTTGGTCAGCCCCTCGGGCTGGCGCAAGGTATTCGTCGCCAGCGGCAATGAAGAAGACAATTCGGGCGAAGTGTCCAGGGCCGACTTGTACCTGACCGCTTTGGCCGCCATGGCAGTGGCCGACCACCTGAAACAGGACGCTTCATGGCACGATAAGCGTGTTCTCGTAGGTATCGACGCCAGGCCCACCGGAGCCGTGTTGGCCGAGGTAGTCATGCGTATCCTTTTGGCATCGGGCATAACCGTCCGCTACCTCTTCATCGCCGCCGCCCCCCAGATCATGGCGGACAGCGCCTTGAGCGGTTGCACGTTCTTCTACATCTCGGCCAGCCACAACCCCATCGGCCACAACGGCTTCAAGATCGGCAAGGAGGGGGGAGTCCTGACAGCGGCACAAGTCACCCCGATCATCGCCTCCTTCCGCCAACTGGTGGCCGACAAGGAATCATGCCGGTCGGCCCGTTCACTCAGTGCATCGGTGGACCTAAAAGCATATGGTCAAGTCTTGGCTGCGGTCGACCACGAGAAGAGTGTCTCGTTGCAACGCTACCGGCAGTTGTTGCACTTGACGACCACATCGAGTGCGGATCCTTCGGTCATGGCCGAGCGCATGAGTGCCATCAAAGCCAACACATCAGACCATCCTGTGGGAATCGTGGGCGAGTTGAACGGCAGCGCCCGTTGCGTATCCATCGACAGTACTTTCTTGGCCGACCTTGGCGTGAAGACCCGCTTTTTCAACGACACCTGTCGTCAGGTGGTCCATCCCATTGTCCCCGAGGGGCCCAACCTCGAGGATTGCCGCATGGCGCTGGAAGCAGCCCATCGCGACGATCCCTCGTTCCGCTTGGGGTATGTGCCCGACAACGATGGGGATCGTGGCAACCTGGTTTACCTGCGCGAATCGGATGGCCGGGCGACCATCTTGGGAGCCCAAGACTTGTTTGCCCTGGTGGCCGCCACCGAACTGACCTTGGCCCGCCGGGAACAGGCCAAGGTGGCCATCGCCGTCAATTGCCCGACTTCGTTGATGATCGATTCCATCGCCACGCGATTGGGTGTGAAGGTGGCCCGGGCCGAGGTCGGCGAAGCCAATGTCGTCCAACTGGCCCAGAACTTGCGCGAGCAGGGCTGGGCCGTCCGCTTGTTGGGGGAAGGCTCGAACGGAGGCACGATCACCCATCCGTGCAAGGTGCGTGACCCGATGAACACGCTGGCCACCTTGGTACGTCTGTTGACCGACCGGGCCTTGTTCGACGAAGTCTCCGATTGCTGCCAAGGGGTGACCGGATTACCGATGGACCTCGAGCATGCCCTGCAATCCCTGCCGGCCAGGACAATCACCGGTGGATTCTCCCCCGAAGCCGCCATGCGCATCAAGACGATGGCTCATGGGAAATTGAAAGCGGCTTACGAACACCTATTCGAACACCAATGGCAGAAACGGGCCGCCGAGTTGCACCAGCTTTTCGGCATCACCGGCTGGCGCGAGGAACAGACCGAAGGCATCGTCTGCCGTATCGGAGTCGGGCCTGCCTACAGAAGCGGCCACGAGCGCGGCGGCCTGAAAATTGTTTTCATGAATGCCCACGGGGACGACACCGATTTCATCTGGATGCGCGGCAGCGGGACGGAGAGTGTCTTCAGGATCATGGCCGACGCTGCCGGACATGACCAAAGCCGCCACGACTACCTGTTGGCATGGCAACGCTCGTTGGTGCAAGCCGCCGATCAGATGTGTTCGGAAACCTGATGTTAGTGCAGCGACAAGCCAGCCACGGCCGAACCGATGATCGGGGAATCATCGATGCGCACGAAACGAGTATAGCGGTGATGGCGACGTTGCAAGAACTCGACCACATACTGCTCGGTATAGCGTTGCAGGTTCTCAGTCTTGTAATAGGTCGTCCCGTCGGCATTGATGCACACCGGGTAGCGAGGATTGGTCCCTTCGCCCGACTTGAGCACAGCCGCTGCCAGATTCACCGCCGTCAACTTGGCAGAGCGGGCGATGATGGCGTCCAGGATGAGGTACAAGGCTGTCGCATCTTCTTCAGAAGCCACGCACCGCACCAAATCGTAGGCTTGGTTGTGGGGCATCTCCAGGTAATTGCTCATCCGGGTGGTGTTCAACGGCTCGATGGTGGTGAACGCATCGGCAAACCGCTTTGAAAACAAGCCCTCGCCGATGGCGTGCGAGACAACGAGGTGTGAGAAACTCCCCAGATAGGCCCCGCTGATCATCTTTTCAAAGTGGTATTGGTTCGGTTGCTTGGTCGAAGCCATGAACTGACGGTCCAACTCCCCTGGCACCACATCGAGATTGCCCGATTCGACATTGATGATCTGGGAAGCGCCGAGGTCGGTTGTCAGTTTGGCGATATTGGCGTTCCTCTCGACATAGGCCGTGTTCGTGCCGGTACCGAGGATGAATCCGATATAACCGCCATACGGGGTCGAGCCAGCGGCCGTCTTGCCAGCCAACAGCGTTGCCACCGTATCGTTGACAACGGCTAGTTTCTTGTTAATCACGGCATGGCCCCGCCGGTCAAGTTCCTCGAGCAACGAGCGCCCGACCGGCTTGCCGATGACTTCGGGCGCTTTAATCTCCTTTGAGAAAACCAACGGGATGCCATCGTGGTCGGCGGTGATGGCGGCGGCGTACGAAAAGCAAAAGCCGATGCGGTCGCTGCGGTCGATAAGCCGCTCGACATCGTCGGCCAAGATGCTGAAAAATTCCTTGGCGGTTGTCTGGACCTTGACGCCCGGCATGCCGCTCTTCTTGAAATCCTCTATCCGGGCAGAGCCATGTTCATCGAACGTGACCAAGCAGGTGCGGAAATTGGTCCCGCCGGCGTCAAGCACGATGACGCTTTGGCCAGGTTCGATGGTAGATTCTGTCGATGTGTAGGTCGGAATCATGGCCAACGACGATGGTTCGCCGCGCAAGCCCCGTTCCATCTCCCGTAAGAACAACGAGCAACACTCGTCCATGTCGATGGCTTCGGCTGTCACCCGCACATCATGCAAGAATGCTTCGGTCTTTTTTACGATCGCTTCCACACTTCTCCTCCCGGCACAATCTAGCGACCATTGTAGGCGAACCACTCCAAGCTGTCCAGTTTCTCGCACACGGGAGCGTCTGGAATGCCCTCCGGCCGTTCCTTGACAAAATCTGCTCTCCATGTCATGATCATATACGGTAGGGGGGTAGAGTATATGGACTGTATCGACATGCAGGAACGGAAGGCTCATCACTCATACGAGACGAAGAACGAGATGGTGACCCGGATGAACAAGATCGAAGGCCAGATCCGGGGGATCCGCAAAATGATCGAGAACGATGTTTACTGCGACGACATCCTGCACCAGTTCATGAGTGTGGAGTCGGCGATCAGAGGAGTGAAGACCCGCTTATTGGAAGCTCATATGAAAAGTTGCGTTGTCCGTCAGATCCAAGAGGGACAAGTCTCGGTAATGGATGAATTGTTGCGCACTATCGAAAAAATGACTCGTTGAGCCAATCGGAGGAACCTGCTCGTGAAAAATCTATGCACATCGCTGAAAAGGCGCTGGAAACTGTATCTGGACCGGTTGGCTGAAGCAAACCGACGACAATACGGCACTACCCGTCTTGATTGCTGCAATCTGGACAGGGGGCAGTCCGACCCGCCGCGCCACAATGAACGTTGAGTCGTACAAGGAGATTAACATGCACATGTGGTACTGGTTTCGCAATCCATCGGCATACATGCCATACGGAGGAATCGTCATGATGGTGTTCGGAGCGTTGCTCATCGCACTGATAGTGTATCTGGCTGTCCGCAACGACAGGCCTGCCAATCAAAAAGAAGATCCTCTCGACATCTTGAAGCGAAGGTTTGCCGAAGGTGCGATAACCGAGGAGGATTTTGTCAGGATGAAGCGGGAGTTGGCGGGATAACGGCCTGCATCTTTCTGACTTTCATGCGGTCATTGGTGAGAAATCCTGAACAAGGCCTCGGCCACATGCAGATAATCATATCCATTGGCCAACACGGAGGCAGGCACGAGTTTCGAGGCTTGCACCCCTTCCAACGGGATCGAGAATGCAAATTCCAACACGAAATCCTGCTTGAAACGAGTGCCGTACACCTCTAAGCGCCCGTTGCCTTCGTAACGTATCGGAAAGGGTTGCAGTTGCCGTAGCGCCCCGATGGTCCCGCTGAAGACGATTTCCCGTTCCAACACCTGCTGGGGTTTCAGGTACGCAACATAATCTTGGTAATTTTGCGAGAACGGCACGAGCGACCGCCTGAGCAGGTCGATCAATCCCATCGAGACGGGCGGTGGCGGCGGGCTGTCCAAGACCACCGCACGCATCTGTCCGACATCGGCCTTATCCATGACGAATCCGGCTGTGCTGAATCCACTGTCCATCGTGATGGTGCTGTTGGGGAACTGGACCGGTGGGGAGAGTGTCTTGGCGCCCATGGTCGCCGCTGCAGCGACGAGGACGGCTTGCAAGGCGACCTTGACCTCGCTATCTGAAGGACGATACGGAGTGCTGGCAGTCATAGGTGCCGCCAGTAGGCACAAGGCGGCGGCAACCATGCCCATGCGGGCGAAAAGCCCTCTGCTCACTTGTTGATTCCCACTCCGTCGACCTTCTCAGTCGACTCTCCGGTAAACCGGTCGATGCGGGCTTCAAACAGGAACCGGTCGGAGACTTGCGACCCTTCCACGATCATGCGCACGTCGAGATGGCGCCCGTCGCTTTGATCGAGATACCCGGTCAGGATGAAACCACCCGGTTCAAAGAACGAGGGGGGGAACTCAAGCGGGATGTGCATCGTGGCATACTGCTGCACCAACGAGCGTCCATCTTTGAACTTGACCGCCACCAAGTCGAGGTCCTTGAAACGCACCACACCTTTGGCACCCAGAGCGGAGACGCTCAAACCAGGCGCTTGGACCTTGCCTTGGATGGCGCTGTCAGCCAACAAGATTGCCAATTCGCGGGCATGGATGAAATCATGATTCTCGATCGCCGCTGGCCATTCATCGGAATCGGAACCGCCTCCACTGAAACCCACATAGGTGCAGCCTCCCAGCGTAGCGACCAATACCAACAACGTGAGCATGCGGATCAATTTTGACATGCACGACCTCCCCGGCAACCTACCATAGCAAATGAACGTCCAACTGTCAAAACAAACAAGAACATGGTACATTGGTGACATGGCCCGCGAAGAAACTTTCTTTTGGTATGACTTGGAGACCTTTGGTCTGGATCCCCGCTACGACCGCATCGCCCAATTCGCCGGTCTGCGGACGACGATGGACCTTGAGCCAGTCGGAGAGCCGACTGTGCTCTATTGCCGCCTCAGCGACGACTACCTGCCCGATCCGTTAGCTGGCTTGATCACCTCGATCACCCCTCAAGAGGTCGAAAAAAAAGGATTGTCGGAGGCGGAATTCATCGACCGCATCAACGCCCTGTTCAGCGTGCCCGGGACATGCACGGCTGGTTACAACTCATTGAAATTCGATGACGAGTTCATCCGCCACACCTTGTACCGCAATTTCCATGACCCCTATGTGCGTGAATATAAGAATGGGAACAGCCGGTGGGACATCATCGACCTCGCCAGGGCCGCCCACGACCTGCGCCCAGAGGGCATCGTGTGGCCCCGCTCGGCGGAGAGTGGCCGACCATCATTCAAACTGGCCGATTTGATGCAAGCCAACAACTTGGCCAATCCTTCTGCCCACGACGCCCTCAACGATGTGATGGCGACCATCGCAATCGCCCGTCTGATCCGTTCCAAGCAACCAAAATTGTTCGAGTATTGCCTGACATTGCGCAAGAAAGCGACCGTTCGGGCAAAGCTCGAAGTACCATTGGGAGCCGCCGTGCTCCATACTGCTTCCCAATTCACCAGCGAATGGGGATGCAGCCGCCTCGTCATGCCACTGTCCGCATTGGAATCGAATGCGGACAGCATCATCGCCTTCGACCTGTCCCAGGATCCCGCCGCGCTGCTGGAATGGGCCAATTCTGCCTCCGAGGCTGAACAAGCCGAATCCATCGTCCGCGAAAGCAACACTATTGCGGCAGAATTGGACCTCAAAGCACTTGGATGTGAGGAGCCCCTGCTCGCCAAGGCCGCCGCCATGTTGAAGACGTGCAGCCGCACCATCGAAGACCTCGCCCGGGCGTTCGGCAATGCCAGACGGTCGGTTTTCTCTGTGCCCGGCATCACCCGTATCGCCATCAACCGCCAACCGTTCATCTCCCCGGCGACCATCCTCACTCCCGAAGGAGCCAAGCGGCTGGGAATCGATGTGGCGTCTTGCCTGAGGAACCAGGCGTTGTTGGCATCCAACCCCATGCTGGCCGTGCGGGTCCGTTCAGATGCCGACAGCAGCTCTTTCCCGACCGAGAGCGATGTCGATGGACAACTCTACTCAGGATTGTTCTTCAGTGACGCCGACATGCGTAAATCGACTGCCATCCGCGAAAAGAGTCTCGACGAGCTGTGGGACCAGAACCTCTGGCCCGACAACGACCGCATCAACACGATGTTGTGGCGCTACTTGTGCCGCAACTGGCCCGAGTCGTTGCAAAACCGGCCCGAACAACAAGCCCGCTGGAAGAGCTTTTGCGCCAACCGCCTGCTCAAACCGCCAGTCGACCAATTGCTCACCTTCGAGAAATACCAGAACATCATCGACGGCAAACTGGCCGACATGGACGTCAGTCCGGCTCAAAAAGAGGTATTGGTCAAATTCGACCAATGGGGCAAGCGCTTGCGCACACGCATCGGGCTCGACCTTTAGCGCGTGTCCATCCTGTCGCGAACCCTGACGAAGGCCGCCACGGCGCTCTCGATGTCGGATTGGGAGTGGGCGGCCGATAGCTGCACCCGGATGCGGGCCTTTCCCTTGGGAACCACAGGATAGCAGAAACCGATCACGTACACGTCCTCTTTGAGTAGTTCGTCGGCCATCTTGACCGCCCTCACCTCATCATGGAGCATGACCGGCACGATGGCCGTGTCGCCGGGCACCAGGTTGAAACCGTGCCGTTCCATCAGGCTCCTGAACAGCCGTGCATTGGCCATGGTCTTGGCACGGTACGGATTGCCCGCTTCCAACAGGTCGAGCACTTTGAGCGTCCCGCCGGCGATTGCCGGAGCCAGGGTGTTTGAGAACAGGTAGGGGCGAGAGCGTTGACGCATCAGGCCGATGATTTCGGTGCGCCCGGAGAGGCATCCACCGCTTGCACCTCCCAGAGCTTTCCCGAAGGTGGTGGAAACAAGGTCGACCCGGCCTTGCACAGCGCAATGTTCGACCGTACCACGCCCGTTGGGTCCGATATAACCGGTGGCGTGCGAGTCGTCCACCATGACCAAGGCCCCATACCGTTCAGCCAAACTGCAAATTTCGGCCAATTTTGCGATATCGCCATCCATCGAGAACACTCCGTCGGTGGCGATCAAGCGACGGCGGCAAGTGGAGGCTTCGATCAGTTTGGATTCCAGATCGGCCATGTCGGAGTGGGCGTAGCGCAGGCGTTTGGCCTTGCACAGGCGCACTCCGTCGATGATCGAGGCGTGGTTGAGTTCGTCGCTGACGACGGCATCCTCTTCGGCCAACAATGGTTCGAACAGGGCTCCGTTGGCATCGAAGCACGAGGAAAACAGGATGGTGTCATCCATCCCTAAAAATCGACTCAAACGCCGTTCCAGTTCCTTGTGGATGCCCTGCGTCCCGCAGATGAAACGCACAGAGGAGAGGCCGTAACCCCAAGTGCGCATCGCCTCGGAGGCCGCTTGGGCTATTTCGGGCGAACCAGATAGCCCCAGATAATTGTTGGCGCAAAAGTTGAGCACCTGACGGCCGCCGACCTGGATGCGTGTTCCTTGGGGGCCGTCGATGACCCGCTCGCGCTTGTACAAACCCTGCTGCTCAAGCGAATCGAGGAACTCTTGCAATTCCTGTTTGAGTCGTGTGTCGAGCATCGAAAGCCTCCTTTACGCCTTGACCGAGCGGGCCCGCAAGTGGGCGAACATGTCGGCGGTCATGGTCGCCAGATCGTAGGTCGGTTTCCAGCCCCACTCCACCCTGGCGGCATAATCCTCCAGACAGTCGGGCCATGAGTTGGCGATGGCTTGCTTGACCGGATCGATATGGTAGCTGATGGTGAAATCGGGGATGTGGACGCGGATGTAGGCGGCGATATCTTCGGGGCAGAAACTCATGGCCGCCACGTTGAAGGCGTTGCGGTGCCGCAACTTGGCCGGATCGGCCTCCATCAGCTGGATGGCCGCTTTGACCGCGTCGGGCATGTACATCATGTCCAAGTAGGTGTCGCCGGCCAACGGACACTCGTAATGGTGGTGTTCCAGGGCTGCGTAATAGATTTCCACAGCATAATCGGTCGTCCCTCCCCCCGGCGGGGTGAGGCTGCTGATGATGCCGGGGAAACGCACCCCGCGGGTATCGAGATCGTACTTGTGATAATAATAGTCGCACAGCAATTCGCCAGCCACCTTGGTCACCCCGTACACGGTCGTCGGCCGTTGGATGGTGTCTTGTGGAGTGAACCGCTTGGGGGTCGACGGACCGAACGAACCGATCGACGAAGGGGTGAAGACCGCGCAGCGATGCTGGCGGGCCACCTCCAGCGTGGTGATCAGACCGTTCATGTTGATGTCCCAGGCCACTTGCGGCATCCGTTCGGCGGTAGCCGACAACAATGCCGCCAGATGGTAGATCGTATCGATCGAGTGCTTGCGCACGATCTCGCTCAACGACGCACCGTCGCGGCAATCGATTTTGTAGAACGGCCCCCCTTCGACCAACGGCCGGTTGACGTCGTCGCGGATGTCGGTCAACACGACATTGCCGTCCCCATAAGCCTGGCGCAACGCAATGGCGATCTCCGATCCCAATTGGCCCAGCGAACCGACTATCAGGATATGCTTCATATGTTCCTCCGACCGGGTTTTCTTGACATGGCACCCAAGCCGTCCTACAATTGCCGTGTTCATTATATTGAACGAATTTCGACATGTCAAACAAGATTGAAGGAGCCCAGGATGGAGAACCCTCCCATGATCGGCAAGAACATCCAACGCATCAGGATGCGCGGGAATCTGACTCTCAACGTCCTCTCCGAGCGGTCCGGAGTCTCCAAGGCGATGCTGAGCCAGATCGAGTCGGACAAGGTCAATCCGACCGTGGCCACCGTCTGGAAAATAGCCAAAGGCCTGGGGGTCGATCTGCATGACCTGCTGGACACCGAGTCAGGCCCCAAGCGCAAATTCGTCGTGAACCGCAGCGAGTCCTCGGCTTCGCTGGACACGGGTGGCAACGGAGTGGTCATCAAGGTGCTCTCCCCGTTGGACATGGCCGGCGACATCGAGATTTACATCCTCACCTTCGATCCGAAGACGGCATTGCCGAGCGATCCCCACTACCCCGGTACCGAGGAGTACCTGACCGTGCTCAAGGGTTCGGTCAAAGTGAGCGCCGGCGGCAATTCCACCGAGCTCCATAAAGGCGATTTCTTAGCCTACCATTGCGATATCGCCCACATGATCGAGAATGAATCGTCCTCATTGGCTGTGGTGCACATGGTGGTGCGCTACCAACAACAAAGCCACCCCAAGCGTTGACTTGGACCACCAAGTCGCCGGATTCTCTTGTCCATCGGACAATTTCATGCTTACATGACATCCAAGGGGGCCCCCGATGGAAGAGAAACGGTATGGTGTCGGCACGATGGCTTCGTATGGCATGGGCAAGTTCCTTGCGGAATTCCTCACCGGAGCTTATGGTGCGATCGTCTATAAATATTACGAGACCACAGTCGGCCTAGGCGGACTGTTCGTCGCCTTGGCGACAATCATCTACTCGTTGTGGAACGCGGTGAACGACCCGCTGATGGGGTATGCCACCAACAGGACGGCAATTTTTGGACGGCGGTTCGGACGACGGTTCATCTGGATCGTGCTTGGTCTGGTCTCGTGCAGCCTGCTCTTCGTAGCGATCTTCGCCGTTCCCGCCTCGATGCGCGACTCGGTGGCCCGCAACCCCTTCATCGTGTTTTTATGGATGGTACTGACAATCTGTTTGTTCGATGGCAGCTATTCGATGTGGGAAGTCAATTATCAATCGGTTTATCCCGACAAATTCCGCACCCAGTCCGAACGGACCAAGGCTGCCGCAGTCTCAACCGCCGTCGGCGTCTTGGGTGTTGCGGCCGGATTCATCATTCCGCCGATGTTTTTTGAGTACGACGATCCCTCCTCGTTCCTCACGATGGCGTTGATCGTAGCCGCCGTCACCCTGGCCGGCATCCTGTTGTTGATTCCCGGCATTCGCGAGACCAAGGCGATGATCGACCGCTACCGCACCAGCTTGGAAGGACACACAGACAAACCGGCCTTCTTCTCCTCGATGCGTTCTGCCTTGCGTTATAAGGAGCTCATCTCGTTCTTGGTGTTGTTGTTCCTCTACCAGTCGGGTTGCATGTGCATGACCAGTTCGGTCCATTATGTCGGCGATTATATCCTGCAGGTGTCCGCCGACGGCACGACCACCATCTTCGCCGGCATGTTGGCCGGAGCATTGCTCTCCATCCCGTTGTGGATGCTGTTGGCCAAGCGGTTGCAGAACAACCAACGCATGCTGATCGTCTGTTCGCTCACCATGGCAGCGTTTGCCTTCCCGATGACCTTCACCGCCACCAAGACCGGCTTCACCGTATTCATGACCTTGTGGGGCATTGGCTTCGGAGGATTCTGGACCTTCATGGGACCGGCCATGGCCGATGTGGTCGACCATATCGTGGTCACTGAGAAACGCCGCCAAGAGGGCATCCACATGGGTATCCGGGCTTTCTTCATGCGCTTTTCCATCGCTAGCCAAGCCTTGGTGTTCTACATCGTCCATGAGTCGACCCGCTTCGACGAGAACAACGTGACCGAACTGGCCAAGTTCGGCATAAAGTTGCACATGGCGGCCATCCCGGCCCTCTTTTTCCTCGTCGGGGCGCTGTTGTTTTGGAAGACCAATACCCTCACTCCCGCACGGATTAAGGAAAACCGCTCGCAATTGGCCCTGCTCGACATCTGAACCGATTATTTGTATACTGACTCTCCGACCCACTAGCTTACGCCCAATCCCATACGGGACTGGATATTGGGATCGGGGAGCCAATGATGATCGAGATTTTGCAGGGATTTGAGAGCCAATACCGTGAACTGGAAGCAAGACTGGCCAATCCCGATGTTGTAAAGGACATGAACGCCTACCGCAAGCTCATGCAGGAGCACTCCCGCTTGGAGCCGATTGTGGAGACCCTGCATGCATTGCAGGACCTGGCCTCCCAAATCAGCGCCACCGAGGAGATGCTCAAGGAAGAAGACGACCCCGATCTGTCGGCCATGGCCAAAGAAGAGCTCACTGAGCTGAAAGCCACCATGAGCAAGGCCGAGGAGAGCGCCAAGATGTTGCTCATTCCCCCCGACCCGATGGAGGGCAAGAACATCATCATGGAAATCAGGGCTGGAACAGGTGGTGACGAGGCCGCCCTGTTTGCGGCCGACCTGTTCAGGATGTATTCCCATTATGCCGAAAGCCAAAGGTGGAAGATCGAGATCATGTCGATGAACGACACCGGCATCGGAGGCCTCAAAGAGGTGATCTTCTCCGTCTCGGGCAAGGGTGTCTACGGTACGCTGCGCTGGGAAAGCGGAGTCCATCGCGTCCAGCGGGTACCGGAAACCGAGGCGAGCGGGCGCATCCACACTTCAGCGGTCACCGTGGCGGTGTTGCCCGAAGTCGAGGAGACCGAGATTGAAATCCGCCAAGAAGATTTGAAGATCGACGTGATGCGGGCTGGTGGTCCAGGCGGCCAATGCGTCAATACAACCGACAGCGCCGTACGGATGACCCACTTGCCGACCGGTCTGGTGGTCATCTGCCAAGACGAGAAATCACAAATCAAGAACCGGGCCAAAGCCTTGCGGGTCTTGCGTTCACGCCTGTATGACCTCGAGGAAGAGAAGAAAGCCAAGGAACGGGCCGACAACCGGCGCACCCAAGTCGGGACCGGCGACCGCTCCGAACGGATCAGGACCTACAATTTCCCGCAAAACCGGCTGACCGACCACCGCATCAACCTCACGCTGTACAAACTCGAAGCCGTCATGGCCGGGCAGTTGGGCGAGGTGATCGAGGCGCTCAAGTTGGCGGCGGGAGAAGAGGCCCTCAAGGAATTGCAGTGATGGCGACGTTGCGCGAAGCAGCTACCTGGGGACACCGTGCGATCGAACAGGCCGCTGTCTCCGAAAGCAGCCGCCTCGACGCGCTGGTGTTGTTGTGGCATGCCGCCGGCATCTCCAAAGAATATTTCTATGCCGAAGCTGAATCGCAGCTCGATCAGAACGCTTTTGACCGCTACCGTGCCGATGTGCACAGGCGTTGTGCTGCTGAACCGGTCGCCTACATCGTGCAGCGGCGTGAATTTTATGGGTTGGAATTCCATGTGGATCGACGGGTACTCATCCCACGACCGGAATCGGAGCTTTTAGTCGAACGCGGCTTGCAACATGTCGACGGACTCTCCCCTCTCATCCATCCGGTACGGGTACTGGACATGTGCACCGGAAGCGGATGTGTGGGCATCGCATTGGCCTACCACCGCCCTGGCATAGAAGTGACCTTGGCCGACAGGTCCCCCGAGGCATTGTGCGTGGCCTCAACCAACAGCCGTTCACTGCTTGGGAGGCAACTCGAAACGGTTGAAACCGACCTGTTCGACGCTTTGCCACAGCGCCGCTTCCATCTGATTGTTGCCAATCCGCCCTACTTGGCCCATACTTGGTTCCAAGAAGCTGCCGAACAGGTCAAGCAGGAACCACAGCTGGCCTTGCTCGGTGGCGGGCTTGACGGCTTGGACCTGATCAGGTGTTTGGTGCAGCAGGCCCCATCCCATCTTGAACCAGACGGCGCGCTCATGATCGAATGCGATGGCCGCCAACAGGAAAACGTAGCGCTCCTGCTTGAGAAACTGGGTTTCACTGACGTGGTGGCATTCGATGATCTGGCCGGTATTGGACGCATTGTCGTCGGGAGGCTCGCGTGTACGAAGAATTGACCAACCGGTTCGTCCAAAAAGCCTTCCGTTACACGAAAGCGGAGCAGGAACGCATCCGCGAGGCAGCCTTGTTCGCCGCCGAATACCACGGCACCCAAAAACGCCAAAGCGGTGAGCCCTACATCATCCATCCCTATGCGGTGGCCGAAATCCTCATCTCGCTGCAGATGGACGTGGACACGGTCGTAGCTGGATTGTTGCACGATACGTTGGAGGACACGGCCGCCACCTACGAGATGCTCGTGGAACGCTTTGGCCAGACCGTGGCCGACCTCGTCGAAGGCGAGACCAAGATCTCCACCCTCAAGGCAAAAAACAAGACCCAACAGGAGTCCGAGACCATCAGGAAGATGTTCTTCGCCATGGCCAAGGACGTGCGGGTCATCATCATCAAGTTGGCAGACAAGCTCCACAACATGCGCACCTTGCAGCACCTCTCGCCGATGCGGGCCCGCGAGATTGCCAACGAGTGTCTGGACATCTTCGCCCCGCTGGCCGACCGCTTGGGTATGTCGTGGCTCAAAGGTGAATTGGAAGACCAATCGCTCAAGATCCTCAAACCCGAGACCTTCCAATACATTGAGGAATACCTGCTGTCCAAGAAAAGCGAGCGGACAGCTTACCTGGGCAAGATCGAGAAAATCCTCTACCGTGCTTGCGGCGAGCAGGGCTTGGCCAATGTATCGGTCCAATCGCGGACAAAGCACACCTATGGCGTTTACATGAAGATGAAAAAACGCAAGAAGGAGCTGGAGGAGATCGGCGACATCCTCGGCGTGCGCATCATCTGCGACACACTCACCGAGTGCTACACGCTGCTTGGTCTCGTGCACCGTCTCTGGCCACCGATCGAAGGACGTTTCAAAGATTACATCGCCATGCCGAAGGCCAACAACTACCAAAGCCTGCACACCACCGTGATGGCCTTGGACGGCAAACTCCTCGAGGTGCAGATCAGGACCCGGGAGATGCACGTCACAGCCGAGTATGGCGTGGCCGCCCACTGGGTCTACAAAGCCGAGCTTGGGCTCGATTCGGGCAAATGGACCGAGACGGATAACGCCCAATTTTCCAAGATTCTCAAGAAACTCAAGTCTTGGAGCACCGAGATCGAGCAATCGGAGAGCGTGCTGGACGACATCAAAGGGGAATTGCTCAAAGACACGATTTACGTCTTCACTCCGCAAGGCCATATCGTCGAATTGCCCGCCAACGCCACCGCGCTGGACTTCGCTTACCACATCCATACCGAGGTCGGCAACCACACCACCGGTGCCAAGGCCGACGGTTCGATCATCCCGTTGAGCCAACCGTTGAAGAACACCCAAGTGATCGAAATCCTGACCTCCCCCAACGCCCATCCCAACATCAACTGGTTGCGCTTGGCCCAGACAACGAACGCCCGCAAGAAAATCCGCTCATGGCTCAACAAGAACGACGACAGCCTTATCATCGACAAGAACATCATCGCCAAGAAAAAACCGGCCTTGATGGAATCTCTTAAGAGCGAGACCCCCGAGCAACCCCAAGCGGTCGCCGCCCTTGCCGAAGGCGAGATTGTCCGGTCGGTGGTCGATCAGAGCAAACTGACCTTCAAAGTGGGTGAGGAGAAGAACATGATGATCTCGCTCGCCCAATGTTGCAATCCGCGCCGTGGCGACGAAATCATCGGGTATGTATCGCGCGGCCGCGGCATCATCGTGCACCGCAAGAATTGCCACAACCTCAAGAACATGACCGAGATCGAGCAACGCAGCATCGAGGTCGAGTGGGAAACCGCCACCCCGCTGATGACCAGGCGGTTCAGGGTGATCAGCAAGATCACCCAAGACTTGTTCGCAGAAATCGAGGGAGCCATCAAGAAGTACCGCGGCCACCTCATCGAAGGACGCCTCGACGATGGCGAGCAGGACCGCCTGATCGGCAGCTTCACCATGGAAGTCGCCAACGAGGAGGACTTCAAGAAGGTCGTCAAGAGTATCAAAGCCATCCCGGCCATCGTCTCGATATCGGCATTGTGACCGCTTCAGCGGCCCTCTTCCAACACCCTGAGGATCTCGGGCAACAGTTGCTTCTTGCGGGAGAGGACCCCCGTCAACATGAACTTGCCCTCACCAACCATCGGATACACCAAAGCCCGTTCGCGCGCAGCAAACGGCGTAGCTAACAGGATGCTCTCTTCCCTGACGACATCGGTGATCATCAACATGGCCCAGTCGAGACCGTTCTTCTGCCTGGTCGCTTCCAACTGGACCAAAAAGCGCTCCTTGACCTCATCGACATTCGCCAAGGTGGTGACTTCCACTTGCCCGATGCCGAAACGCACCCCGAATTCCCGGTAGGTCTTGAAGTCCGACTCCACCACCCGTTTCGGATCGGCGTTGGTGAGCACCGAGGCACTGCTGAACAACTGGCGACCGAACTGATCGAAATCGGGGATCGATGCCGATGTGCACAAGGCCCGTACCGCAGAGCGGTCCATGTCGGTAGTGGTGGGGCTTTTGAGCAACACGGTGTCGGCGGCGATGCCTGACAGAAGCATCGCTGCCGTCAACGGATCGACTGGCACACCCCAACGCAGGAATTGGTGGTAGACGATGGTGCAGGTACTGCCGACCGGTTCGCTGGCAATGAAAATCGGTCCGCGCGTTTTCTCCGCCCCAAGCCGGTGATGGTCGATAATCTCGACCACATCGGCGTCCTCCAAGCCGTCGATGCTTTGGCTCAGCTCGTTGTGGTCGACCATGATCACCTTCTTGCGCGGCCGTTCCAAGAAGCATCGTCTGGTGACGAATCCGACGTACTTGCCCTCTTCGAACACAGGCAAACCACGGTATTCCGACTCAACCAACAAGCGCTTGGCGTCGTCGAACAAATCGCCTAGGTTGACCGATGGCGGGGTTTTCCCCAACAGGTAGCGGACCGGTAAGCACATCCGCAACAACCGGATCGTCTCGGCCGTGTCGTGGTACGAGCGGTAGACCGTTCCCAGGTAGCTGCTAAAATCGACCTCGGGCAACACTCCTTGTTCCATCCCGGTCAAGATGATGGCCGGGAACTGCTTGTCAACCGCGTACTGGATGTGGCGTTTGCGATTACCCACCACCAACACCGGCAAATCGGGTGCCAAAGCCTCCAGGCGACTACAATACACATCGAATTCCATTGCTCCGGTCATGATGTAGGCCTCGAACCGTTCCGTTTGGGCACGTTTTACGAATTCACCTTTGATGACCTCGGCAAAATTTCCCGGTTTGAACACATAACGCGGGCGGGCTCCCGCATTCTCACGCAGGAAGAAGGCGGTGATCTCATCAAGGCTCAACAAGCCTACATACTCTTCACCGGACAGGAGTGGAATCACCGAGGCGTGGCGCGAGCCGAAAAACTCGATCAAACGATGGACCGGTTCTTCGGGTCCCAAGCGCGAGCTATCACGGGTGACGACATCGGCGACCTTTGGCCGGACGTCGCGCATGAACCGCACCGGAGGGATGCCCAAGCGGGTAAATTGATCTTTGGTCGTTTCATTCATGTGGCCGCACCGCACCGGGATATAGGTGTTGTGCGGATCGACAATGTTTTTCAACCGAGCATAGCACCATGCGGCGCTGATGGAATCGAGGTCGGGATTGCGGTGTCCCGTCACATAAATCTCGCTCATCTGGACGCTCCTCGACAACATCCTAGAACACAATCCGACTCAGGTGCAATCGCCTGTTCACCCGATTATGAAGCGCAAACCGCTAAAAAACAGCGCTTGGACTAGCACTATCAAGGTAGCGACCCGACTTGGCGCATGCAGGCGCATGGCACGGAACAGCGCGGCGAACACCATGGCGATCACGCCCCAAGCCACATAATTGTGCAGCGGGACGACAACACCGTCCCATGTCCAATAATCCAGGGCAATGGCGACCGGTTCCATGATCCAATCGAATCCGACTGCAAGCAAGCCGGTCGAGACGATGATCAGCGGCGTGTTGCTCGTGATGCGCTCCATCAACGCGATACACCCCACGATGATCACTGTCCAATTCAAACCGATGACCAACGGGACCTCGAACAGGCGCAAGCCCAACGTCTCTCCGTAGGCATATGAACCGAAGATCAAACCGGTGGCCACACCGATGATTTCAAGCACCAAAGTGAAAGCTGCCGTGATGATGACCCAAAGAGCCAACCGGGCATCATGCACCAAGGCGACCGGTGCGTAGGCGACCACCACGGTCAGGAAAATCGTCAGGGGAGTCAACGCCATCATCAAGGGAAACAGCGCATCGACGGCATGGCCGACCAAGCCAATCAGATAGAATGGTGGTAACAGCATTGCCACGATACGGTCGTAGCGTTGGACCTGTGGCAGCTTGGCGTCCATCAGGAGCATCCCCGGCACAAGCCGAGCATATGGGACAAGCCGCATAAAATGATGCGGCGTTTGGTCGGCTTCACTTTGCGTCGGAACACCACCATCGGATCGGATGCGATGATCTTGGCTGTCCAGCAATACATGTCGGCCGCGGTCATGATGGGGATGCGGCAGCGCCATGGGATGAAGCGGTAGCCTGTGGCTGCTATCCGTTGCCACATCCGGTAGCGCTCGATTTCCTTGCGGATGAAGGCATGGAAAGCCGCTGGATCACGTTCGGCATCGGACAGCAACAGACCGCCCAAGGGGCTGTCGCCCAAGGGGAGGTACCTGCGCCCCAACCGGTTGTCCTCGTCGATGTCGCGGATGAAATTGATGTATTGCATCGCTCGGCCTAGCATGGCGGCCTGAGGCAATGCTTCGTCCGGCAAATCCATGATCTTGGCCATGAACAAGCCGATGACTTCAGCCGATCCATAGATGTAGGCCAACGTGTCGTCCACTGTTCGGCAGGGCTTATGGTCGAGGTCATGCCGCATCGAATCCAAGAAGGCCTCCGTCCAAGCCGGGTCGAACTTTTTACGGCGCTGCAGCTCAATGAAAGTATCGATGATGCGGTCCCCGCACGGTTCGCCAACTTCCCAAGCGTGCCGGTAACGTGTGCTGAAATCGATGAAACGCTGTGGATCGACCGGTTGTTCGTCAACCAGATTGTCGGCCACCCGTACGAAGCCGTACAAGATGTAGACATCCTCGCGGATCGGCTTCGGAAAAAACAACGAGCTGAAGTAATAGGTGGTGCTCCCTTTGCGGAACACCTTGTGATGTTCGTCATGGAGCATAGCTGGCCTTCACCGCCTTGGCGGCCAATTCGGATGCGATGAGCACCATCGGGACCCCGATGCCTGGATGGGTATACTGCCCGGTAAAGAACAAGTTGGCGACCCGCTTGCTACGGCTGGCCGGCCTGAACACCGCCGTCTGGAACAACGTGTGCGACAAGCCGAGGGCCGTGCCCTTGAAGGCGTGGTAGTCGGCGATAAAGTCGCGTTGGGTGTAGATACGCTTGACGACCACGTCCCGGTCCAAGTCCTCGCCGGTGATCGAGTGTACATGATCGCGCACAAGGTCCCAATACTGCTGGCGCTGCTCGTCCGTATCGGCCATCCCCGGGGCCGTCGGGACCAGCAAGAATACGTTCTCCGCTCCTGTCGGAGCCGAACCAGGATCGGTTTTGGAGATGCAACTGAGGTAAAAGCAGGGGTCGGAAGGCCACGTCGGTTGTTTGAAGATGGCATCGAAGTGGCCGGTCCAATCCTTGGAGAAATAGAGGTTGTGGTGTTCCAAGCCCTCCAAGCGCCGGTTGATGCCCACATAGGCGATGAACATCGATGGGGCCACGACCCGGCGCTCCCAGTAGGCCTTTGAATACATGGCATGCTCGGGCGGCAACAAGGCAGTGTCGACATGGTGGTAATCGGCTGAGGAGACCACCACGTCGGCTGCATACTGGCCGAGTGAGGTCTCGATACCGACGGCTTGCGAATTCTTCACGATGATGCGCCGGACCTCCTCTTGGGTGTGGAGGGTCACCCCCTGCTCCCGGCACAACTTGGCGAAGCCAGTGGCGGCTCCGGCCATGCCCCCTTCGGGGAAGTACACCCCCAACCCCAAGTCGACATGCGACATGATCGAGTAAATCGCCGGAGCGTCGGCAGGATCGGTACCGAGGAACACCATGGCGTACTCAAGGATTTGACGGGCTCTGCGATCGCTGAAATAGGAACCTACGAACGAATCAAGTTTCTTAAAGACGCCAAGGCGCAAGCCTTCGGTCAGGATCCTGCGGTTGAAGAACTGTCCGATATGGCGGTAGTCGCGGTACAGGAAATCCTGCATGGCCACGTCGTATTTATAACCGGCTTGGGCGATGTAGCGGTCCAACGTCGCCCCTCCGTTGGGTTCGAAGGTGTCGAACAAACGTCGGTTATCATCGGGGCGGGGTGTGAGCAAAGCCGTCTCACCACCACCGAAAAACACTTTGTAATAGGGATCCAACGGCAACAAGGAATAATATTCTTTGCGGTGTGTGCCGAACAATGAGAAATAGCGTTCGAATACCTCGGGCATGAGGTACCAGGAAGGGCCCAAGTCGAAGGTGAAACCTTCTGTCTTCCAGTGCCGCGCCCTGCCTCCCAAGTCATCCAACCGTTCGAAGAGGTGCACGTCATAACCGTCTTGCGCCAACAAGGCGGCGCAACTCAGTCCGCCGAAACCGCCACCGATGACGATCACTTTTTTTGACATGATTCAACGATACAGCAGCTTTATAATTGATGCAACCGGATTCAGGCCCGCTTGACCGCCTCTGGCTTTCCATAGGACAATAAGGCAGGTTCAATCAACAGGAGTGGCACGATGGGAAAAGTGGTGATCGCGAACGATCATGGGGCGGTGGAGCTTGCCAAGCAGTTGGCCGATCATCTGGTCAAGCGTGGTTATGAGGTGAACCATCTGGGGGTGATGAGCGCCCAATCGGTCGATTACCCCGACATGGCCGCTTTGGCTTGCAAAGAGTACCTTGAAGGCGGCTATGAATTCGGTATCGTGTGTTGCGGGACCGGCATCGGGATTTCCATCTCGGCCAACAAGATTGACGGGATCCTGTGCGCTTTGCCCCAGAACACGTTCGCGGCGACAATGGCGAAAGCCCACAACAATGCCAATTTCCTGGCTTTTGGCGGGCGCATCGCCTATCAAGACAGCGTGACCGACATGCTCGATGCTTTCATCGACACCACCTTTGAAGGCGGCCGCCACGCGACGCGGGTGGGCAAGATGGTTGCTCTGGAGCGGTGTTGATCCCTTAGCGCAACGCATCCCGCCATGTACCGGCCAGATAGATGTCGGTCAGCATGAAATTCCACACGAACGAGAGACGGTTGTTGTGGAGGTTCCAATCCAACCCGACCGTCAAAAAGCGATCCCGCTTGCCGACATGGCTCGTCCCCACCGTCACCGGCGTCAATTTGACGAACAAGGAATCGGGCTGGAACAAGCCCGAGTCGTTATGGGTGCCGGCCAGCATGCCGGCACTGACGAGCATGTTCACACCCGATCCAGCATACCCCTCTGTATCCCAACGCTTGCCGAGCAAGGAATAGGCCACGTCGAAGCCCAGTTGCACATCCCCGAAGGGCCTCGGGGTGATCTCCGATTGGGTGAACAGGTTGACCTCCACACGTTCGGTCACCCCAGCTGTCAGGCCAAGGTGGACGTGCAAGCCGTTGCGGTAATAGCTGTCGAACAACCCGACATGGCCGAACGTAAGGCCCACATCGGCAGCACCCACGGGTAACAGTGTTGCCACCAAGATGATGGCCAGCAGGCGAAAGACTCGAAGTACGCGCGTCATGCCGCCTCCTTTCACCACACCAGATAGGAGAACCGCCACAAGGTGACTCCCCAGCTGTCCATCGTTTTAGCATCGAGGTTGAATGTCACGAATGGCGACACCCAAGTATAGATTGCATCTTTTTCGGATAACCTCAGCAACGAGAGTCCGACGGAAAGGTAGACCGCCTCCGGGTGGCGCAACCTCCACTGCAGGTCCAGCGAAACTGCCGGAGCATAGGCGGTCAGGTTGGTCGGCATGAGGAAACCGAACGGATGCTGCAAGGTGCGCAGGACGGTCAATTCAACTCCAGCCGACAGGTCGTGCAGGACCAACACCGAGCCAACGGTGGCAATGCTCAGGTCGGCCCGTACCGCTGGATCGAAATGCTTCCAACCGAACGGTTGCATCACGAGTCCCAAACCGATGGAGCTGTAAGCTGCATCGGCAGACACTAAGGGAGCCGTTCCCCCGACCGACCAGCCATATCCCGCTGTCGGTGCTGCCGGCAGACAGAGGGTGAGCGCGAGCAGCATGAAAAGCACTGTCATGCCACGCATCTCAACCTCCCACAAAGGTGAACAGATAGTTGGGAAGCACCTCGAGTCGTCGCCATCCCAATGCCTCTTGCCGGGTGATGCGGCGCGATTGGGCAAACAGTTGTTCGAGATGGCTCTTGGCCATATCTGCGAACGAACGGTTCTCGACCACGACGCTTAACTCGTTGGACAAGTTCATCGAGCGGTAGTTGTAATTCGACGACCCCACCATCACATAGTCGTCATCGACCACCATGAGCTTCTCATGCAGCAACGGGTAGCTGTAGCCTTCGCGTGGCTCGACCTCGCGATACAACTCGATGCCCATATCGATCAAGTCCAACGCAGCGTACTGTACAGCCAAACGGTTCTCCACCCGCATGTCCCATGGAACGAGCATCTTGACAACCACCCCGCGTCCGACAGCCCGACGCACCGAATCCTGCATCGTTTTATCGAGGAACGGGAGGAATGGGAGCAGGGTGATCTCCCGGTCGGCAGCGTCGAACAAGCCCAGGAACATCGCCTTGACCGACTCGTTGCGGCCGAACTGGTCGGCCACCCAAGCCCGTGAAACCCCTTTCCCGACAACAGGCCGCTGCTGGTCATCGACGAGGGTGGCAAGTTGGACCTCATCCCATGAATTGTCGTTCCAAAACTGCACGAAATTTTGGCTGAGCAGATGGGCAAGCTGTTCCGATTGGAACACATGCATCGAGTCGCGCTGTCCGTCGGGCAGGCTCGAATCATTGAGTGAGACATAATTGAAATTCATGCCGCCAAGGGCCACCACCTTGGTGTCGATGATCAAGAACTTGCGGTGCTCACGCAGCATCAAGCCGCCAAGCATCAGGATGCGTTCCCCTGTGAACGGATTGAACTCCAGCACATGTACGCCGTCTTGCCTCAAGCTGTGCAGGCTGCGCATCTTTTCGCTGGAGGCGGTGTACTCCAAATTGGATATCGAGTCGAAAATGAGGTAGACCGGAATCCCTTGGCGGGCTTTGGCCGCCAAAGCATCCAGCACGATGGCCGATTGGGGGCTCCACGAGCCGAGAAACACTGTCGCAATAACCGAACGCTGAGCCGAAGCGATGAGATCGGCCGCTCGGTTGGCCCAGCGGTCGCCTTCGAAGATCGATTCGGGGGTGTCCACCGCCACTTCAGGCAGAGCGAAAGCCTCCATCGCTTCGGCAACTTCCAAGTCGGGGCCCACCTCTTGATACGGGATGGTGAAGGTTGTGCATGAACAGGCCAAGCAGATGACAACGAGAACCACACACAGCGACGTTGGGAGGTGAGGATGGGAAACATCCCGGGATGTCATGGCCGTTTGCCTCGCTGGGAGGGGAAGATGAACGGATAAGGCAGCAATTCATCAAAGCGGTAGCGCCTGCCCTGACCCCTGAGGTCGTACAGGTTGATCTCGCTATCTTTTGTGCAAAATTCAGCCAAGACCTGCAGACAGTTGGCGCACGGCGGTGCCGGAGGATCATCATCCGACACCACGACCACCATGTCCACCGTCAGGTCGCCTTCGGTCGAGATGGCCTTCATGATGGCTCCCCGTTCGGCGCAGATGGTCGCGCCGTACGAGGAGTTCTCCACATTGCACCCTCCGTAGACCGAACCGGTGGCTGCGCTTACCACGGCAGCTCCGACTTTGAAGTGGGAATAGGGGGTGTATGCATGCAAACGGGTCTTATAAGCCTCCTCACGGGCGTACAAGCGGACGAGGTGGCGGTTGAATGCGGTCGGCTCGCTGAAATTTTCGATGTCGTCAAGGGTGGCGATGACTGCATCGGCTCCGACTCGGCGCAACCGCTCAGCTTCAAAACTCGTGGTGAGGGCCACGCACGATGCCCCGGCGGCTTTGGCGGCTTGCACGCCATTGACTGCGTCCTCGAACACCACGCAGTCGGAGGCGCAAAGACCCAACCCTTCGGCGGCTTTCAGGTAGATGTCGGGGAATGGTTTCTTCCGTTCGATGTCCTTGCCGTTGAGCACGACCTTGAACCAGGCCGGATCGAGGTTCATCACCTTGAGGTTGATTTCCATTTTCAGGCGGTCGGCACTGGTGGCGATCGCCATGGGGATGCCGGCGTTGTGGGCGTTCGTCAACAGACGCAACACACCCGGCAACACCCCTTCATTGCCGCTGATGAGCCGTTCATAGATCCGGTAGGTCTCGACCTTGGCCTCTTCGATGGACAGCCCGACACCGTATATGTGGGCAACACCACCGAGGTAGCGGTCTTCACCCGCTCCCACGAAGGGGATGAAGTCTTCCGGTTTGACCGTCACTCCAATGCTGGCAAAGAATTCGACTGCTGCTTGATTGATGTATCGTTCGGAGTCGATGAGGACTCCATCCACGTCGAAGAGAATGCCTTTGACCATGTAAACCTTCCTTGATTCCTACCCTAGCGGCTCCACCCGCGTTTCGAATTCGATTGCGAGGAGCCTTCCAACGGTCCGATGGCTTCGTGGAGTATGCCGATGAGCGGTTGATAATCGCCCTCCAGGGCGGCGATGTCGGCTTCCAGCAACCTGCGGTCGGCTGTGGCGGTCAAATCGAGCTCCCAACCGGCGGCTTGACATAATTGATGGAAGAACACGCGCATCGTTCGAGTATTGCCGTCCAAGAAGGGGTGGAGGGCATGCACCTCCGCCATGTAATAGGCCAGATTATTGATGAAATCTTCATGTTCCTGACCACGCAGGTAATGGTCGTCGCGCAGCTTATTGAAAATCTCATCGGCGACCTGCTCAATGTATTGCGGAAGGCAGAAGACAGTCCGGCGCGTGATGGGGATGTATCGCACGATTCCCGCGAAGGGGTAGACATCTGAGAAAAGCTTGGCATGGAGGATTTTCAAGTGATCGAAGTTGAAGGTCCATTCTTGTGGACCGGCCATGACCTCGGCCATCCGGACAGCCACGATGGCCGCTTCCACCTCGTCCAACAGCTCTTGGTCACGGATTCCGAACAGGTTCACGTAGACCTCGCTACCTTCGTAGCACCCGTCGGCCGTTTCGGTCGAGTCCGATTCGGAAGCAAGGCTGAACTCGTCGACGATGGCGCTGACCGCCTCGTCACCCGACATGTCGTCGTCCAACACCTGTCGCACATACTGCTCGGCTTGCACAGTCATCCGATATCCTTCGGTCTCCAAGCTGAAACCGATGAAATCCACATACCGTTGCAGTCGGCTTTCTTTCATGCATCCTCCAGTGATGACCTGAGTCGGCTGTCGTCAATTGCCCTGACGTCCATACAGCAAAGCATTATACCATCAAACCACGATAATCCCAAGGGTTGATTTTCCAGCCGACACCAAGCCCCGGACCCTTCGATCCGAGGCTTAGTTCCACTCTCCTCAAGCACCGGGATGCGTTCGTCAGAACCAATAACCCAATCCGAAGCGGACAATCCCTGTCAGTTCATAGGGCACCAAGGCACCACTGAACAGCATCCGCGCCTCGGTGTTCATCCCGATGGTGAACGAGGATCCAAGCTTGTAGCGAAGCCCGACATCCACCACCGGTCCATAGAACCAGTTGATGTCGGTCGAGTCGAACGGAAGGACGCTCCCGCCATTCAGATCGGCGTAGGGAACTACGACAGCTGCCCCGAGACCGACCTCGAAGGAGACTTTGTCACCGGCAGCGAAGTCAAGTTTAGCCAGCGCGTGGACATTGCCGAAATGAATCTTGGTACTCGAACTCTCGTATGCTTCATAACCAACGCCAGCCTTCAAGCCCAAACCGAGTTTGGAACCAAAACCGACCATGTTGTCGACCACCAGGTTCACTGCCGCCGAAGGCAGGATCATGGTCCGCATGGCGGGATAGGTACCGCTTGGATCAAACCATGATTGCAGGATGTAATTGTTGGCCACCCCGCCTGCAAAGCCAGAAAGCTCAAGCCCGACGCGCGTAGTGGAAGGCTTGGTCGGTTCCGCCGGGACGTCGACCGGAGCCGGTGCGACGGCAACCGCTTCGGGTTGGGCCACCGGTTGGCTTTCAACAGCGGGCTGTTCGGCAGCGGGGGCTTCCGGTAACGGGGCTTGGGCCACATTGGTGGCAACCGTACCCGAATAGGCGGCCGCATCGAACGGATACTTTCCGCTCGGGCCCCATATGCTTCCGTCCAATGTCTGCTGGACGAACAGCACATGATCGACAGAAGCATCAAGCGGGCCGGATGTGAAAGAGAGCACCGACGCATCGACGACGGTCCAGAGCCCTTCGATCTCGTTGTCCAGCTGATATCTGAAGGCCGTCACGCCTGGCTGGGTTGCTTTCCAAGCCCATGTGATGGAGACTTCTTGAGCGGCGAGCAATGTGCTGCTGGCTAAAAGGGCCACTGCAAGCACCATAATAAGCGCATGTCTCGGTAATTTCATCTGTTTGATCCTCCATGGAGACACCATCATAATACCCTGAGCGGTCGAAGAGGACAAGCTGAATGCCCTGCTTCACTGGACGATCCGCAACGCCCATGCCACAGCGCGTTCGACTTCGCCTTGAGCCAAGGGTCCTTGCGAGCCTTCAACATGCAAACCGATCGGGTCGGCAACCGCCACGGCCCCTTTGCGGACCAAACTTGCCGACAACGGGACGGCGGCGTACCCGAACGCCTTGGCCAAAAGGGAGAACAAGCGTGAGTTCGCCGTGGCCGCATCCATCCTGGTATCGAATACCGCCACCCGCTTGCCCGCCAAGGATTCCTTGGGAAGGCTGGCCAAAAAGCCTGTCATTCCCTTGGTCGGTCTGAACGCCCTCGTCGGACATCCGAATATAAGCAGGTCGGCTTCCTGCACGTGCGCCACGTCGGGCGAGTCGTAGGCCACCGCTTTGGCTTGGCAGGCTTTCGCGATAGCCTCAGCCACAGCTTTTGTATTGCCGAAATATGATTCGTACACCACCAATGTCATCGAAGGCACCTCCATGACAATTCTATCATCTATGGGGAAGGGCGACAACCCAGCCTTTGCTTGCCAACCGGCAAGCGCTGCAGTATGCTTGCGGTCATGGTCACCCGTAGCATCGCAACGTTAGGTCTGTTTTGCGGTTCATCCGAAGGTTACCGGACGGTCTACCGGGAAGCAGCCTTGGACTTGTCACACGTGCTGATCGAACGGGGCGTCTCGTTGGTGTACGGAGGAGGCGGCATAGGACTGATGGGCGTGGTCGCACGGGCCGTGTCAAAGCGGATTCCCTCGCTAACCGGTGTCATTCCGCGCATGTTGCATGAGAGGATCCCTGCCCATGCCGGCGTGGAGGATGCTTTGATTGTCGTGGAAGACATGCATCAACGCAAAGCGAAGATGTACGACCTGTCCGATGCATTCATTGCCTTGCCGGGCGGACCTGGAACGTTGGAAGAGATCATGGAGACCTTCGTGTGGCTGCACCTCGGCTACCATCGCAAGCCGGTCGGCCTGCTCAACACGGCTGGGTTCTTCGATGATTTGTTGCGGTTTCTCTCGCACAGTGTCGAGGAAGGCTTCCTCAAGCGGCAATTCTTGGATTGTTTATGCATCGACGACGATCCTGGCGTGTTGCTCGACAAGCTCGCTAGTGTGGACTTGCACCTTCCGTCGAAAATCGGTTGAAACCGCTACATCCTCTGCATGAAACCAGCTATACTAGTCAAGGGGTGCGGGATGGAGCAGAAGAACGGCCTGCGGATTTCACGCCGGGCCATCGTTGACTACCTGTGGATCATCGTCGGATCGTTGATTGCAGGAACAGGAATCGCCGTATTCACCACACCGGCCAAGATTGCCGGGGGCGGGGTGAACGGCATTGCCACAATCCTCTATCACACGTTGGGATTTGAACCGGGAATGGCCATGCTGGCCATGAACATCCCGATATTCATCGCCGGAATGAAAGTGTTCGGACCCAAGTATGGCTTCAAGTCTGCGGTGGGTATGTTGTTGTTCTCGCTCTCGGTCAGCTTGGTCGGGCAAATCGTCGGATACGAGGGCATCATCGCCTATAATGATTCGACCGACGTGCTGCTTTCAGCTCTATTCGGTGGCATCTTCATCGGTGCCGGAATCGGTTTGGTCTTGAAAAGCGGAGCCAACACCGGCGGGACCGACATCCTGGCCCAGATACTCAGCCGTTATACCCCGTTACCGCTTGGGACCAGCTTGTTGCTGACCGACGGATTGGTTATCCTCTCGTCCGCCTTCTTCTTCGGCATCGAACGGGCCATGTTCGCCATCATCACCGTATACTCCTCCACCCAAGTGATCAACTATGTGATCATGGTGATGGGGACCAAGTACGCCAAGACCGTCTACATTTTTAGCGACAACATCGACATCATCAAACGCTTGATCATCGATGAACTGCATCATGGCGGGACCGTGTTCAGCGGGACGGGCATCTACACCGGACGGGAACGCAAGATGCTCATGGCGGTCATCCCCAACCAACAAATCTCGTTGCTCACCTCGATTGTCCACCGCAACGACCCGAAAGCTTTCATGATCGTCCAAGAAGCCTACCAAGTGCTTGGCGAGGGTTTCAAACCCATCACCACTGCATTGCCGCCAGCTAGCGATCCGCCCAAGCATCCGTCGTCGGCAGCCAAGCAGATGTCGGCCTCCATCAGGCCCAAACAAAGAAAAAAGTCTTGACCGGCCTGATTAACGCCACAATTGCTCGGGATAATACCCCGCAGCGATCTTCTTGCCGATCTCTTCCTTTACCGTCTGGCGATCCTCGACATAGGTCATGCCGAACCACCGCTCGTCGGTCGTGTAGAACTTGATCTTGCCCTGCCCGCTCACCACCAGATCGCTCGCTCCCTCGGGGAGGTAGCATTCAGCTTTCTCAGAAGCGATGTTGGTGGCGATGAAACGGTCGAAATAGGCTTGGAAGGAATCGAGGGCCGCCGGGGAGAACCCGAAAAAGTTCATCGAGACCCACTCGTTGCCGGTAAGGGTGCGCACTTCGCCATCGAGTGCGCTGAGGATGTGTTCTCGGTCATGGTAAATCTTGGTGTTCTCGCGCATCGACACCAGATAACCGTCCTTGACGGTGCAGATCGCCCGCGAGACCGATCCGCTCGGACTGGTGGTGTTGCGCAGCACATACCCGACCATGGCGTGCTCGCTGGAATCAGCAGAGATGGTGGAGAGGTGAGACGCCATCACTCCATAGGCGTGCCGGCCATAATAATCGTCGGCATTGATGACGCAAAACGGTTCATGCACGGCCTGCTTGGCACAGAGGATGGCATGGATGGTGCCCCACGGTTTTTTGCGGTTGGCCGACAAGGCGACTTGAGCGGGACTCAACAGCGAGTCGAGGCTTTGAAACACGTAGGAGGCGTCGAAGTTGCGGGCGATCCGGTCGAAAATCCGTTCGCGGAAATCATGTTCGATATCCTTGCGGATGATGAACAGGACCCTTGCGAACCCGCTGAGCATGGCATCGTAAGCCGAATAATCCAATAACGCTTCGTTGTGCAGCCCGACTCCATCGATCTGCTTCACCCCGCCGTAGCGGCTCCCCATGCCGGCCGCCAACACCAATAATGTCGGTTTCATCACTTCCTCCCGGACGCATCCGCACGGAAGTATAGCATGAAGCGTATAAGCGATAAAGCAGGAATGGAATTTCAGTCGGTGGAGACTTCCACCGTGATGTTGGCTTGGTAGTAGCCAGAGGCAAGTTCCTCGAAGTCGAATCCTTCACCCGTGGTCGGGAACGTGATGACGATGCTGCCGGTTTCCCGGTAGCGGTTCCCGTCGGTGACACCTATCGATTTCTCGGCCACCTTGCTCTCCCACTTGATGTTCTTGGCTTGTGAGAATTCACTCAGGACACTGAGCCTGAAGGGGATGGTCGACTCTTTTTTCTTGAGGTCTGTCGTCTCGTCGTCGATGTACCTGAACATGAATTTATCGTCGCGGAATCCGGCTGTGGTGGCGGGAATGATCCTGAGTTGATAGGCGACATCGGGGCTGTTCGAGAAGAATTCGTAGGTGGCTATCTCCAATTCCCGGCCAGCCAGATCCTCGTTGAAGACAATGGGAGCCTGTTGCTTGAGCTCGAGGGTGAAACTCTCTTGCAAACCGATGATGCCGTTGATCGGGATGGTCTGGATGAACAGGGTCCGGGCAGGCAGGAGCGCACCTAGGACAAGCATCAGCACAAGGATAGCCGTCCGCTCCTGTCTCTTCATGCTCGCCCCTCCTGGCGTACTTTTACAACAGTGTACTTGATGACATAGTAGTAAAAACCGTTACAGATGTCAAGAGATAAGAATAAAAAGTAAATAAATTTACCAATATTAGCAATTAATTTATCTTATTTTATTATTTTAATTATAGTTACACCATATCTACATATGACATATTAACAAGTTTTCCACACAATTGTCTAAAAAAATGTTGGATAGTAGCCTTCTCTTTCCAGCGCCAGTTCTCCGTATGCCGCTATTGACAAGAAATCCCGTTGCCCCTAGCATACAGAAGTTCCGCCATGGATGCGTAGCTCAGCTGGATAGAGCGCTGCCCTCCGGAGGCAGAGGTCGTGGGTTCGAATCCCGCCGCATTCACTTCAGCGATAAAACCATCACTCCAGATCAACCGCCTTGGTGAATGCCAGGCGGTTTATGGTATCGCCAAGCCCCAATTGGCCGTGGTGGTTCAAACCCGCCCCCCAAAGACTCATGTTGTGCAGCATCACCACCGTGTGGCCATAACCGGCAGCAATGTCGAAAGCCTTGGCTCCGAGTGCGACGACCTGCACAGCAACGAGTCGATCGGTGGTCGTGCCGTCACCCAATTGCCCATAAGCATTGTCGCCGAAGGTCCATACCGTTCCGTCCGACTTGATCACAACCGAGTGGTAATCACCTGCTGCCACACGAGAGACCCCATCCATGACGAACGTAAGTTGGGTTTTGTCTTCTTTATTTCCAATTCCCAACTGCCCCGAGGAATTCAAGCCTGTGGCGTACAACCGGCCGTCCTCCAGCAGGAACAGCACATGGGCACCGCCCACCGCCACCTGTTTCACATCACGGACCGGGGTGTTCGTCGAAGCGTAGACGATCGGAACCGCACCGTCGGAGAACTCGTTGGTCGTGCTTCTTCCCAGCTGCCCGTAGCGATTGTAGCCCGCACCCCACAGTGAGCCGTCGGCCTTCTTGTAGAAGGTATTGAAGGCACCTGCCCACACCTGTACCACATCGCTGGCGATTTTCACGAATGATTCCTGCGGGGCAGTGTCTTCGATGACCAATTGGCGCAAACCGTTGTACCCGGCCCCATACAGGTCCCCGTTGTCGAGCAGAACCAGACTGTGCACCAAACCGGCCGCGACCTCGACGGCATTCCCTGGGAGGGTCGCGTGCAGGAACACCGAACTGTCCGAATCAACCGATTCAGGGTCGCGACCTGCCCCCAGTTGACCATAATAGCGGTTCATCCCCGAAACCCACAACGTGCCGTCTTGGTCGGCGACCAAGGTGTGGGCAAGGCCGGCGGCGATTGAGACAGCATTGAAGGTATGTAACGATTCGCTAAAGACCGAACTCTCTGCGGTAGTGCCCACTCCGAGTTGACCGCTGTCATTCATGCCGCTCACCAAGAGCTGTCCAGTGGAATCGACAACAACGGTATGGCTGTCGCCGGCGCCGACAGAGAGCTTGCTGTCGGACGGCACCACCCACTTGGCATACAAGGTGGTTGGGCCGAGCACGGTATCAGAACTGAAATCCCACGCTTGCAAGAGGAGCGGATCTGCATACCATCCCGCAAACTGATAGAACGCATCCGTCGGATCGGTTGGCTTGGTTGCCAAACCATTGAAAACAACCTCCTGGGGATCGATGCCAGTTGCATTGAACACAACCTGATAGATCTGTGGCGTCCAATGGGCATACAACGTCATGCTGGCGGTGACCGAAGCGTTGAAGTCCCAAGCATCACCTCCGGTCGGGGTATCGAACCAACCGGCAAAGACGTATCCAGTCCGATCAGGAACGGATGGTTCTCCGACTGGGTCCTCGTAATCGACCAACACCGCTTGTACCGCAGATCCCCCTTGGCTGTTGAATTGGACCAAGTGCTGGTCGGGCAACCATTGGGCAGTCAAGTACAGATCCTCGTAGACCCGGTCTGAGCCGAAGTTCCACAGGAGTCCGCCAGCGGGTCTCCCCCAGCCTCCAAATGATGATCCGTCTTTCACTGGCTTAACAGGTTCGGTCAACAAAGTACCATAATCAACAGAGATGGAGGATGGACCGGCAAATGTTCCACCAGCAGGATCGTAGGCCACCGTGAAGCCTTTTACTTTCCACTGGGCATACAGCACCAGCGCATGGGGCGGCATGGTCAGTGTTGCTCCGGCATCCCAGTGCTGTCCGCCTCCGTCCGCAGCTTCGTTCCAACCGGTGAAGTCATGTCCGGTTTTCGCCATGTCTCCGATACCGGCAACAGCCAACGTTGCATCTGTTGTTGTCACCAGTGCGGCGGGGATCGTGCCCCCGTCGTGTCCGTTGCCATGGTACGACAGCCGATAATCGTTGGGAGTCCAGATGGCGTAGAGGACCACGTCACCATCCGGGACAGAGAGTGTGGCGGACGGCCGGTAGGGCGCTCCGGTCCCATCACTCTTTGTATTCCACTCTTTGAATGAATAACCAGCTCGTGAGAATGTGTTGTTCAATACCTGCACGATTTGATCGTATTCGTAGTCGGTGGGATCAGCGGGCGGCGATCCGAAAATGCCGTTGCCATCATAGGACAGCGTGTGCTTGTTGACCGTCCACTTAGCATGAAGCGTTGTCTGGGTTGTGATTGCATCCGAGAAGTTCCACGGGACGGTCAAACCTGAATCGGCAAACCATCCGGCGAATGTCCGGCCCGTGTATGTCGGGTCACTTGGACGAGTGACGGCCGTACCGTGGGCGACTTGCACTTCAGAGGCGGGCTCGCCGTTGCCAAAATTGAAGTAGACGGTGTATTGTTGCCGTTTCCAGACAGCATACAGGTTCAGCGACTCACTTTGCATCGTAAAGGTGTCCCCTGGCTTATAGGTGGTTCCAAAATCTTCGTCTGCTGCGGTATTCCATCCATCGAAGTAATAGCCGGTTTTGAAAAGGTCGGCTATGTTGCCCTGCACCTCGATCTGGGTCCCTTCAGCATAATCTCCCGGCGAGGGCACACCTCCGCCGTCGGCACCATTGCCGTCATACGCCAATTGGTAGCGGGTCTCTTGAGTCCATTGGGCATACAGGAACACTTCATGAGCCGGCATCGGGAACACGACATGCATCACGTAGGTCAAGCCGGTACCGTCGGCTTCAGTGTTCCATCCCGCGAAGTCATAACCCTCTCGAACGAGGTTCCCTGGATTGCCTTGGACATCGACTTCGCTGCCAAACTCATGCCAGCTGGGACTTGGGGCAGAACCGCTGGTGACGCCCTCGGCACGATAGGTGACCAAATACTCCAACGGCTCCCACACGGCATAGAGCGTCGTATCGGCTGTGATGCAATCCGTCCCGAAGACCCACCTGCCATCCGATGCGGTGTTCCAAGCTATGAACTCATGGCCTGTCTTGAAAGGAGGAGAAGGTTCTCCCACCGGAAAACCATCGTCGACCTGCAGTGACGCAATGGTGTTTCCTCCTTGGGAATCGAAGGTGACGGTGAATTGCTTGATCCAGTGGGCATAAGCGGTGGTATCTTCATAGATCGGATTGCCAAAATCGAACTGGATGTCGGCTACAGGGTCTGCATACCAATAATCATCGAAGCGGTAACCGCTTCTGGTCGGCGCCTGAGCCGGTTCTGTTGGTGCTTCTCCCCACTCGAGTATCTGGTCAGGTGTCGGGGACCCTCCTTGAGTGTCGAACGAGAGGGTGTTGGATAGCGCAGCAAAATTGGCTGCCACATCCATGTCGGCCTTCACATTGCGGTCGGTACGGGTCCGGGTGGGCACAGCCGCATCGCTCCAACCGGCAAATGCATAGCCTTCATCGGCAACCGCCTCCACCAATGTCCCGTCGTTTCCATGGGACACCTGCTGAGTGACGTTCCCCTGCAAGGAACCTCCCGACGATGCTGTGTAATGCACATCGTAGACCTTGAGGGTGAAATAAGCCGTGATTGTAAGCGAGTCAGTGACCTGTTCATCGGTACGGGGGTTGTCGGTACGTGCATCGGACCAATGGCTGAATTCGAATCCTTCGGCAGGGACAGCAGTGACGCCACTTCCGTTCTTGCCGTGCTGGACCTGTTGTTCAAGAACGCCGCTCAACGTTCCTTCTGCCCCGTTGGCCGAGGTATAGCTCAGTTGATACAGCCAATGGGCATAGAGCGTGATCGGTGTGGAAATGGTTGTCGAGAAGTTCCATGCCGCACCGTCGACTGATTCGGTGAACCACCCTTGGAACACAGCACCCGCTTTGGTTGGGTCTTCGGGTTCGAGAGCTGGTGAATTGGATTCAAGGTCCTGTTGGGGCACCACACTCCCCCCTTGGGAATCGAAGGTGACGGTATTGGTCGGCAACGCTGCCCACTGAGCGTACAATATCAACGATGTGGTGATCGGTGTCGAGAAGTTCCATTGGTCACCACCGCTTGCTTGGGTGAACCAGCCTTGGAACACATGATCGGTTCTGGTTGGATCTGCCGGCTTGATTGCTACTTTCCCGTTTTGGACCACCTGTGGTTCCACAGCGCTTCCTGCTTGGGAATCGAATGTCACCGTGAATAATTCAGGTGCTACCGGGCAAGCTGAAAGCAACAACGTCAACACCAACAAAGCTACGATAGTCCTCATGGGAACCACCTTTGCGACACCGCGCTGATATACTATTATAAGACGAATTATGTCAAAATAGGTGACAATTATTTGGCTACCGCAAGATGTGTGTTATTTGATGTGGAGGAAATGCATGCGCAGTACAGCCGGCACTGTCCGGGAATACCTTGAGTCGTTGCCTGAGGACCGACGGAAGACTGTTGCAGCCGTCAGGGAGGTAGTCAACTCTGCCCTACCGGATGCAATCGTAGAAACCATGCGCTGGGGCATGATCAGTTACGAAATCCCCATGGAATTGTCGGGCAAGACCTACAATGGGCAACCGTTGCTCTATGCCGCGATCGCTTCGCAGAAGAACCATCTCGCATTGTACTTGACCGGTCCTTACATGGACGAGCAACTGTTGGACAGGTTGAGACAAGGATTCGCAACAGCTGGAAAGCGATTGGACATGGGCAAGTCATGTCTGCGCTTCAAGCGGTTGGAGGACATCGATGTTGAGTCGATCAAAAGCGTACTGGCGGCCTTCAGCGTGCAATCGTTCCTAGCCGCCTACAAGATTACAACCACCAGAGCATGAAGACATTGGCCACCATGAAACCGGAGTTCTGGTATTGCTCCAATCCGAGGTTGCTGTAAAATGGAATCAGCAAGCCGCCCTCGGCCCCCAGTGAAAAGCGCTGGTTCCGGCCGAGGTTGAATTGCAAGCCGGCAGCCAGATCCACCCAAAAGGTGTCGTTCACCGAACTAGTCGACCCCAGACCGTCGTTGAAGTGATTGAATGTGATTCCTGCGACCGCATAAGTCTCCATGCGTCCTTTCAGCACGATGCGCCGTCTCGCGTCCAGCCGGACCATTGCCCATTGGTAAAACCAGTTGGCTTCGATTTGAGCTCCCCAGGGACCATTGCGCCACACTCCTTTGAGAGCGACAGGCAAACCGGGGGAGATGGCCGAGATGCCCAGTCCCCATCGTCCGGGAGCACCACTGGACCCTGCAAAAGGGTCCGGCTCAGCTGCAGTCAAGGCCACAGCCAACAATACGAAACATACTGCAGCGATCAGGCGTTTCAGTCTCATGACGCACCTCCTGGTGATGGGCAGAACATATATAAGACAATGAAACGGGTTATAAGTAACGCCAGCAGCTCCTTAATCTCGACGATTGCTCCGGCGGGTGTCAGCTTGAAATTCATGGCGATTTGAGCGACACTGGAACCACATCACATGTACGGCAGGCTCACAATTGGCACAGGCCTTTGCTCGGGAATCCGGATTCGCTCAGCCTAGATTATTCTCCAATCGCGACCTCAGGAAATTGATCCTGCCGTTGGTCATCGAGCAATTGCTGTCGGTCACCATCGGTCTGGCCGATACCGTCATGGTGGCGAAAGTAGGAGAGGCGGCGGTTTCCGGAGTCTCCTTGGTCGATACGATCAACATCTTGTTCACTCAATTCTTTGCTGCCATCGCCACCGGAGGGGCCGTTGTCGTTGCCCAATACCTCGGTCGGCGCGATGACAAACTGGCCGGGGAGGCTGCCCGCCAGCTGATATGGTCTTCCACGCTCATGTCGCTCCTGTTGATGACCGTGTTGTTGGTCGCCAACAAACCCATCCTCGCGACAGTGTACCGGTCGGTCGATCCACAAGTCATGTCGAACGCTGGCATGTACTTTGCCATCACGTTGTTGTCCTACCCGTTCTTGGCAACCTACAACGCAGGAGCGGCCTTGTTCAGGTCGATGGGGAACAGCCGGGTCTCGATGAACATCTCCATCGGGATGAACTTCATCAATGTGGCTGGCAATGCTTTGTTGATTTATGTGTTTGGTTGGGGAACAGCCGGTGCCGCCACCGCCACGGTCATCTCGCGCATCTTCGGAGCCACCGCCATGATGATTGCGATGACCCGTGGCAATCACCGCATCGAATTGGACAATCTGTGGCGAGTACGCTTGCATTGGCCGATGATCAAGCGCATCTTGCGCATCGGCATTCCCAGCGGGGTGGAAGGGTCGGTATTCCAAGTCGGCAAAGTCCTCGTAGCCAGCTTGATCGCTAGTTTGGGGACTGCCGCCACGGCGGCCAACGCGATTGTCAACACGATTTCCTCGTTCATGTTGGTGCCGGGGGGTGCGATCGGTTTGGCCACGATCACGGTTGTTGGTCAGTGCATGGGGGCCCAAGACCACCGTCAAGCATCTTGGTTCACCAAACGCCTCTTGGGGATCGTCTATATCGCCGAGATATCGGTGGGGGTGGTTCTCTATCTTGCGGTTGAGCCCATGGTGGGATTGTTCAACCTGAGTCCTGCAGCGGCTGCAATGGCGGTAGACCTCGCCAAAACCCTCTATATCGTCAACTCGTGCATTTGGCCGCTGGCCTTCACATTGCCCCAAGCGTTGAGGGCTTCCGGCGATGTGCGTTTCACGATGTTCGTCTCGATTTTGGCCATGTGGCTGGTACGCATCGGGGGCAGCTATCTGCTTGCACTCAACGCAGGATTGGGGTTGCAGGGGGTTTGGTTGGCGATGTACCTCGACTGGGTCGTCCGGGCGGTCAGTTTCGTCATCAGGTTCGCCAGCGGACGGTGGAAGAATAAGAAGGTCGTTTGAGACCTCAGAGTGTCTTCACATAGATGAGTTTGCCGTCACCAGGGGCATAATAATCGGCCAAAGTCGCTTCCAAACGGTATCCACTGGCCACATAGAAGCCCCGTGTCGGTTTGTACAGGTCGCTGGACGAAGTTTCGATATAGACTCGCGTGCCGCCTCGCGCTGCGATCTCCCGTTCGGTCGCCTCGAGAATGGCCTTGCCGAGTCCATGACCGCGCAGGTGGTTCGCCACGGCGATCCAATAGAGGTCGTAGCTCGAACGTGTCCCCGGTATCGGCCCGAAACAGGTGTAGGCCGTCACGACCCCAGCCTGTTCCAAAAATTGGAAAAAATATTCACAGGAGGGGCCTTTTTCTAGCCGCTCGGTCACCAACGAGACTCCGACTTCCTGCTCTTCAGGATTGAAGAATCCCGAATCCCGCAGGATGTCCGCCACAGCTTGCACATCGGTAGGTGTGGGTTCCTCCCGGTATTTGAACATATCCATACTCATCCTTTGATGACCCGTTCGACCATGTCGCGGTACGAGAGCCCCGCTTGGGCCGCAGCAGCCACAAAGCCACTGTCTTGGGCGATGCAGGGGTTGAGGTTGACTTCCAACACATAGGGTTGCCCGGCCGGATCGACCCGCAGGTCCACCCTGGCATACCCTTTGCCGCCGAACACCTCCCAACACCGTAATGCAATCTCGGCCAATCTGGCATGCAAAGCTTCATCCGAAGGCTGTTTCTCAAAGGTTCGCCGAGTATGGTTGAAGGCCCAGGATTGTTCCTCCCATTTGGCTTCATAACCGGTAATGCGCGGCTTGTCAGCCGGGTAATCGATGAACAACATCTCCGCAATCGGCAACAGGCAGGGTTTGCCGTGCTCGGGCAGGATGGAGAGGTTGAATTCCCTGCCGTCGATGAAACGTTCCACAAACATTTCCCGCTCGCCCGAGCGGACCAAACCGCGCAAGGCATCGACGGTCGACGGTCCGGTCACCGATGAGTCGTCGATGCCCACAGAGGCCTCTTCAGCGACCGGTTTCACGATGACCGGAACGCCTGCAAGGAAGGCAAGGTCATCCTCGCGCCTGGTCTCGATCCATTCAGGAGTCGGGATGCCGGTCATGCGCATGATGCGCTTTGCCTCGATTTTATTCGAGGTGAGCACCATGCCGGCAGCCGACCCACCGGTGTATTCCAGTCCCAACGCTTCAAACAAGGCTGGGGCGACATGCAACAGGCGGCTGCCTTTTTGGGTCTCGACCAGATTGAAAATCAAGTCGGGCCGGTTGGCCAACAACCGTTGTTCCATCTTGTTCAGATCAAGATTGAACGACAATCGTCGCACGGCATGCCCGAGTTGTCGCGACGCGGCTGCAACCTGCTGCACTTGCGAGAGGGTATCCAATTCGTCGATGCTCGGTGTCTTCGACAACCGGTCGTGGACGATGAGGATGTCCATCAGCGCCGTTCTCCTATGATCCGCTTCATGGCAGACTCCATGATCCTCCCGATGAGCTCATGATAGTGCACTCCCACCATGCGGGCAAGAATCGGCAGGTCGGAATCGACGGGATTCAAGCCTGCCAAGGGATTCACTTCCAAGAAGTGGACCTTCCCGTTGCCGTCCATCTTCAGATCGATCCGGCCCCCATCCCGGCATCCGAGCGCTCGCCATGCGCCAAGGGCCACTTCGGCGCACTGTTGTTCATCGGAGCCGTTCGCCAAGCGATAGCGGGCCCTGCTTTGGTACTCCTGCTTGGTCTTGTAGGAGTAGATGCCTTGGTCGCTCTCAGGATCGACCAAAATTTCCATCGTCGCCACGGTGCGGGCCTCTTGGCCTGTCCCGGTGATTCCAGTGGTGAACTCACGGCCGCTCAAATAGGTCTCGACCAGGACGTCCTGATGGAACAGATCGATCAAGCGCGATACGGTTTGGCACAACTCGGCCCGGTCATAGACGATCGAATTGGCATCGATGCCCATGCCGGTGCCGCCGCCGACTGGTTTGACGAACAATGGGAACACCATGTCGAGAGCTTCGGCCTCATCCACAGACGAGACGACCCGGTAGTCGGCGGTCGGAACTCCCATCTGGCGCACGATGGCCTTGGTCATGCCTTTGTGGAGGGCGACGGCCAGCACCAACGAGTCGGAGAAGACATACGGGATGGCATACGCGTCCAACAGCGCCGGGATTTGGGCTTCGCGGCACAAACCGTACATGCCCTCGGCGATATTGAACACCAAATCGCAACGTTTTCCTGCCGCCAGATAGGTTACCAATGCTTTGACGTTGCCGATGCGCTCGGTCTGGAAACCGAGCCGGACGAGCGAGGAATCGATGGCGTCGATCGTCTGCAAGTTGTCGAATTCAGCCGACTGCTCGGCGCTGAAACCAGCCGCCAAGTAGTCGTCCTTGAGGTCATATGTTATTCCTACAAGCATGTCAGTTGGCTTGTCCCTCCCCAGATGTGCTGTCGGGATAGGAGAACACCTTTCCCTCGTAGTTGCGCAGGTAGAGATTTTGCGAATCGTGCGATACTTCGTACTCGGGCAGGATGGGAACCTTGCCGCCGCCTCCCGGCGTATCGATGACGTACTGGGGTACAGCATACCCGCTGGTGAATCCGCGCATGCACCTGATGATTTCTTTGCCGGACTCGACAGTTGTCCTGAAATGGGCTGAACCGACGATCGGATCGCATTGGAACAGGTAGTACGGCTTCACGCGCACCTGCAACAACTTATGGACCAGAGCGGTCATCGTCTCGGGATTGTCGTTCACCCCTTTGAGGAGCACCGTCTGGCTGCCCATAACAATACCGTTGTCGGCCAAGCGGTTGAACGCCCTGCTCGACTCGACGGTGATCTCATCGGGATGGGTGCAGTGGACGCTGAGGTAAAGTGGCTTGTAGCGGCGCAAGCGCCGTACCAATTCGGGCGTGATGCGTTGGGGCAACACCATGGGGACTTTTGTGCCGATACGGATCATCTGGACATGGTCGATCGATGAGATTTCGCGCACGAGCCATTCGATCTTGTCGTCAGACATCGTCAACGGATCACCACCGCTGATGACCACGTCACGGATCACGGGGGTGCGCCGGATGTAGTCGATCGCTTGTTTCCAATGGTGTTCGAGAGCCTCGGTATGGCCACCCACCAACCGTGAACGGGTGCAGTAGCGGCAATAGACCGAGCAGAAGCTTGTCGTCAGGAACAAGACCCTGTCAGGATACCTGTGTACGATTCCCGGTACGGGACTGGTATGTTCCTCGTGCAAGGGATCGACGCTTTCACCGACACTCGTCTCTGCTTCAAAGATAGTGGGGACCACAGTCTTGCGCAAAGCGCTGGCCGGATCGGCAGGATCTATAAGGCTAAGGTAATAGGGAGTGATGGAGAACGGGAATTGATTGGTACTGTGTTCGAGAGCTGATCGTTCTTCGGGGGTGGGTTCCAGGAATCTGGAGAGTTGGTCCAGTGTGGTGATCCGGTGGGCCAATTGCCAGTGCCAGTCGTTCCATTGGGCCAAAGTCGTGTCCGGGAAATAACGCTTCCTGAACTGGGTTGATCTGCTGGGTTCCGAGTGGCGTTTCCCACCAGAGGCGGCTTTACCGCCGACAACTTTCCGTTGAAAGGCCGACGTGCTCGCAAGCACGCCCTTCTGCTTGAGCGGAGGCTCATCGTCTTCGACGATATGTGTTTCTTTTGAAACGAAATAGTCCATGTACTCCTTCCTTGCGACCGTCCAGTTGCCAGCTGTAATTCCATAGGATTTTTCCAGCTGGTCGTGCACGGTTTCCCGACTTGCCTGGATTGTATCACCAAAGTGAAAAAAACAACATCCGTAAGGCCTCTTTGCGATGCATTTTTTATGGTGATTCGGTCAATCTAGCGCTCTTGGCTGGAGTCCTTGTGGCGGTACTGGGTAAGGTACAAATGACGGTACATTCCCCCTTGTCCGATAAGCTCGGCATGGGTGCCCGATTCGACGATCTTGCCCCCGTCGATGACGAAGATCCGGTCGGCCCTCATCACTGTCGAAAGGCGGTGGGCGATCACGATGGTCGTCCTGCCGCGCATGAGTTCTTCCAAAGCCTGCTCCACTTGGACTTCCGACTCCGAGTCGAGCGACGAGGTCGCCTCATCGAGGATGAGGATCCTCGGATCCTTGAGGAATACGCGGGCGATGGCAATCCGTTGCCGTTGACCGCCGCTTAGGCGGGTGCCTCGTTCTCCGATGATCGTGTCGAAACCGCGCTCCTGCTCCATGATGAAGGTGGTGGCATTGGCTTTATCGGCAGCCCAACGCACTTCGCTGTCGCCGGCTGTCACATTGCCGAAACGGATGTTGTCCCTGATTGTCCCGCAGAAGAGCAGCGACTCTTGGAAGACCATGCCGATATTCTGCCTTAGCGATCGCAGCGTGTAGGAGCGGATGTCGTTGCCACCCACCAAGATGGCTCCTGAGGTGACGTCATAAAAACGGGGGATGAGGTTGATGATGGTCGACTTGCCCGATCCGGATGGTCCCACGATCGCGATGGTCTCCCCTTCGGAAATTTTGAACGACAAATTGTCGAGGGTTGGGCGTAGCGTTTGTGGATAGGTGAACACGACATGGTCGAACTCAATCCCGCTGGCCGATTGGCGCTTGCATTCAACGGCATCGGGAGCATCCTTGATCTCCGGCACGAGATCGAGCACCTCGAAGATGCGGTCGATGGCGGCCATCGAGGTGCTCAATACTTGGGTCAGTTCACTCAGCCGGTTGACCGGCATGTAGAAACTGCCCAGGTAGGAGTAGAACAGGATCATCTGGCCGAGGGTGAGTTGCTCGTTGAGGATAAAGAAACTGGCGGCGAACACGACCAAAACGGGTGCCACCCCGGTCAGGAATCCCACCGTGGTGGCGTTGATGGCGCTCCAGCGGGCACCGACTAAGCTTTCATGGAGCAACGAGAGCGACTCCTCATGGAAGCTCTGTTGCTCTTCCGGTTCGCGGGTGAACGATTGGACCACATTGAAGGCGGTCACCTTCTCTTGGAGGTTGCCCTGCATCGCTTCGGTCTTGTCCTGGACCCTCCGGCTGGCGGCCTTGATGCGCTTTTTCAACAAGCGGGTCATGGCGACATACGGGGGAAAGACCGTCAAGGATATCAGCGTGAGCGGTACGCTGATGCGCAACAACATGTACAACAACACGAATATAACCATTCCGTCGATCCAGACATTGGTCAACGCGTTGCCGATCAAGTTCTGGGCTTGGCTGATATCGTTGATCAAGCGCGCCACGATGCTGCCCGATTGGCGCGAATGGTAGTAGGAGGCGCTCATGCGCTGGACGTGGAGGTACAAATCATATCGCAGGTCGAATATCGTCTTATTGGAGGCTTTTGCCGCGGCATAATGCCTGAGGAAGGTCATCGGGATGTATATGAACAGGTACAAGCCCACCACGAGCAAGACCGAGTTGACGATGGTGCTCCGTTTGAGTTCCAACGTCATCACGGAATCGGAATTGAGCACGTTGTCCACGAGATACCCCAGTACCTGCGGAAACACCAGCGGCATGGTGAACTTGACCATCCCGCCCAAGGCGGCCAACAGGATGAGGTACCAGTATGGTTTCACATAACCTAAGAATCGTCTGAAGTTGTTTTTCTTTTCTTTTTTTACCATTGCCAGGCCGATCTGAGGTGCATTGTAGCATGCCCACGACCTTTTTGGACACTCGGTCGAAGCAAAAGCGCACTCGCTTTGGTCGGATGGTTATGAGAACTTACCGTGAAGATGTCCCCGCCATGGTGTCGATCAAGGAGATGCCCCTCTGCCAGCGTCCGCGGGAACGGTTGTGCGAGGTCGGCGGGCAAGCGTTATCCGATCTGGAACTGCTCACCATCATGATCGGTTCAGGGACAGCGCTCAAACCGGCTGGGGAAATGGCCGGTGAAGTGTTGGCCCTTCTGGACCGTTGCGATGTGTCCAAGGAGCTGACTGTATCCGATGTGCAGGCATTACCCGGGATGGGCAAAGCCAAAGCCGCGGTAATCTGCGCTGCCTTGGAGTTGGGCCGCAGACGCCTGCCGCAACGGCGCAAGCAGATTGTGTTCCCACACGATGTGTATCCGTTCATCCAGCACTTCGGCAACCGCAACCAAGAGCATTTCCTCTGTATTTCTCTCAACGGCGCCCACGAGGTCCTCTCCGTGCATGTTGTCTCGATTGGTCTGGTGAATTTTACGCTAGTCCATCCGCGTGAAGTATTTGCCGATCCTTTGCGCGAACGGGCAACTGCAATCATTGTTGCCCACAACCACCCCAGCGGCAATCTCATGCCCAGCCAAGACGATATCAATGTGACCATCCGCCTCAAGAAAGCAGGGGATTTGCTGGGCATCAAGCTGCTCGACCATCTCATTTTCAGTGAAGATTCCTACCGGTCGATGCTCGAGGAGAATGAGTTGTCGACATGAATGTCAAGATACCGATACGAGATTTGACGCCTTTACTCTTGATGTGTATAATTTCAGCAATCGATACACATCGAACTCAAGAGGCATCCATGCGGACAAATATTATTATCGACGATCAACTGATGAACGAAGCTTTGCTGGTCTCTGGTTGCAGGACTAAAAAAGAGGCTGTCGAGGAAGGGCTGATCACCCAGGCCCAGGCAGATGCCCTG
>CAZJAK010000008.1:0-51668 GCA_964543935.1 uncultured Spirochaetaceae bacterium
CATCTTCCAGAGCGAACACAGCCTCGAGATGGCATTGGCCATCAGGAAAATCGTGCACGAAGGCTTCACAGACACAGAAGCTTGGGAATTCTTCCAGGATACGACCAACGCCTGAACTGTCAGGACTCATGGGGAACCGTCGTTATGGTAAACATGGCGACGGTTCCTTTGTATCTGAGGGACTGGAAAAGACAACAGGGAATCAAATACCGTCAACGTACATCTGATATCCGCTATCGAAATCTTCTCATTCGATTCGCAAGGGTCGGTTGTAACCAAAGTCAGAAACACCCAGACCGCTGTCCTTGTGCTTTTCATGTCACCCGTTTCATAAAAAAGTAATTCTCCATCCGAAGACGGAGAATTGCTTTTCATGCTCATCAATTCTCGATCAGTACATGTACTTGAGAACCGCTGTGGTCGCAGTGATCGTCCACGTTCCCCACAAGACTGCACTGAACAGGCCCGGCCAGATGCTGTTGGTTTTCTGGCTGATGAAAATGTTGATGGCGTTACCGACTCCGATGCCGATCATGATCGGTACGAGCCCGACACCAAGGATGTAAAGCCTGTTCACCTTGAACATCGGTAGGATGAAGTTGAAATTGTTGAGGCAAATCACAAACACAAGCCAAAGGACAAACAGTCCGCTCAAGGCGATGGCCGTCATGATCCCGACATTCTTGGCCGCAGTCTTCATGGTTCCGTCGCCATTTATCCCCAGGGTTTTGGCCGCCAGTGAACTGGAAAGGAAATAGGGGACACACATCAGGAAATAGACCAAGAAGATCGTGGTTCTGTTGGCGTCAAGCGTTCTGAGCATGAATGTCGCGATATGGAGTCCCTGCTGTGTGTAATGGGTGGCGATGGCCATGAGGCTATAACCGGAACCCACCACAATCACGCCATACAACAGAGCTTTGAGGATGTAGGTGATGTCGAATTTTTTTGTATCGGATGTTGCAAAACCATAGTTCCTGAGATTCCCGCCGTGCTTTTTGCCATAGGTGAAGTGGTAGACAAGGAACAGGGCCAAAAATACCAGAGAGAGCAGCCACTGCCAGCACAGCCAGGCGCTGCAGTTACCGTCGAGCAGCCAAAGTCCACTGATCTTGAATCCAAGGAAGGTATCCTGCGGTAGCTTGCCAGTGGTGTACAGGGCGGGCGGCAGGATGACGATGAGCGCCAGGGCAAGCCACCACATCCACGACTTTTTCGGATAACCGACATTTTCCAGCGGCTTGAGTTCCATGGTCGCGAAGAATTTTGTCTTGGTCAATGCGATAGCCACGATGCCCATGAGGCCGATCATGGCCAGCAACTCGAGGGCATAGCCCAAGTCATGCCAACGGTACACGACAGAAATCTTTTTATAATCATCATACGATGTTACGCCGGCATCGAGGCCAAGCCCGACCTGGCTGGTGATCCCGTAGATGACAGTCTTGACTGCATCATTGTCGACGAGGTAATAAGCATGGCAGGAATCGGGCATGTAGGCTGTCCGTGTCCACGTCTTGCCATCGCTTCCAACCACCGTGTAAACCTTGTTCAGGATGAGTTCCGGAAGCTTCTCCTTTGCTACTTTATAGGATCCGTCTGCATTTTTCTCGTACTCATTGAAGAATATCCGCTTGAGTTGTTCAACCTGAAAATGGCTCCAGTTAGTATCGCCGACAGCTCTCGCCAAAGCGGATTCATCCGAATCTCCCAGAATATTGACGAAATTGAAGTTGTGGTCTTCGATGGTGGCAGGACCATACATGTTCATGCCGAGGTTGACCTGCATGAAGATTTCATCTTGATGGTCGGTGGCAAAGCCGACTGTATGCATGCCGCCGCCAGAGTGACCCATGGTGATCACACGGTCAAAGTCAACGAAGTTGAACTCAAGCACGGTGTTCCAAATAGTATTCAAACCTCTCTTGCCGTAACCGGAACGACCCATGTTTCCTTCGGATGTACCGGTGGCGACATCGGAACCCGCTTGCCCTTGGTAGTCGTACGTCACGACTGCATAGCCCCTGCGCGACAATTCGATCGCATACCCGCTGGCTTGTTCAAGCATGTCGCTCCCGCCATGGGCAATGATGGCCAGTGGAACCTTGTTCTTCGGGCTGGCGGTCTTCGGCTTGTAGAGAAGCACGTGTATCTTGTCTCCGTCGCCGGTTGCAAAATTCAAGTCGGTGATTTCAACTTTCCCCCACGAGGTCGATGTCCCTATGATGAGCATGAGAGCGAGCACAAAGAGTGCGGTTACCGCTAGCGAAGCGGCAATCAACGGTGATTTTTTCATTCCTGCCTCCTGTTTTTTATGCATGTTACAGATTTGTACATACATTTTACCTAAAACAATAGCGCAGGCCGTAAGAATTGTAAATACAATTTTCAAAAAACAATGATGGGTCGCTTTCGAGAAAGAGGATGTATAACCACCTGAAAAGTACCAGTGTTGTATGGATTGCAACAATGACCAGCCGCACACCAAGCAACTGCATTGTGTGCTCCTGAGTCGAAAATGAGGATTCGGTTAAAAACTGCTGGCGAACGGCTGCAATTTGGAGACCAAGCGGTCTGGGATACGGGCTCTCACCATGATGCCCTCGTCAACGTATTGGATGTCGATGAGGGTTCCGTTGGAGCGAACCAAAGCCACCAAGTCGTGTCGGCTGTGGGGGAAGAGGTAGGTCCGTTCAGGGCTTGTGGCGTGGGCCATCGCCTCGATGGCGGCCGCCAAGGTATCCAGGCCGGTCCCTTCACGCACAGAACCCAGCACCGCTTCGGGATAACGCTCTTGGATTTTTGCCACGGCGAACGAGTTGTGTGCTGCATCCATCTTGTTTACGAAGACCACCATCGGCTTGCCGGCGCACCCGAGTTGCTCGAGCACCGCCATGGTCGTATCGAAGCACTCCAACATGTCGGGGTGGGCCGCATCGCAGACATGGATGATGAAATCATCGTAGCGGGCCTCCTCCAACGTCGATTTGAATGCTTCAACCAGTTGATGGGGCAGGTCGCTGACGAAGCCGACCGTATCGGTCAGCAGCAACTCGCCGCCATGGGGCAGGTTGTATTTTCTCGTGGTGGGGTCCAAGGTGGCGAACAGCTTGTCCTCGACATACACGTCGCTGGCGCACAGCTTGTTGACCAACGATGATTTGCCGGCATTGGTGTAGCCGACCACCGCAGCGGTGACCGCCATGCCGTTGGAACGGTTCTTGCGTTGCACGGCCCGTTGGGCCTCCACTTTCTTGAGCTCTTCCTTGAGCGCCACGATCCGGTTGGATATGTTGCGCCGGTCCAGTTCCAACTGGGTCTCGCCTTCTCCACGGGTTCCCTTGGCTCCGCCTTGTTGGCGTGAGAGGTGGGTCCACTTGCGGGTAAGGCGCGGCAACGAGTATTCCATGCGCGCCAAGGCGACTTGCAAGGTAGCCTCTTTGGTGGCAGCCCGTGCCGAGAATATTTCCAAGATGACCTCTTGCCGGTCGATGACCGCAACCGAAGTGAGCTCCTCCAAATTGCGTTGTGCCCGGGGTGGGATGTCATGGTCGAAGATGATGCAGTCGGCATGGGCTTCCTCGGCAATCGTGGCGATCTCGGCCACCTTGCCCGATCCGATCAGCGTGGCGGGATTGATGGTGCGTAGCGGAATGATGAGCGAGCCGACGCATTCGGCCTGCATGGTGTCGACAAGGCTGAGCAACTCTTCGAGGCGGGCTTCAACCCTGCGGTTGTCTTCTTGATGTTCCTTCAGGACTATGACGAGCGCCTTGGTTGGCGACAAGCCGGTCTCGTGCAATGATTGGTCGGTAATGAAAGCAGGCTCCTTGGAGCGACCGGCCAAGCTTGCCGGTCGAACACAGCAACTATAGGGACAGTTATCTTTGTTGTCAATATATGCTATACTCGCTGGCGCGCCGGGCGTCCCGTCCGGTAACCGAAAATCAAAGCGCGCGAGGTCTCCCATGGGTTTGAATTGTGGCATCGTGGGACTGCCCAATGTGGGCAAGTCCACCATCTTCTCCGCCCTCTCTTCGGCACCGGCCGAGGCGGCGAATTATCCATTCTGCACGATCGAGCCAAACGTGGGTATCGTGAGCGTTCCCGATCAACGCCTGGACCGGATCGTTCAGCTGATTCCGACCAAGCGGGTGGTTCCGGCCACCGTCGAGTTCGTCGACATCGCCGGGTTGGTGGCCGGAGCCTCGAAGGGCGAAGGGTTGGGCAACCGCTTTCTTGCCAGCATCCGCGAAGTTGGCGCTTTGATCCATGTGGTGCGTTGCTTCGAGAATCCCGACATCATCCATGTCTCCAACCGCATCGATCCGGCCAGCGACATCGAGACGATCAACATCGAACTCGCCTTGGCCGATCTCGAGTCGGTCGACAAACGCTACCAGAAGGTCAGCAAGAACACCCGCTTGGATAAGGAAGCGGCCAAACAAGCCGCTGCCGTGTTACCGGTATTGGAGCGCTTGCTGCAAGCATTGGGACAGGGCAAGGCCGCGCGCAGCCTCGGACTGACCACCGAGGAACAAAAGCTGGTCTACGACCTCCACCTGATCACCCTCAAGCCGATGATCTATGTATGCAATGTGGATGAGGACGGCATCGTGGCCGACAACGACCATGTCCTGACCGTCAAGCGCATCGCCGAAACCGAAGGGGCCCAAGTTGTCGTCATCTGCGGCAAGATCGAGGCCGAGATTGCCGCCTTGGACACCGCCGAGGAACGCAAAGAGTTCTTGGAAGCAGTCGGGCTGGCCGAATCGGGCCTCAACCGTTTGATCAGGTCGGGCTACCGGGCGTTGGGCCTGCGCACCTTCTTTACCGCCGGCTCGGACGAGGACCGTGCCTGGACCTTCCATGCCGGCGACAAAGCCCCCCAAGCCGCCGGGGTGATCCACACCGACTTCGAACGGGGCTTCATCAAAGCCGAGGTCTACCATTGTGACGACCTGTTCACCTACGCAAGCGAACAGAAGGTGCGCGAAGCAGGCAAGCTGCGTATCGAAGGCAAGGAATACGAGGTGAAAGACGGCGATATCATGCACTTCCGCTTCAACGTGTGAAAACCGGAAGTATCGGGATCACCATGTCACGTTGAACTCGATCGGTTTGGCCAACAAGAGGAAATCGATCAACGGAATTTCCAAGCGGGCGGTCCTGGTGCCCAACAAAGTGCCGCCGTTCACGCTGATGATCGGGCGGGGTACTTCGAGCAACAAGATGATGGTGCTCTGCGTGATGGCCGGCGGGCCCTCCTCGCCGAGAATGTAGCTGATCATGTCCAGATAATCGGCTTCGCTCATTCCTTCGTTGTAGAGCGGCCCGAAGGTCTCGAAATTCGGATCGGCCAGAAACGGGATGAGTTTGGTCAGCTGGGGATACGTCTGCATGTTCAGCAAGATGGAGAAGGTGGTGCGGTTCCCCGCGGCGGTGACGTTCAACAACGACTGGCTCTTCATCTCGTTCATCTCGAGCATGAAGCGGTTCAGGTCCGAGAATGAAAACGACACCACATAGCTCGTGGGACCCAGTTTGGCCGACTTGACTTGCGATACGCTCTGCTTGGCCGTCATGCCTTTGCTGAAGGACTCGACGCTGGCATCCATGATGGTCTGGTCCTTGCGTTCCGGCTCGAAAGCTTGGAAGTCCTCCAACACAGCGATAAAAAACTCGTCGACCACCAGATCGGTTGCCGCGATACCCGAATTGTCGGCATTCAGGGCGAGGGTCTGGCCCATCACGCATCCACTGGTCCCAAGAACGACGGCCATCGTCACGACTGCTGCGATGATCAAGCTGGAACGTTTCATGTAGTATCCCTTATACGGCCAATGTAAATGATTCGAGTTCCGATGGCAAGATGGAGCGGCTCTCACTGCAGGCGGTCGAAACGCACCCCGTCCTCCCAGTGGCTGACCACATAGCGCCGCTTCTTCGAGAACGGAGAATGAGTCGTACAAAATTCAGCCAATGGAACGCGATCGAGCAAGGCCAGCTCATCCGGGTCATAGCCCAGAACCAGCACTGGTTGTTCACCGGTTTGTTGCAGGTAGGCGATGCCTTGGTGCAGCTCCATGTAGGCCTTCAAAGCTCCCGACAGATGGCGTTTTCCCTCCTGGCGGTACATGTCGGTGATAAACGCATCCTGCAGCTCGAACGGGTCCTGGGCAGCCAACAAGTCCTGCAACTCCTGATCCTTGTCGGGGTGATGGATTTCCCACTCATCGACAAGGCCTTGTTGCACGGTCCATGCGACAAACCGTTCCAATAGCTGCGACGGTTTCAGATCAAGCCCGGCGCACGCTTGGTTGAACCACATGGCAGCGCTGCCTTTGGTGTAGAAGAGGTCGCAGGCTTGCTTGAGCAACACGGCTTGTGCGATATCTCCTTCGGACATAGTCGGCGTCGAAAGGACGGTATAGGGATTATGATTGAGATGATTCAAGCCATAACGACCAGCTTGCTGTGCCAAGGCGGTGCCTGGCAGGACCGCCAATACAAATATGTCGAGATTGCTCGGCATCAAGGCCAAAGCATAATCGAGGCTGGCGGAGAATCCGGCCAGATCGTCGCCGGGCAAACCGATGATCAGATCGAGCCCGAACACGATGCCCCGTTGGTTGAGCAAGGCGAGGTTGCGTTCGAACGCCGTCCGTCGCAGTGTCCGCCCCATCGCTGCACACAGTTGCTCGTTGGAACTCTGTAGCCCGATTTGCAACGAGCAATTCAAATCTGCAAACAAGTCGGCTTGAGCGGCATCGAGCAACTCGGCCCGGACCTCGAAGGTGAAGTGCATGTCGGGGGGAGCCAGCCGAGCAAGCATGGAGAGAATCGTCTTGGTCCTGGATTCATTCAAGTTGAAGGTGGGGTCGAGCACGAACACCTCCCGGATAGCGCTGGCCGCAATCATCTCCAACTCGGCCTGCAACCGTGTAAGGCTGAAGGAGCGCACCGCATGCGAACCGCGGCCTTCGAAACAGAATGCACACGAGAAGGGGCAACCGCGGGTCATCTCCCACAACAATCCTCGATAGGAATCGAATGCAACAAAGCCGTTGAGAATGGGGGAGGGCAGGTTCTCCAACACCGGTAGGACAGCCGGCATCCTGGTTGTACAATCCTTTGTCCTGATTCCCGCACCAGAGATCGCTGCTTTGTCGATGAGCTGTTTGACTGCAACGACCGCGGCCTCCTCGCCTTCACCGGCTATCAGGAAATCGACCAGATTGGAGTCCACCATTGAATCGTCGGCCGAGACTTCAGGTCCACCGGCAAACAAGACCAGTGCCGGGTGCTGTCGGCGCAGCTCTTTGGCAAACGACTCCATCCAGGTGCGGTTGTACAGGTAGACCGACAGCCCGACCGCATCGAAGGGCCCCCTGGCGACCGACTTGGCCGCACTTTTCGGATCGTCGGTGTCGGTCAGGTAGCGTCTCAACGATACTTCGACGGTGTCCTTGAGGGCACGCTTCACAGCGCTTTGGATACACAACGCCCCCAGAGGGTAAGCCAAGGGACCCTCCTCGATGGAGCACGACACGAGCAGGATGGAATAGGCCACTGTCGCCGTCCGTTACGCCAAGATCGTGATGCCGCCAAACGCAGCGAGGCACCGCACGGTGACCACGGGAGCAGTCGGATCGGACGGAATGGCGCTCTTGTTGTCCACTCCACCAAAGATCGGCACTGCTTTGGTCACCACCCTGACATAGGAGGGGAAGCGCAAGTCCACTCCACCGAACAAGGCGGTGGCGTCGATGACGATGTCGTGTGCGATATGGGCTTTGCGGAAATCGATCTCGAGGCCGCCGAACAGGGCGAACAAGGTCGATCCGTCCAAAGCGTCGCTGCTGTAATGGACCGTCTGGCCACCGAAGATCGCCGTGTAGGTGGGATTCGCCCCGCTACTGGTATGCTCCTGGTAACGCGGTTCGGAAGGCTCTTGTCCAGCTGGTTCCGATTTGGGTTCCTCGCTGGCGTACGTGCGCCGGTATTCGGCCCGCTCGCGCTCCCATTGACGCTGTTCGGCTTCGAAATCCTCGCCACTCGAATGGTGCGAGGGATTGTTGGCCGGCTTTCCTTCGTCAGACGAAGTTTGGTGCTTGCCCATGAGGAACAATAACCCTACTCCAATGATGGCAGCCCCCCAGATGTAATCGTTGTGAACCCAATCGGGAATCCAGTTTTGCTTGCTGGCCAACATCCAGAGGCCGACCATCAGCATGACCATGTTGCCAGGTCCGACACCTTGGTTGAGCATGGAGACAATCGCCACGATGATGATCGGAATCGTCCACCAACCGTCGAAAAAGAGGTCGAACTCGACCCCGGCGGCCCCCAGGATCATGTTCAGTCCCACCACCACGATGACGATGCCGATGATGATCTTCACCATATTCTGTTTCATGGCCCGATTGTGCGTTCAATTTCACCTTGATGTCAATGCATATCCATGATGTAGTATGAAAAGGTATGAACGTGAACGACAGAATCGTAAGCCGCTTCGGTGCGATAACCCTCATCCTGCTGTGCATGGCGGTCTTGTCGGCCGATCCATGGGAAGGCCGCTACCAATGGAGCAACCCAACCAAGAAAACCAATGACGGTAAGATGGTTGTCTACACCATCGAGGTCCGCACGGCCCCCTCTGGAGCCTTGTTCCCCTATGAGTTGTACCATGTCGGGCGTAATGGCAGCCTTAAATTCTTTCCTTTGATGCAATCTGAAAGCGAAGCAAACCAGTGGGTGGCTTGGGATGCCCCCGGATCGCATGCCGAGGCCTATCGGGAGAACGCCCGTATGTTCAACACCACGGCATTCACCCCGATTGCATGGCGTTTGCGCAGCCAGGACTTCTCCGACGGGGTCTTCACCGCCGAAGTGACCAATCAGGTCCCCATCTTGCAGTTCACCTTCACCACCCGCATGCAACTGCTCGTGCTTGAGGATGGCCGACGGGCTCTGGCTTTCACCATGAAAGGGACCGGCATCTCCGAATGGGGTATCTTCAAGAATCCTAAACCGGGTCCGCATGAGGATGCGTCGACCTTTCTCCTTATTAAACAATGAGAAGCTAGTCTCTGTGATAGCCATGAATTTTCTGGTTCGGTAGGTAAAGTGGTTGTTCTATCCAGAGTCCGATCATGTTTTAGAAACGTCACCCGATACTTTCTCATCGCGTTGACAAAAGGGTTGCGCTCCCATATAACTGTAAATCCGGCACGGCAACATGCTCAAAGGACAGGTATCGAATGGGAAAACAGAGTAGCGGCGACGGCACTATGCTCATTATCGTGGAATCACCCACCAAGGCGAAGACGATCAAGAAGTTTCTTCCCGCCAATTGCACGGTGGTTGCTTCCAACGGGCATGTTCGCGATCTTCCCGCCAAGGAATTGGGCATCGATGTCGCAGATGGTTTCAAACCGAACTATGTGGTCGTGAAAGGCAAAGAAAAAATCATCAAGGACCTGAAAAGCGAATTGGCAGTCAGTTCTTCGTTGATGCTGGCCACTGATGAAGACCGCGAAGGGGAAAGCATCTCCTGGCATTTGTTGGAAGTCCTTAAGCCCAAAGTCCCGTTCCGCCGGATGGTGTTCCATGAAATCACCAAAAAGGCCATCTTGAGCGCGGTCGAATCGGGCCGTGAACTGGACATGGATTTGGTCAACGCCCAAGAGGCCCGCCGGGTTTTGGACCGCTTGTACGGCTACGACGTCTCACCCGTGTTGTGGAAGAAACTGGGCATGTCCTCCTTGTCGGCCGGTCGGGTGCAATCGCCTGGGTTGCGCCTGATTGTCGAACGCGAACGTCAACGCATCGCCTTCGTGAAGTCGCAGTATTGGGATGTCAGCGCCCGCTTGGCCCAACAGGGCCGCTCCCAAACCTTCACTGCCAAGTTGGATTCGCTTGGCGGCAAGCGGGTTGCCAGCGGCAAGGATTTCGATGCCACTACCGGAGAACTGAAAACCGGCTCCAAAACGGTGTTGCTCGACCGACAGAAAGCCGAGGACTTGGCCAAACGCCTGCAATCTGCAGATTGGCACGTGCTCGATGTTCAAGAAAAAGAAAAAATCCAACGCCCCTCTCCGCCCTTCATCACCTCTACCTTGCAACAGGAAGCCAACCGCAAGTTGCGCTTGGGAGCCAAGGATACGATGAAGATCGCCCAGAAGCTGTACGAGAGTGGATTGATCACCTACATGCGCACCGACTCGCCGACCCTGAGCCAAGAGGGCATCCGGGCAGCTCGCGATGCGGCAGGAACCTTGTTCGGCATGGACTATCTCTCACCGGCTTCGCGCCAGTATGCTTCCCACTCGGCTTCGGCTCAGGAAGCCCATGAAGCCATCCGTCCTGCCGGAGACAAGTTCCTTCATCCCGACCAGAGCGGACTGAAGGGCAGGGACCTGGCCCTCTACGACATGATTTGGAAACGGACCTTGGCGAGCCAGATGGCCGATGCCGTCAAAGCAGTCACTACCGTACGCATCCAGGCCGACGACGCACAGTTCACCGCCAGCGGCAACCGCATTGTCTTCGCCGGATTCATTAAAGTCTATGTGGAAGGCCATGATGATGCCGAAGAGGCCCTTGAGGACGAAGAGAGCCTCTTGCCCGCCCTCGCCACCGGGGAGCCCCTCGATGTCAAACAGCTGACCGAGGAGCAACACGAGACCAAACCACCGGCGCGCTATACCGAGGCGACCTTGGTCCAAGAGTTGGAAAAGCGGGGCATCGGCCGCCCGTCGACGTATGCCTCGATCATCGAGAAGCTGCTCGACAAGGATTACGTGGTCAAGGAAGCCAACGCATTGGTGCCGACTTTCGTCGCCTTTGCCGTGGTGCAACTGCTCGAACGCAACTTCACCGACCTGGTCGATTATACCTTCACCTCGAACATGGAAAACGCCTTGGACGAGATCGCCAAAGGCACGTTGGACCGTGGCAAATTCCTCACCGATTTTTACAATGGCGAGAGCGGTCTGGCAGAGCAGGTCAAACAGAAGATGGCCACCATCAAAGGAGCGGCTGTCAAACAGATCGACATCCCCGGGCTCACCGCCGCCCGGGTGTTGCTGGGCAAGTACGGTCCCTATGTACAGGCCAGCAGTACCCAAGAAGGAGCAGAACCGACTTCGGCTGAGCGGGCCTCGCTGCCGGAAACGGTATTGCCGTCCACCATCACCGATGAACTGGTCTCAGCACTGCTCAAGTCAAAAACCGAAAGCAAGCAAAGCACCTCGTTGGGAACCGATCCCGCATCGGGCTTGCCCGTGCTGTTGCTGGAGGGAAAATACGGTCCGTATTATCAACTGGGTGAGAAAGGTCCCGATAACCCCATCCCCAAACGGGCCAACGTCCCCAAAGGGATGGATGGAGCGGCCTTGCCCCTCTCGTATGTCTTGAAACTGCTCAACCTGCCGCTTGTGCTGGGTGTCCATCCGGTCGATGGCCATGATGTGATCGCCGGAGTGAGCCGCTTCGGACCCTTCGTGGCCTGCGATAAGGAATTCCGTTCGCTCGAGAGCATGGAGCAACTGTTCACCGTTACCCTCGAGGAGGCACTTCAGCGTTTGGCAGCACCAAAACCAACCAGAGGTTCCAACAGGGCTCCCCATGCAGCATCGAGTGCAACCGAGGCGGGGGCCAAGACGACGGTGAGTTCCTTCGGCGAGTACGAAGGCAAACCGTTGGCCATCCATCTTGGCCGCTACGGGTACTACGGCAAGCTCGGCGACGAGAACTTCACTTTGCCCTACCAGATGCGCAAAGACCAAGCAGCCGTGGCTGCTTTGCAGCGTGACGAGGTCATCGCCTTCGCGTTGGCTCCAAAGAAGGAACCTCCTAAAAAAGGATTCAGGAAGAAGACTTCGACGCGCAGTGTGGCTGGCAGGAAAACGAAGACTGCCAAGCAGTGACATTTTTACTTGCACCTGTGCGCAGGTCGGGTATACTTGGCACCTAGCAGGAGGTGGGCCATGCAAGTAGGGATCATGCAGTTCTTCCAGTCGATTTCCTCTCCCTTCCTTGATTTTTTGGGAGAAGCTTGCACGTTCATGGGGGAGCAGACCATCTTCATCTTCGTGACGGCCTACCTGTTGTGGTGCGCCGACAAACAAAAAGGCTTCGCCATTTTCTCCTCGTTGTTCCTCTCCTTGTTTGCCACCAACACCCTTAAAGCGATCATCCGCCAGAGCCGACCGTTCATGGTCATCGAGGGTTTGGAAGGCAAACGGCTCGAGACTGCGACCGGCTACTCCTTTCCCAGTGGCCATACCACTGGAGCGGCTTCGTTTTATAGCTCGCTGGCCTACACCATGCGCACCCGCTGGCTGTCGATCGTGTGCGCAGCGCTCATCTTCCTGGTGGGTCTCTCGCGCATGTACTTGCGGGTCCATTGGCCGTTGGATGTGTTCGGCGGGCTGGTCATCGGCGTCACCGTGACCTTTGCCCTCACACGGTACCTGTTGGCGTTGTACGAGAACAAAAGCTTGCTTCGGTTGGTGTCGTGGATTGTCGGGCTGGCCAGCACGGTTGCGGCAGTAATCATGGCGTTCCTGATTTCGGCCGCTTCGATTGACGAGATGGCTTTTGAAGATCTGATGAAATTGTTGGCCCTCGCTTCGGGCGGGTATATCGGATTCGCCATCGAACAACAAGCCATCAGGTATTGCACCGAGGGAAAACCGGTTGTGAAAGCCCTCCGGTTCGCCATCGGCATCGCCGTGGTGGTGGCCATCCAAGCCTCCAAAGCGGTCTTGCCACCACACATGCTGTTCAGCTATCTGCGCTATGCTTTGACCGGGTTGTGGGCCACAGCCCTGTACCCGTGGCTCGGCATGCACCTGGCGACCGGCAAGGCCCGTCTGTTCGAGTGCGAGACTCGCCAGTAGCTACTATTGACAAAAATTGTCGTTCATAGTAGATTCTCATCGCTAACGAGGGCGTAGCGAAGCTGGTTATCGCGACGGCCTGTCACGCCGTAGATCGCGGGTTCGAGTCCCGTCGCTCTCGCTTTGGAACCGCTCTGCTCACAAGCAGGGCGGTTCTTTTCTTGTAAGGAGTTGTGATGAAGGTATTGGTGGGAATGAGCGGAGGGATCGATTCCTCAGTGGCGGCCTTGCTGCTCAAGCAAGCGGGGCATGACGTGGTCGGTGCGACGATGTCGATCTGGCGCAAGGGCAATCCATTCAAAGGCGAGCTCAAACGCAATGCCTGTTTCGGTCCCAATGAAGAAGAAGACATCGCCGAAGCCCGCCGCATCAGCGCCATGCTGGGCATCGAGCATCGCGTGCTCGATTGTGCCGAGCAATACGAACGAATCGTATTGGAGGACTTCCGTTCCGAGTATGTCGCCGGCCGCACCCCCAATCCCTGCGTATGGTGCAACAGCTTGATCAAGTTCGGAGCGTTGCCCAAAATCGCCCGCGAATCGGGCATCCGGTTCGACAAATTCGCCACAGGGCATTATGCCGATGTGGCATTCGACGGCCAGCGCTGGATCCTCAAACGGGCGGTCGACTTGCCCAAGGACCAGACCTACTTCCTCTATCGGCTCTCGCAAACGCAACTGTCCGAGGTGCTTTTCCCGTTAGGGCGCTTGCACAAGAAAGAAGCCCGCCGGTTGTGCATCGAGCACGGATTCTTCCAAGAAGAAAAAGAGGAAAGCCAAGACTTTTACAGCGGCGATTATAGCGATTTGGTTCAAACAGAACCCAAGCTGGGCGACATAGTCGACACCGCCGGACGCATCTTGGGCCATCATGAAGGAATCTGGAATTACACTATCGGCCAACGGCGCGGCTTGGGTATCGCCGCCAGCCGGCCGATGTACGTGCTGGCCTTGGATGCACAACATAACCGGGTGGTGGTCGGTAGCGAAGAGGAAACCTTCGGACAAGCGTTGACCGCTTCGCGAGTCAGTTGGTTGTCGGTGGCAGCTATAAACGGGCCGCTCGAGGTCCAAGCCAAGATACGTTCCACCGGCGTGCCCAAGAGCGCTTTGGTCGCTCCGCTCGAAGACGGGCGCATCTCGGTCCGTTTCGCCGAACCGGTCAAAGCAGTCACCCCCGGCCAATCGGTGGTGCTCTACGATGGGGATGTGGTGCTCGGCGGTGGTGTGATCGACTGAAAAAACCTTGCATTCACGATTGTACTGCTCGATGTATCGTGCTTTAATGATTGATGCACTTTCCGGATACATAGGAGGAGACCATCATGCGCCTGATCATCCAAAGCGATTACCAAAGGATGTCCCGCTGGACAGCCTGCCACATCGCCAAAACCATCAAGGACTTCAATCCAAGTGAAAAGCGTCCGTTCGTGTTGGGCTTGCCGACCGGCTCATCCCCGTTGGGGACCTATCGCGAGCTCATCGCCTTGAACCGCCAAGGATATGTGTCGTTCGCTCATGTGGTCACCTTCAATATGGATGAATATGTCGGGCTTCCGGTTGAACATCCCGAGTCCTACCACTCGTTCATGTGGAACAACTTCTTCTCGCACATCGATATCGATAAGAATCATGTCAACATATTGAACGGCAATGCCCCAGATTTGGCCGCTGAATGTGCCGCCTATGAACGGCGTATCGCCGACCTCGGTGGCGTGCGGTTGTTCCTCGGCGGCATCGGAGCCGACGGGCACATCGCCTTCAACGAACCGTTCTCGTCGCTTGTCTCGCGCACCCGCGTCAAAACCCTCACCTACGACACCAAAGTGGCCAACTCGCGGTTCTTCGACAACGATCCCGCCAAGGTGCCCGACACTGCCCTGACTGTGGGAGTGGGGACCGTGATGGACTCTCGGGAAGTGGTCATCGTGGTCAACGGGCATGGCAAAGCACGGGCCTTGCAAGCCGCCGTCGAAGGCCCGTTGACCCACACATGGACCATCAGTGCGTTGCAACAACACCCCAAAGCCATCATCGTCTGCGATGAGCCGGCCACCGACGAGTTGAAAGTCGCCACATACAAATACTTCAAGGACATTGAAGCGGCCAACCTCGATTCGGAAACGATGATCAGCTAAGCGTCTTTCTTCAAACCCAACGACCGTGCCACTGCCAAAGCGGTGGCGGGGTCGTCGGTCATGACCGTGTCGACTCCCAGCTCCCACAACCGGCGCATCTGTTGCTCATCATTGATCGTCCACACCTGCACGACAGCACCCCTGAGGTGCATTGCCTCGACGAACTCCTTGGTGACGACCTCGATACCCCATTGCCGTACCGGGACCTGCAGGACAACGGTGCGCTGTGTGTGGAGTTCGTCGGGCAACAAGCCGAGACGGTGGCGACCGATCAGTCCGAGCACCTCGATCGTGGTGACGCTGGTGAGGATGGCGGGCCTGAGCAGCCGCATTCGCTTGAGGTGTTTGAGGTGGAATGAAGCACACAGGACCCGGTCTTGGGCTTGCTGTGCTTCGATGACGGAGATGAACGCATCCACGATGGCGTCGTTTTTACTTTTCAAATCTATGTTGAAGCGTTGGGTAGGGCAGGCGGCCAAGGCTTCCGACAACAACGCCATGCGGACCCCTTTCCCGCGGAACGGGAAACTGTCGCCACCATCGGTCGTGAAGGTCCAACCGGCATCCAACCGCTGTAAACTGGCCAGGTCGTGATCTTCGACCCGACCGTTCCCATCCGTGTTGCGTTCCAGAGTAGGATCATGCCAGATCACCAACTGGCCGTCCCTGGTCAGATGCACATCGGTCTCGATGACGTCGACGCCCATCGCCACGGCGCTGAGGAAAGCTTCCAAGGTGTTTTCGGGATGGTGCTTGCTGTCGCCCCGGTGGGCGACCACCCGCGGCATCGGCTGTAAGAAGGGTTCGTTCATGCAACGACTGTACAACCGCTATGCCAGGCGGTCAAGAATCTTTGTGAACCTTCAGGCGGGCCATCTTGATGAACATTTTCTGCAAGCGGGCGGCCTCCCCTTCGCTGAGGGTGGCGCGGGCCAGGATGTCGCGGAAAAACCGTTCCACCTCGGGCCGTTCATCCTGCTTGTAAAAGCCGATGCGGTCGAACGAATCGCCAATGGTGTGGGTGAGTTCCTCGATGCGGTCTTGGGCGACCGGCTCCCAACCAGTGACAGGTTGGTTGGCCCTGAACAGGACGTAGGCCACAATCTGGACCGCTTGGGCGAGGTTGAGGCTGGGAAAGGCCTCCGACGTCGGGATGCGCACGCTCATGTGGCAGGCAGCCAACTCGGCGTCGGTCAATCCATCGGCTTCGCGTCCATAGACGATGGAAATTGTACCTGGTCCGGTAGCAGCGATACGCTCGGCCAGCTGTTCGGGGGTTATGGCGAAATATTTGCGGTTCTTGCCCCTCCGGCGCGAGGTGCCCACCGCCAGGACACTGTCTTGGAGTGCTTCGGGCAAGGTCGCCCAGCGCTGGTGGTTTTGATAGAGGTCGAAGGCGTGGATGGCCATCATGCGGACCCGTTCGAGATCGTAGTCTTTGTCGCCGACGATGGCCAAGCGGTTCATGCCCATCGTCTTCATGGCCCGGCAGACCGCGCCCACGTTGGCCCCGTCCTGAGGTTCGACCAGCACGATTTGGATTCTGGCGAGGTTCTGTAGTCCTTCCATGGCTTTCGTCATATCAGATATTGCATGATTTTCCAAGCTGACCTATAGTGAATCCATGGCGGAATCCGTTCAGGCTCCTCGTGATGCAGGTAAGACAGCATTATTGGTCATAGCGGTCATCCTCACTGCTGCCGCCCTGAAAATTGCGGCATCGGTCACCCTCCCGTTGACGGTGGCGTTGTTTTGCTTCCTCTTGTTCAACCCGTTGCTCAACAAAATGGAAAAGGCCCGCATCCCCCGCTGGTTGGGCATCCTCATCGTTATGCTCATCTTGCTGGTGGTCTTCGTCTTCGCCGGCTGGTTCTTTTTCTTCTCGGTCGATTTGTTGGTCAAGCGTTTACCGATGTACATCCGCCGCTTTTCGGTCATCGACGCTTGGCTGGCCGACTTGTTGAACCTGGAAACCGGCACGAGTTTCCTGACTTACCTGAATTTCGATTGGCAAGGGCTTATCATCAGCTCGCTCTCCTCGGTTTCGGGCAAGGCGCTCGACCTGCTCTCCAAGGCCTCCCTGATCTACATTTTCGTGCTGTTCTTGCTGCTTGAACGACAATCGCTCATTCCCAAGCTCAAGGTGGCCATTCCCAGCCGCAAAGGCATGCGTTTGGCTGTGTTGTTCGAACGGGTCAACCGGCAAATATCGAAATACCTGATGCTCAAAGCCCTCATCAGCTTGGCCACCGGGGTTCTGTTTTACTTGGCATCGCTGGCCACCGGTCTCGATTTCGCCATCTTGTGGGGAGTGCTGGCCTTTGTGCTGAACTTCATCCCCAGCATCGGATCCATCGTGATCACCGTGATGACGATCATCATGGCGTTGCTGCAATTCTTCCCGAGCTGGCCGAACATCCTGTATGTGGCCTTCCTGATGACCTCCATCCAGATGGTATTGGGCAACATCCTCGATCCGCGCATCCAAGGCATCCAGCTGAACCTGAGTCCGTTCATCATCCTCGTCTCGTTGACTGTGTGGGGGTACTTGTGGGGAGTGGCGGGCATGTTCTTAGCCGTTCCATTGACGTCGATCATCCAAATCGGCTGTGCGAACATCAAATCGCTCAATCCGATTGCGGTCATGATCGGTAGCGGCAAGCACTACCGCCACATGATGGCGGAGCAACAAAAACGCCAGAACGAGCGGATGGAGAAACGTAAGCAGGAACGCCAAGAGCGGCGCCAGAAAGCCAGTTCCAGAAAAGAGCATCCAAACCAAGGCAATGGCCAATCCTCCACGACTCCTGCAGAGGGATCCGGACCCAATCCATGATGGACCGACATGGCGATCTTGACCGGTTGTTGGAACCGGTCGAGTTATCCACGCTTGACCACAATGACCGAACAATTGCCCTGTACCGCCTCTGCGAGCATGTCATGGATGATTATGCCAAGCATGGGCGGCGCTTCCCTTGGCGGGAAACTACCGATCCATACCATGTGTTGCTTTCGGAGATGATGCTGCAGCAGACTCAGACGGGTCGGGTGTTGCCCAAGTACCAGTCATTCGTTACACGGTGGCCCGACCTGCATGCCCTGGCCCAAGCGCAGCTTGTTGACGTGTTGTCCGAATGGCGCGGTCTGGGTTACAACCGGAGGGCTCTGGCGTTGAAGGAGATCGCCCTGCGCAGTGAAGCGTGGGGGTGGAACCTCCCTTCCGACGAGGCTGCCTTGCGCACCCTTCCGATGGTCGGTCCGGCCACAGCCGCCGCTTTGACAGCCTTTTGCCACAATCAGGTGGCGGTTTATCTGGAAACCAATGTCCGCAGGGTACTGATCCACCAGTGTTTTCCCACCTCTACCGACGTACCCGATTCTGCGCTGCGTCCCATATTGCTTGAATTGGCCGTCCTGCAGGACGACATCAGGTCGTGGTATTACGCATTGATGGATTACGGCGTGTACCTGAAGGGTGTCTTGCCCAATCCGAACCGGCGCAGCCGCCATTACGCCAAGCAAACCACGTTTGCCAATTCCAACCGCCAAATCCGCGGCATGTTGTTGACGGCTTTCACCGAACAAGGTCCGTTGTCACGACGGCGGTTGTACGACCAGCTTCCGTTCGAGCCGGAACGGATCGATGCTTGCCTTCAAGCATTGGCGGAGGAAGGATTCATTGCCTGTCGGTCCACCGATGCAGCGGTCGCCGAACAAGACATCCGCTACGGAATTGCCGATGAGCGCTGATACCTTTTGCGTATCGCGCGGTTTTCCTTATGGTGGACGCGTCATTGGCGGTCCACCGCATGAGGAACTTGCTGTCCATCCTAATGGGTTGTATCCTTTGACTGTGCGCCCACCCGTGATTGGTGCGGACGCAAGGAGGAACGCGATGCGAAACATCAACCGCTACGTGCCGTTGGCATTGATTCTGATCGTCCTGCTCGGCTTGACCGGTTGCAGCACTACTGCCAAAGTCGAACAGATTGCCCCGTTGGAGGTTCCAGCTGCTGCAGAACCTGTCGCTGTAGCACCCGAGAGTGAACCAGTTGCCACGGGACCTGTTGTCGTGGCACCCCAGAATGAACCGGTTGTCATCGCCGCGGAGCCTGAACCAATAATTGTACAACCTGTGCAGGCTGTAGAGCCACCTGTCGCCACGGTGGAAGCGGCTGCACCAGCGCCACCGGCCAAGATCGTGCGCCTGATCGCCACCAGCGACATCCACGGCAGCATCTTCCCGTATGACTTCAAGAACGATACCGTCGCGAGTACCTCCCAAATGCAGGTCGCCACCTATGTGTCGCAGGAACGGGCCAAGGACCAAGCGGTGGTTTTGCTTGATGCCGGTGACAGCTTGCAGGGCCAACCACTCGTCTATTATTACAATTTCGTGCGTACCGATGTGCCAAACATCGTCAGCCGCATCATGAACGACATGCATTACGACGTTGCCGCAGTGGGCAACCATGATATAGAGGCGGGGCCCGATGTCTATCTGAAAGTCTACCGTGAAGCCTCGTTCCCGTTCGTGGCGGCCAATGCCGTTTCGATTGAGACCGGAAAGCCGGTCATCGCACCTTATGTGGTGTTGGACAAAGCCGGTCTTAAGATCGCCGTGCTGGGCCTGACCACCCCTTACATCCCCAAATGGTTGCCGCAGAACCTCTACGAAGGAGTGCGTTTCGACGACATGGTCGAAACAGCCAAGACATGGATCCCGATCATCCAAGAACAGGAAAAGCCCGACCTGATCGTCGGCCTGTTCCATGCCGGAGTCGATGAGAATTACAGCGGCACGGCCTCCGAGAAGGGCAATGAAAATGCCAGCAAGCTCGTGGCGACCCAAGTGGACGGCTTCGACCTGATTTTCACCGGGCACGACCATCAAGACACCAACTTGGTCGTCCAAAGCCCCTCGGGCAGAGATGTGCTGATCCTGGGAGCCATGAATGCCGGCCGGTCGGTGGGTTCCGCCAGCGCCACCTTCTCATTCGATGACGCGACCGGTGCCTACAAACTAGTCTCTGTGGTCGGCAAAACCGAAATGATGGATTCCTACGCGGCCGATCCCGCCTTGGTCGAGACCTATGCGGCGGTGCGCCAGGAGGTTACCGCATGGGTGTCGCGCCAAGTAGGCACCATCAGCGAAACCGTCTCCTCCCGGGACTCGATGTTCGGTGATTCAAAATTCGTCGACCTCATCCATGCCATCCAGCTGGAGAAGACCGGCGCCCAGATTTCCATCTCGGCACCGCTTTCGCTCGATGCAACCATCAAGGAGGGACCTGTCTATGTTCGGGACATGTTCAACCTCTATCCCTATGAGAATTTGTTGTTCACCATGGAAATGACCGGCAAGGAGCTCAAGGCGTTCTTGGAATTCTCGTATGAAAAGTGGTTCAACCACATGAAGTCGCTTGATGACGACTTGATCAACTTCAAGCGCGATGCTGAGGGAAAGCTGGTCTTCAACACCCGCTACAACACGTACGATACGACCACCCGTTATTACAACTACGACAGTTTCGCCGGGGTGAATTATGTGGTGGACATCACCAAGCCGGCCGGGCAGCGGGTGACGATAAAGACCCTCTCGAACGGGACGCGCTTCGATCAGAACCGGACCTACACGGTGGCCATCAACTCCTACCGGGCCCAAGGTGGCGGCGGCCATCTGGCTGCGGCTGGAATTACCCCCGCCATGGCGCTCGAGCGCATCAAGAGCTCTACTGTGAAAGACTTGCGATTCTATTTGATGGAGGCGTTTGAAACCAAAGGTACTGTCGTTCCCATGGTCGACCAGAACTGGTTGGTCATTCCCAGCTTGTGGGCGGAGCGGGGTATGAAAAACTCGTATCCGAAACTATTCGGTCCCGCGCAATGACCACTTGATTTTAACATGGGGAGGTGCCGTTCAGGCACCTCTCTTTTTCTGTTGACACGGGCGAAAAGCCATTCTACTATTTGTTCATAGTTTGAATGAATTAATTGGGAGGGGCCATGAACAAATCGAACGAACGCTTCCAAAACATGTTCGCCCTCTTTAAAACGCTGCGTGTCGAACACTTTTTGACCCAAGCTGAGTTGAAAGAGCGTTTGCATCTGCAAGCCTCCACCGTCTCGTACCTTGTCAATGACTTGCGGATGGCCGATTTGGTGCGCAACTCCGATAAATGCCCACAGCAAGCCAAGGTGGGCAAGCCCGGTCAATATTTGGAATTGAACAACGAGCAGGCTTACTTTCTCGGACTGTATCTCGAGGAGACGTTCATCGACGCCCATGTGATCGGCTTGGCCGACCAAGAGGTCCATTACCAACGCATTCCGCTCGAAGATTGTCCTCCGGTTCACCTTACCGAACGTATCTTGGCCATCATCCAACGCATGTGCGAAGTGCACGACCGGATCAAGGGGGTGGGGATTGCCGTCAAATCTGTGGTTGACCGCGACGGAAACCTCTCGTCCTTCAAACGTACCATGATGGACCGGCAAGCCCCCAAGATTTGGAAGGTCGAGGGATTCTCCTCGGCCATCCGCAACGAGTTTGCCAACTTGACGGTGGTGGTGGAAAACGATGCCAACTGCGCCGCTGTCTATTGCCAAGCCGCATGCAAGCACCATTCAGCCAGTTCGATGGTCTTCATCGTCAACGAACAACCGTTCGGCATCGGTTGCGGCATCATCATCGATGGCAAGCTCTTCCGGGGATTCAACGGCGCATCGGGCGAAATCTATTTTTCCGACCGCAGCATCCAAGATTTGGTCGAAAAAAACTCCACCCGGCAAGATCCGGTCCAACTCATGCGCATGTTGCGTGAATCGATCATCAAGGGTATGTACCTCATCGATCCCCAGCAAGTCTACCTTACCGGAGGCCTGTTTGCCGACCTTGACGCGGCAGCCATCGAAGCCATCGCCGAATTGTTCGCTCACCTGCCCTATGGGATCGAGATACTGACCCAATCGCATGTTTCGTTGCCGGCCAAAGGAGCGGTCCTGTTGGTCGCCGACGAATATGTCCAAAACGTGTTGTCCGGCATTGATCGCCGGCCGCTTTGAGCTGGAGGCCTGCATGAAACGAGAGACAGCCCGGTATGTCGCCGGCAGGGTGTTCAAGGTGGTGTTCACCGTTTGGGTCGTGACCACGTTGATCTTTTTCTTGATTCGCCTGATGCCGTCCAATCCAATCGAGCAATATGTGCAGGATTTGGTCGTCCAGTACGGAATGAGCTATGAAGAGGCCACCTCCCGGGCCAAGGCGTTGTTCTCCATCGATTTGGACAAGAGCATGGTCTTGCAATACCTCGATTACCTCAAGGCGGCGGTCAAACTCGATTTCGGCACCTCGTTCCTCTCCCCGGGCGTCAAGGTTTCCACGATCATAGCCGCCCGGTTGCCATGGACGCTTTTCACAGTCGGGTCCGGTTTGATCTTGTCGTTCATCGTCGGGGTCGTGCTGGGAGCCGTTTCGGCCTATCGCCGCCATGCCTGGTACGAGCCGATCATCTCGGGGCTCAGCTCGTTTCTCAGCGCCATTCCCGATTTCCTCATCGCCATCTTCGTCATCCTCTTTTTCGGTGTGTTCACTTGGGGTGGCAGACGCAGCATCATCCCGATTTTCCAACTGCGCGGCAATTTCGATGCCTATGTCACGGCCGGTTTCAATTGGCCGTTCATCAAGAGCGTTCTCGAGCATGCCTTCGGCCCGATTTTAACCTATTTCTTCTCACAAATCGGTATTTGGGTCCTTTTGATGAAGGGTAGCACTACCGGATGCTTGAACGCCGATTACGCCATCATCGCCCGGGCGCGCGGATTGCAACCCCAGCGGATACTCTCCTCCTACATCGGCCGCAACGCCATGTTGCCGATCGCCACCGAATTCGCCATGCGTTTGGGTTTCATCATCGGCGGTTCGTTGATCATCGAGCAGCTGTTCGTCTACCAAGGGGTGGGGTTGGAGTTGCTCAAAGCGACCACCAACCGCGATTACCCTCTGATGCAGGGGATCTTTTTGGTCATGACCGTGGCTATCGTATTGGCCAACTTGTTGGCCGAGCTCGTCTACAGCGTCCTCGATCCGCGTATCAGGGTCAAGGGAGGGTCGAGACATGCCTGAACACACTGCCGCCCCGGTCGTGAAATCGACTGTGACCGCCAAGATTCACCGCAACCTGCGCCAATTGCGCGATGCCCTCTTCGGGGACCCGATTGGATCGATTGGATTCTTCCTGTTGCTGGCCATCATCCTGATGTCGATCTTCGGACCGATTTGGTTCCCGCTCGACACCATGTCCGACCCAAGCAAGCTGTTGGCACCCCCATCAGCGGAGCATATCTTGGGGACCGACCATCTGGGACGCGATATCTGGGCGCAGATCGTCTCCGGTGGCCGTGAATTGCTGGTCATGGCCTTTCTCACCGCCAGTATTGCCGTCCTGCTGGGAATATTCCTCGGTTCGTTGTCGGCCTTGGCGGGTGGCAAGTTCGACGAGGTCTTGTTGTTCTTGGCCGATGTCTGGCTCACCATCCCCCGTTTCCCGCTGTTGGTGGTGTTGTCGGGCTTCTTCACCCTCAATGCGACGACCTTGGCCATCGTGCTGGCCATCCTTTCGTGGGCTGGGTTGTACCGTACCGTGCGGGCCCAGGTGTTGTCCCTGCGCAACCGTGATTTCATCGAGGCGGCCTTCATGCTGGATTTGCCCAAAACCCACATCATCTTCAAGGAGGTGCTGCCCAACATGATGGGCTTCGTGGTGGCCAACTTCACCTTGTTGATGCGGGCGGCCATTTACTCGCAAGTCGGCTTGGTTTTTTTAGGATTGCTTCCGCTCGATCAAAACTGGGGGGTGATGATCAACATCGCCTGGAACCAAGGGGTCATCTACAATCCGGACGCAATCTGGTTCCTGCTCGCTCCGACCATCGTCATCTGCCTGCTGATCCTCTCATTGGTCTGGATTTCCCGATCGATGGAGGAGTTCTTCAATCCAGGATTGCGCAAATGACGCAGGAGGCCACCATGAATGCACACGCCAAACCACTGCTGGCACTGCGCGAGTTGAGTGTGGAATACCATACCAAGCGGGGCAGCCTCAAGGCAGTCCATGGTACTTCGCTCGAGGTCGCCCACCGCGAATCGGTCGCCGTCATCGGCGAGTCGGGTTGTGGAAAAACGACATTGGCCACATCGATCGTGCGGATGCTTCCACGCAACGCGACCATCGCTTCGGGATCGATCGCTTTTTCCCCCGACGGGAACAAGGAGGTCATCCTGACCGATTTGAACGAGCAGGAGATGCGTTCTTACCGCTGGAACAACATCGTGATGATGTTCCAAGCTTCGCAAAGCTCGTTCAATCCGGTGGCCAAGATCCGCACGCAGTTCATCGATACAGCCCAAGCCCACGACCCCCATGCCGATGTGGCGCTCGTCATCAAGCGGGCCGAAGAGTTGCTCGAGTTGGTCTATTTGGAAGCCAAGACGGTGTTGAATGCGTACCCGCACGAGCTGTCGGGCGGCATGAAACAACGCACCCTCATCGCCCTGTCGTTGCTACTCGATCCGCAATTGGTCATTCTCGACGAGCCCACCACTGCATTGGACTTGATCACCCAGAAGAAAATCCTGCGGTTGTTGAACGAGTTGCGGGTATCGAAAGGCTTCAGCATGATGTTCATCACCCACGACTTGGGCATCGTGACCCAGCTGGCCGACCGGGTGGTCACGATGTATGCCGGAAGCGTGGTCGAGCATGCCCCAACCAAGTTGTTCTTCGACGATCCATGGCATCCGTACAGCAAGGGATTGCTCAAAGCGGTCCCCAAGCTCGATGCTTCCTTCGAACAACTCTATTCGATTCCCGGCTCCACCCCCGACTTGGTCGAGAAAATGGAAGGGTGTCTGTTCGCTCCTCGTTGCGAGCACTGCCACCAACGCTGTTTGAGCGAGGTTCCGCAATTGCGCGAGGTCGCCGAGGGGCGCTGGGCTGCCTGCCATGTGCTCGAGGAGGTCAACCATGGCGCTCATTGAGATCAAAGATTTACAAAAGAGCTTCCATAACCGTAAAACGGGCGACGTGGCCATCTTGCGCTCTATCGATCTCAGCATCGAAGCTGGGCAGACCGTCTGCGTGGTGGGTGAATCGGGCTGTGGCAAGACGACCTTGGGAAAAATCTTGGCCGGGATGCAATCGTACAGCGCCGGTTCGTTCACCTATAAGGGAAAGGAAGTCAACTCGTTGCGTGGCGGTGATTGGAAAGCGTTTCGCAGCGACGTGCAGATGATCCACCAGAATCCTTATGAATCGCTCAATCCAACCCGGATGGTGTTCGACATGATCGCCGATCCGCTCAAGCATCACAAGAAGATCGGTGATTTCAACATCCTTTACGGCGAGGTCGTACGGTTGTTGGAGATGGTCGGGCTGACCCCGGTGGACGATTTCATCGACAAATACCCCACCAATCTGTCGGGCGGGCAACGCCAGCGGGTCTCCATCGCCCGGGTGCTTTCGATGGACCCGGCTTTCATCGTGGTCGATGAGGCGACCAGCATGATCGACACTTCGTTGCGCATCAGCCTGCTGGCAACCCTCAAACAGATCCAAGAGGAGTTGAAGGTGGCCTACCTCTACATCACCCATGATCTGGCTTTGGGGCGGTACTTCGCTTGGGGCCAACGCTTGGCGGTGATGTACTTGGGGCAGATTGTGGAGCTCGGCCCGACCGAGCACCTCATCGCCGAGCCGTGCCACCCGTACACCAAAGCGATTTTGTCGGCGGGCCGCATTGATTCCGAGAACTCCTACGAACTGAAGGGGGTCGACATCCCGTCGTTCCAGCACATCCCCGCCGGATGCCCGCTCTCTCCCCGTTGCCCGCAGATGATCGCCGGTCTCTGTGATGTGCATGTCCCGTCACTGCGTCCGATAGGCCAAGACCGTCACGTCAGTTGCCACCTCTACTCTCAGCACGACGATGCAGGGGCCCTCCAATGAAGCGCCGGACTGTTCAGATGTTCGGCCGCCTGATGCTACCTGCCGGCATCCTGATCGTACTGGCCTGCTTGTGGATGCTGGGCCAACAGACTCCCGGCACTCCCGAGCGGATCGTCACCGTGGTCGACTTGGTGCTTGGGTTGGTGCTGATAACCGTAGGTTTGTACCTTTCCGTTCGGGAAAGAAACAATAAAGACGACTCATGATTCAATCAAGGAGGTTGAAATGAGAACACACATCAAGACTTTTGCGGTTGTGCTTTGCATGCTCGTGGTGCTCGGTATCGCCCCGTTGGCAGCCCAAGGAACAGCAGAACCGGCTGCACCGGTTGCCCAGACCGTCCAGTTGGCGCCTACGTTCGCCGGTGGTTGGCCGTATCAGGTCCCCCCGACAGGACATTTCAACATGTTCGTCGCCAATGCTATCGAACTGAAATTCTGGCGCGAGATGCACCAATTGCCGTTGGCGCTCTACATCAACGCCACCGGTGAGTACACCCCGATGCTGGCCGCCTCGTGGAAGATCGACGAGAAGGCCAACGCCATGACCGTCGATCTGCAACCGGCAGCCAAATGGCTGACCGGGGAAAAGGTTACCGCCAAGGACGTATGGACGACCTTCTATATCTATCGCCTGGTGGGCAATCCCGCTTGGAACTACATCCAGGACGTGCAGGCGGTCTCCGACACGCAAGTGCTGTTCACCATCAAGAATCCCACCCCGTTGTTTACCCGCAACGTGCTGCGCAAGCCGATCGTCGACACCCTCACCTATGGCGTGTTCGCCGAGAAGACGGCCGATCTGGTCAAGCGCGGTCTGGACCAGAACTCGCAGGAGTGGAAGAACCTGATTGCAGAGTTCAATGCCTTCAGGCCGACGGTCGTCAACGCCACCGGTCCGTATTACATCGATCCCGCCAAGGTCAGCCAAGCCAGCATCGAGATGCAGCTCAACCCGAACTCGTTCTTGGCCGACAAAGTCAAGTTCAAAACCTTGACCATCTACAACGGCGATGTGCCCGATCTCACTCCGCTGGTGCTCAGCGGCCGGATCGATTACCTGACCCACGTTTTCCCGGCTTCCTCGATGCAGGCTTTCGAGCGCGCTGGTTATACCTTCGTGCAGTTGCCTGGAGTGGACGGCATAGCCATTTACTTCAACCATGCCCTACAGCCGCTCGGTGACGTGAAAGTCCGCCAAGCCATCGCCTATGTGATCGACCGCGAACGCATCGGTCAGTTGGCCCTGCCTGGCGTGTCGGTCGGGGTGGGTTATCCTACCGGCTTGGGCGATGCCGCCACCGAATCGTGGGTCGATGTCTCCAAGCTGAACAAGTACCCGGTCGACCTGGCCAAGGCCGAAGCGCTGTTGGTCCAAGCCGGACTGACCAAACGCGATGGCAAGTGGTACTTGGCCAGCGGCAAGGTGTTCGAGTTGGCCCTGCAGTGCCCGAGCGGTTGGGCCGATGCCTCCACAGCGGCTTCCGAAGCGGCCCAGCAACTGACTGCTTTCGGCATCAAGACCACTTTCAACGGCATTGAGTCGACGCAGCGCACCCCCAACATCAACGCCGGCAAGTTCGAATTGGCCATGTCGTTCTTCGGCACCGGCCAGCCGCACCCGATGTATGCTTATGAGACTCCGCTGTTGGCCAGCAACACCGGGGCTGCCGGAGTGGGAATCTCCTTCCCGATGGTGCAAGCCACCTCGCGGGGGACGGTCGACTTTGCCAAACTCATCCAAGATTCGATCAAGGGCTGGGATGTTCAACAGCAGCGTAAGATCGTCAGTGAACTCGCTATAGCGTTCAACGAGACATTGCCCGTGTTGCCGATCTACATGAAGCAGAGCCGCAACCTGACCAGCAACGGATTGCGCACGGTCTGGGAAGGCCCCCAGAACCTCTACAAGAACTCGGCCGGCGACGACAACTTCGTCGTCTACCAGTTGCTCCACGGCATGATCAAGGCCAAATGAATGAATTCGGCTGCCGGTGCTCCCGGACGGGAGTGCCGGTTGGCCGTCTTGTCTGTCCAAGAAGGAAACGCATGCACCTCATTCCCGTTCCCAAGCATATTGAATACGGCGACGGAGCCTGTGCGGTCGTTGCTGGTTTCGATTACCATTCGATTGATCCCACACTGCAACCGATGTGCCGATTGCTGGTAGGGGAATCTTCACCGCAAGGCATTGCCGTCGTTGCCAGAAAGTATGAGCCAGCGTTGCCCGCTGCGCTACCGCATCGTGTCTTGATAGCCCCCCAAGCATACCGTTTGAGCATCAGGCAAGGCGAAGTGTGCATCGAAGCCGCTGGTGTGGCCGGGTGGCGCAACGCATTGGCGACGTTGGCACAGCTGTACCGACAGAGCGGTTTAACCTTACCGTACTTGACCATCGAGGACCATCCCGACGTCCCGTACCGTGGGGTGATGCTCGATGTCTCGCGTGGGAAAATACCCACGATGGCCAAACTGAAAGAAGTGGTGCGGTTGCTATCTGCCTATAAACTCAATGTGTTGCAGCTGTACATGGAGGATTGCTACCTGTTGGAAGGCCATGCCGACCTCGGACTGCTCAACGGTTGGTTCGACAAGAAGCGTATTCAAACTTTGGACAGGTACTGCAGCAGCTACGGCATTGAGTTGCAGCCCAATATCCAAAGCCTGTCGCATGTCCATGGTTTGGTGCGCAATCCAGGCCGGCAAAGTCTTGCCGAAGGTCCGGCCCTGTTCAGTTTCGCTGCCGGCAATCCCGAAGTCTACCGGTTGCTAGACGACATCTATGGCGAAGTGTTGCCATGGTTTTCATCCAAGACAGTCAACCTAGACCTTGACGAGGCTTTCGACTTGGGTACCGGGTACAGCAAGGATGAAGTGACGTTGCACGGTGCCCGGTCGGTGTTCGCCCGCCATATCAACGCGGTGGCGGACTTGGCCCGCAAGCACGGAGCACGGCGTATCTGCATGTGGGGCGATTGCCTCAATCAGTACCATGGTTTGCAGCAAGAAGTCGCCCCCGACGTATTTTTCATCGACTGGAACTACAATCCATCGGACGACTTTCCTTCGCTACGGAACCACGACAGTGCCGGGCGTCCGTTCTGGGCTGCCAGCGGGACCAGTTCGTGGAATGCGCTGTTCCCCCGCACGGGTAATGCCGCACACAACATCCGCACTTACGCCCGCCAAGCGTGCGCCCTTGGTGTAGAGGGATTCTTGGTCACCAATTGGGGCGATTACGGACACCACCAACCAATCTCGTTCGGCTACTACGGCTTCATCCAAGCGGCCGAGCATGCTTACAATGGCGGCCGGACTGCGCCAGAGGCGCTCGAACAAGCCATCGCTGCGCTGTTCTTTGCCGATGCGGCTGAACACAAGGCGTTCGATCTGCTCGGGCGCACCAATGAGGTGCCGGCAGTCGCCAATGCTTTCAAGAGTCAATCGTTCTATGCTTTCTTCGACGACATGTTCAAGGGATTGTCGATCGTGGGGGACGATCGCTATCCTCCGCTTGAGCAAGGGGCGTTCCAGTCGTTACGCCTTCTGGCCCTACAAGCGCTCGAAGCGCTTCGGGAGAGCCATGCCCGGTCTCGTTTCCACCAAGAGCTCGAGCATGCCGCCCGTTGCCTTGAATTCACCGGGCGAAAAGGGGAATTCGGCCTGAGCATCCGTGACGCTTTCGCCCGGTCCCAGGTCGACCAAGACCAGATTCTCAGCTGGATCATCCAATTGAAGATCATGTACCGTGAATTTCTCGCACTCCGTCAAGAATTCACGAGATTATGGGATGCCGAAGCGGTCGATGTGGGCAGGGAAGGGGCCTTGTATCTGTTTGACAAAGCCTCCTCCCGCTTCGCCGAGGCGGTCATGTGGCTCAATGGCCAGCGGGTGGCCTTGTCGGAAGGCCGTTCGCTGGATACCATGATGGAGACCTACCGCTGTGCCGAAGGCTACACCACGTTGTGGACTCAAGACTGCACGAACCTATGGGATCGTGCCTATCCATGGAGATGAACATGCAAGGGCGTCCAATGTTACCAGAACCGGCTCGTGTCGAATACCGTCCGGGTGTATTCAAACCCGTACCGGAAGCTCTGGCCATCCGCTGTTCCAGTGCCGCACACGGCCTACGGGTGGCTGCCATGCTGGGCATGGGCGAATCATCGGTCATCGTCACCCCTCTGGCGGAGGGGGCGTTGGAGTTCATCCAAGTCGGACCGGTTGCCGATTGTCATACTATTCACCCTGCTGCAGAGGTTCCCGACCATCAGCAAGGGTATTATCTGTCAATCGACCAAGAGGCCATCTCCATCGTCAGCCACAGCGGACAAGGCCTTTTCTATGGTTGCATGACCTTGCTCCAACTGGTTTCGAAGGAAGGGTTCCTGCCCGCATTGACGATAGTCGACCAGCCGGTCTTGGACCAACGCGGCATCATGGTCGACATATCGCGCGGGAGGGTCTTTACCCTGCAGTATCTCAAGGACTTGGTCGTGGCGATGGCCAAGCTGAAGTTGAATGTGTTGCAACTGTATATCGAGCACACCTTTGCCTTCTCGAACCTTCGTGAGGTGCACCGTGGCGCCGATCCGATCGACGCCCTCGAGATTCGTGAACTCGACCGCTGGTGCCGCCTCCATCATGTGCAGTTGCAACCGAACCTGCAATCATTCGGCCATTGCAACCGGCTGTTGACGACCAAAGGGTGGCGCCATCTGCGCGAGAGCGACCTCTATTGGACGTTGTCGCCTGCCGAGGAGGGTAGTTACCGCCTGTTGGCCGAGATGTATGCCGAATTCCTGCCGAATTTCAGCTCAACGCTGTTCAATATCGATTCGGACGAGACCTACGATCTTGGTTCGCTCAAAAGCGCCGCTTTGATGGCGCAGATGGGCAAAGGCCCGTTGTACCTGCACCATCTGTTGAGGTTGCGCGAGTTGGCGGCCAAGCATGGCAAGACCTTGATGGTGTTCGGGGACGTGATCCTCCACCATCCCGAGTTGCTTAACCAGATTCCTGACGATATCGTGTTCCTCGATTGGATCTACGACCCGCAGGACTCGTATCCTTCGGTAGCCAAGTTCGGCCAAGCCGGCAAACGTTTCTGGGTCTGTCCGGGCACCGGTGCGTGGAACACGTTGTTTCCCCGCCAAGACGGGGCAGTGCGCAACATCATGGGCCTGGTGCTTGAAGGCGTCAGACAGGGTGCCGAAGGGATGCTGTTGTGCGATTGGGGCGACCATGGCAGTTACACGTTGCCGGCTTTCTCCCGCTTCGCCTATGCAGTGGCAGCCCAGGCCGCGTGGAAGGGGAGCGAGCTTTCGTTGGATGAATTGTCCAAACGGTATGCCTCAACAACTGGCGAAGAGGCGTTGGACGCTCTCCACCGCATCTTGCCACGCATCCACCGGCTACCGGCCATGTGGTCGAAGAACCGAAGCCAATGCGCCATCGCCCTGTTCGATGAACCGTTGATGGGCCGCATGCTTACCGCGGCAGAACCTCCCGCCGAACTGGTTGCCCTCAAACCGCTTCCTGCGACCGTCAAAGGGGTGCTCGATGCCGAAAGCCATCACTTGATGCGCCCGTTGTTCCGCATGGAGGTCGAGACTGTGCGCCAAATCAAGGCGATTTCCACCGAGTGCCGCCCGTTGGTTGCAGCGTTGCACGATCAATCGTTGCAAAGCCAGTACCGCTGGCTGCTCGATGCGCTCGATGTGTTGTCCGACAAGATCAGCTTGGGCAGGGCCATCCGATCGCACTTCGCTTCGGCCACGCTGGACGCCGACATGCTGTTGGATTGGGAACAGGAGTTGCGGTTGCTCATTGGGCGTTATGTCGGCTTGCAGATGGACTTTGTCGACATCTGGCGCTCGGTCGCCAAACGCTCCGAGATAGCCATCGCGCTGAGCTACTTCGCCCACATCGTCGAACGCCTTGATTACTTGAAAGGATGGCTCGGGCGCCAGCGCTTGGCAATCCAAACCAACCACGAGGTCGATTACGCGATGGCGACCTACCAAACGGCTGGATACCTCTCCTTGCCCACTTACTGAGGGTGGTGGTCTTGCAACATTCGTCGGTTCTGAACATACTAGGGAACCTGATGATGCTTGGAGGATTACCATGGACAGATTGCGTTGGGGCATCCTGGGCGCAGCCAACATAGCCCGTTTGCGGATAATTCCGGCCTTGCGGGCCAGCTCCCGTTGCGAACTCGTCGCCGTCGCTTCGCGTGACAGAGCCAAGGGCGAGGCGTTCGCCCGTGAGAACGACATCCCCCTCCTGCACTCTTCGTACGAAGAGTTGCTCGACGATCCGTCCATCGATGTCGTCTACATCCCGCTGCCCAACCATCTCCATGTGGAATGGATTGAAAAAGCGGTACGCAAAGGCAAGCATGTCTTGTGTGAAAAACCGTTGGCGTTGCACTTGGCCGAGGTGGACAAGCTCATCGCCTTGCGCGACAGCAGCGGACTGATGATCGGAGAAGCATACGCCATGCTGCATCAACCGCGCCTCGTCCGCTTGAAAGCCTTGCTGGAATCGGGGGAGATCGGATCGGCCGAGAGTGCCCATGGGACCTTTTATCTCGACAACCGCAATCCGGCCAACATCCGCAACGCTTATGTCGAAGGTGGTGGCGGTCTGTGGGACATCGGTGTGTATCCAATCGCGGTAGGGCGTTGGATGTTCGGCCAAGAACCCTGTGCGGTGGCCTGCTTTGCCGAGAAGGATCCCCGTTTCGGGGTCGACCACCATGCCACCGGCATCCTCAAGTTCCCCTCGGGGGGGCAGATGTCGTTCGCCTGCGGGATGCGCTTCCCGGCCGAAACCCACATGACTTTTTACACCAACACACACAGGATCGAGGTGGGCGAGACCTATTTCAGCGGCACGGAACGCCAGAGCATCTTCGAGACCTTCGAAGGCAAGACCAAGGAGGCCAGGACCTACAGCTTCGAACCGGTCGACCAATATGCTTTGGAATGTGATAATTTCGCGTTGGCGGTGCAAGAGGGACGACCCTTTGCCGGTTCGCTGGAGCACACGTTGGCCCAGACCAAGGTTTTACTGGCATTGTTTGAATCAGCCGCATCGGGCACGGTAGTGGAGTTGCAGCATGCACGTCGTATGTCTTGATCTCGAGGGAGTCCTCGTACCTGAAATCTGGATCAGTTTTGCGCAAAAGACCAACATCGAGCAATTGCGCCTTACCACTCGCGACGTTCCCGATTACGATGAGCTGATGCGCTATCGCATGGCCATCCTTGAAGAGAGGAAGTTGACGTTGGCTGACATCCAACAGGTCATATCGACGATGGAACCGCTGCCCGGAGCGTTGGACTTCCTCAATTGGTTGCGGCAATGTACCCAAGTGGTCATCTTGAGCGACACCTTCACCGAATTCGCCCAACCATTGATGCGTGCACTGGCGTGGCCGACGTTGTTTTGCAACAGCCTCGTGACCGATAGCGCCGGTATGATCACCGCATACCGCTTGCGCCAGCGCGAAGGCAAACGCAAGGCGGTTGAAGCGCTGCAGTCGATCGGTTTCACCGTTTTTGCCGCCGGAGACTCCTACAACGACCTCGCCATGATCAAGCAAGCCGACCGGGGGGCGTTGTTCAAAGCACCCGAGCGGATCCTCAAAGAAGAACCTGCTTTGCCCCATGCCCGTACGTATGACGAATTCAAGATGATTCTCCAGCAGTTTTTCGCTGATTCCGCCAACGTTTGATACGGACTGCAGCCGCGTGTTCGGCAAGTTGGATGTTATCGAGCGGTATGATGGTTTTTGGGCTTGACGGATTGCTGTTTCGCATCCATCTTTAATGATACGATTTTGGATTGGAAACATCGGGGGAACCGGATGTCGCCAGTCATGGAGGCTTGTCTATGGGAGAGGAATTCTATGCCGAGATGGAAAGTCGGCTCCTGGAACTGAGGAAGGAGATCCTTGACAGCATTGCTGCGGAGGACGAGGACTTTCGGGCCATGATCAACGCAATGGGTATCAAAGATTTGGGCGATGTGGCATCCGACGACATCACGAGCAAGAAAATGGAGGCCCTGAACATCCACGCTGCCAATCGACTCAAGAGCGTGGAAGCTGCCTTGACCCGCTTGAAGAACAACCGCTACGGCATGTGCCTGCAATGTGGTAAGAAAATTCCCGAAGAGCGTTTACGGGCGATCCCCTATGCAGTGCTGTGTGTTGAATGCAAGAGTGAGGAAGAGGGCACCAAGCGCAAGACGTGGTGAACTGCGCGACTCAACTCGATCGGCCACCGGTGTGCACCGGTGCCGGACGGGTGACTACAGGACCCCTGGGGTTAACCAGGGGTTTTGTCTTTCTTGGGCGATGGTACTGGACCGCCCGTGGCCAGGCAGCACGACGGTATCGCCCGCGAGCGTGAGAAGCTTGCTGCGAATCGACGCAAGGATGACCTGCTGATCGCCACCCGGCACATCGGTCCTGCCGATCGCCTGATAAAACAGTGTGTCCCCGGAGAAGAGGACTCCCTGCTGTGCATCGTGAAAGCAAACCGAACCGGGGGTGTGACCCGGCGTGTGCAGGACATGCAATAGGCGCCCGTGTCCCATATCGAGGTTCTCGTCGCCGTCCAGAAGATCGGTTGCTTCAGGCAACCGTTCCAACAGCGCCCTGAATTTCTTTTCATTCCAAGGATCGATGCGACGGACCAAGGTGGCCATCTTGAGGCCGCCGGCGGCTCCGAGATGGACCGCATCGGACCGATGGGCGAATAGCCGCAGGGAAGGAAATGTGGTCATGAGGTCCGGCAACCCCATGACATGGTCCCAATGGGTGTGGGTGAGCAATACTGCAACTACATCCAAGCCTGACTGCTGTACATACTCGATGATCCGGGAGCTTTCAAAGCCGGGATCGACAATCCACAAACGTTTTTCATGCTCCAGAAGATAGCAGTTGGTGCGGTACGGACCGACAGCCAGGCTCGTGATGCGCACATCTCACTCCTTGTTGGAGTAGGAGACTGCCGCGACCCGCCCTTTGATTTCCATGCCGTTCAATTTAGCGATGGCTTGTTCGGCGAAGGCTTCGGGCATGGTGATGAATGAATACTTATCGTGAATCCGGATGGAATAGATTTCCTCACGGTTGATGCCGAGTTCGGTCTGCAACAACTGGGCCAATTCCTTGGCGTACAGCCGCTTCATTTTCCCTATGTTCAGATAGATGGTTTTGGCACCTTCGGGGACGGCGATGCTCTGGTGTTGGGGTTTCTCGGCTCCCTCGCCTTGTTCTTTGTGCGCTGGGGCTTGGGCAGGTTCAGAAGCGCTTGGATTGGTGTTGTCCTGCTCGGTTTTCACCCGCTTGGGACGGTCGGCTTGGCGCTCCCGGTTCTGGTTCTTGACCGGTCCGTTGAGGAACTCCCGCAGCAGATAGGCGGTGAAATACCCGCGCCGCATCAACGGTACATGTTTCTTGATGGCCTTCTTGAGGGCATCGAGTTCCTCAGGGTTGCTGTCGGCTAAAATCTTCGCATTGATCAGCTTGATTTTTCCAGCGACGACCTCGTCTTGTTCGGGGGCGCTCTTGGTTTCGTTGTTCATGAGCAGGGTCTCCTTGGATTGTTTGATGGCGTCCTCCACTTCGGGAGAGACGATGCAGAGTGTGCGTGTGCCGGCAGCCGGCCAAGCTTGCCTCCAACGCACATAAGTGATGATGTCCCCAATATCCAAGCCATACAGGACGACCACCGTGCCGGAGGAAGGTTGTTGCAGGTCCTTCCACGTGGCCGTATCGCCGGGATCGAGGTAGCGTAGAGCGAGGCGGGGACGGGCCCGCTCCATCGTCGCGTTCACGTGCGTGCGCTGACCGGGTGTGCACATGACAGCGCCTTGGCGGGCAGCTGCGGCATGCAGCACGTCGAGGACCAAGGTGTCGTCGGGAAGTGAGGTGCGGTACAGCTCGAGCGGACATCCGCCAGTTGCCCAATCGGCTTTGGCCAAAACGATTGGTTTCGCGACCAACTCCTGCGGTTGTCTTTGCAGATGGGAAAGTTCCTCGACATACCATTCGATGGATGCCCTTGCATCCACTTTGGTCAGGATGTACTGGATGTCGTCGAGGAATTCCTTGCTCCGGTCGGACAAGGATAGTGCGCTCTCGTCCACACCCGGTTTGAAAGCATGGACGATGACGAGATCCTTGGTCTGGCTGAGGTCGATGTTGTCGCGCCTGAGGTGGTCGATGGTCCGCACCGGGGTGGTGACTACCACCGCCGAGCGGGTGGCCGACAAGGTTGACAAATCCTCACGCGGGCTTTGGTCCTCCGAAAGGCATGCGAAAGTACTGCATGTGAAGCCTCCGTCACCCGCCAAGGCATCTGCCAAGTATTCTTGAGCCAATAACACCAGCAGGAGGGGACTTTGGGTGACCGGTCGGCTGGTGCCCTTCAACTTGGCCGTCAGCTGGTTCAGGCGCATAGCAACGACATCCAGACACGCTTCACCCGTCTCGATGAACAAAGGGGCATGGCGTTTCGAAGAAGTCAGTTTGGCCAATGCGTTGGTAAGCTGGGGTGAGATAGCGCGAGAGGTCATTCCACCCCCAAGGGATTGCCGTTCATGCAGTGCTCTTTTCCATCAATGTTGTTACGAGGATACCTTCAGAGGGTTCCTTTGTCAAGGAACGGGCTTTATGGTATCATGGTCGGTGCGTTGGGGCACAAGGAGCTCGCATGGGTCGGCTGCACAATCAGATAGAAGAGGTGAAACGGGAGATTGCGGCGGTTGACCGTGACATCGGTCTGTTGCTGGGTGAGTACGGCTTGCAGGTGTCCCGGTTGCGCAATCCCGTCACCCAAGGGGATGCCGGCCGGTTGTATCAGGAATTGGCCAAAGCCATCGCGGACCATGACAATATCCACTCGAGGATCGCCCACCTGACCAGTCTGGAAAATCAGATGGACAGTGCCGTCGACCGTTTGACGCAGGTGAAGGCAAATTCCAAACAGACCAGGGCGGCCTTGGATGTAATTTACGGCCGCATCGGGGCGATTGCCTGGGAAGAAGCGGCTTCGCATGTGTGTGCAGTGGACATCCGGTCGCTGTTGGTCGATTATGACGATCATCAGGCAGCGGTGACTCAACTCGAACAAGAGCGGGCAGCCCTTACCCGACAAGCTGCTTCTCTGCCATTCGTGCAGGCATTGGCATCACGCATCAAGTTGGCCAGAATCGAACGGGCATTGGCCAAGAAAACCGAACAGGGACGGCTGTTGTACATCGCTTCCGGCAAAGCGATCGCCCAAGCGATGCAGATCAAAAGCCTGCACAGTGCGGCAGCTGGTCAACTTGAAGCCGAATACCTCTCCCTCAGCGGTGAAGTGGCTGGTTTGGAGGAGGAGATCGGGCTCTTGTCGAGCAAGATTTCCAAAGGGCGCAGCGAGTTGGAACAAGCCGGAGTGGCCGGCCCTGTCGAACGCAAGATCCAAGAGTTGCACGAGGTCTTCGAGCAAGTGAACGAGCATCTGAAAACCGCTTCCGAGGCCTATGGCCGGGAGGTGCGCCGCCAAAATCCCGACTGGGAAGGTTTGGAAGGCAAGCACGAGGTCCAAAAGTGCGAAAACCGCATGAGGTCGTCCGAGCGCCACCGCAAGGTGTTGGAAGACCGCATCGTTGCTTTGCAAAAAGAGATAGAAATCGATGAGCAGGTGTTGATGATTGCTCAGGATGAAGAGCGCATCGGCCATATCCGCAGCACTATCGAGCAATTCAACCGCCACATTGCCGAGATAGAGTCCTCCATCAGGGAGAAGCGAGACCGGATAGCTAAGTTGAAAGCCTCTCTCGACGAATTGAACGGCAAGTCGCCGGAAAGGGAACGATAGTGGAGCGCCCCCACGCTGACGGTCGGGACAACGAGGTCCGTTCCAAACAAGAACGGTATGTCGAGTTGTCCAAAAAAATTGGCGGGCCAGACCCACAGGTGCCCACCCGTGCCGATGCAGAGCGTAAAGTCCGCGAGCAACGCGAACGGCAGCGTTCCGACAACCAGACCAAGGCTAAGGTTGTCGGAACTGTGAAAAAGGATGGCACCGTGCAGAGGACTGTTCCCAAAGCCTCCTCCGAAACTGCTGCCAAGCCCTCACAGGCCAAAAAACCGCCAGCACAAGGCCAACAAAAAAAACCACAACCAACGAAAGCGCGGCCAAGGCAGACCAAAACGGATACGGGTGTCGTGAAAAAAACCGCCACCGCGCGGAAAAAACAAAACGGTCAATCGGCGATTCAACTACCGGTAGGGACGTTCGCTGCCCTGGTCCTCATCATTGCGGTATTGAGCGGGGCTTTCATCATCCAGACATTCTTCATCGACCGCACAGTCGGCGCTTCGCAGTCGAGTCCGGCTACGGCGGTGTCGGATAGCGGAAAGGTGACGTTGACGGTCGAAGCGGGCATGAATGCGCGCGAGGTGGCCGTTGCGTTGGAAAAGACTGGCGTGATTACGAGCCGCTGGGACTTCGAACGCTACCTACGCCAACACGATCTGGACACCCGTTTGCAGACGGGCACCTTCATCTTTGACCAAGGTCAAGAGATTGGTTCAGTCGCAGCGGTCCTGACTTCCACAGCTAGCGAGGCCACTGTCAAGAATGTCCGTGTGTACGATGGGTATACGGTGCGGGATATCGACAACCTGTTGGCAAACCAAGCGTTGGCTGCAAGCGGATCGTTTATCAAAGCTGCCCAAGAGGTGGCGACAGATAATTCCTTGCCATTTGTCGAAGGATGGTTTCTGAGCGGGGAGTATCAAATTTCTGTTGCTGATGCCGCAGGGCAACTGGCTCGGGCCATGTTGGCGTCTTTGCTGACTGTGGTCAGTGCATCGGGTGATGCTCTCGAACAGCTCGACCGGTCGCTGGCCGATGTGGTCGTCGTGGCCTCGATGGTGCAACGGGAAACCCAGAATCCACTTGAGATGCCCCACATAGCCGCCATCATATACAAACGGCTCGATGCAGGGTGGACATTAGGCATCGATGCCAGTTTGCGCTATGCTTTGGGAGTGTGGGACAGGCCACTCTCACAGGCTGACTTAGAGAAGAAAAATCCCTATAATACCCGTCTGACAGTCGGATTGCCTCCGACCGGGATAGGCAGTGTCGGCACCGCTGCCTTACAAGCGGCTTTGCATCCAGCGGAAAATGAGTGGTGGTACTACCTTCATGACAAGGACAAGACCATCCATTACGCCGTGACGCTTGAACAACATGAGGCCAATAGGAAACGGTATTTGTAATGGACATGACAATGGAAGACAATCAGGACGGGGTTCGCTTCTTCGGAGCCGAGCAAGCGAACCTCCATACCCATTCGGCGTATTGTGGTCATGGCCGAGGCAAGATCGGCGAATTCGTCGAAGCCGCCCGGCAACGGAATCTACGGGTGTTGGGAATGTCGGAGCATTGTCCGGTTCCCGGCAACCGCTGGAGCCGTTCGCGCATGGATCTCGACATGCTCGCGACATACATGGCTGATGTCGATACCTATAGCGCTGAGTCGGACATGGTCGTCCTGAAGGCGGTGGAGTGCGATTATTTGCCTGAGTATCACGATTTCTACCGCGACGAAGTCATGCAGCGCTACGGATGCCACTACATGGTCGGGGCAGTCCACTTTGTGAACTTCTTTGACAGGCGCGACATCTCGATCCATAACGATTTCATCGGCAAGCGTGAATTAGCCCGCTATACCGAGCATTATGTGGCGATGCTACAAAGCGGCTTGTTCCTTTTCGGTGCCCATCCCGACGTGTTCGGCTGCACCTATGTGACATGGGATGCCCAGGCGCAAGCTTGTTCGCGTGCCATCATCGAGGCGGCCAAAGCCGCCAATGTCCCATTGGAACTGAACGGCAACGGTTTCAGGCGCATGAAAGTGGCCACTTTGTCAGGCTTGGCCCGTCCTTATCCGATCGAGGCTTTCTGGGAGATGGCGGCCGAGGCCGGGGTGAAGGTGGTCACGAATTCGGATGCCCACATTCCCGAAGACTTGACAGTCTCGCTGGCAACCTGCCTGACCTTCGCAGCCAACCATGGTTTGGAATTCACCCCACTCAGGCTTTCTGGCGATAGGAAGCCTCGCTTTGATTGAACCGACAGACGGTTGTTTTTTTTCCCTTGATGGTGTATGGTAGTCGATGTCGATTTTTACACAGACCATGATCTTGCCGGCGTGGTGAAATTGGTAGACACGATAGACTCAAAATCTATTGTCCGCGAGGATGTATCGGTTCAACTCCGATCGCCGGTATACGTAACACAATCAAACACTTGCATGTAAAGAATCCACCCAAGCGGTGGATTCTTGTATCAGGGCCCTGTTCCATTGACAACCATATCCGGCATGCTAGGATGAAGTAGGATTGTGACAGCTACATCTGCAGGGAGGTCAGCGGTATGGAATTGAGGCCGTGGCAGAGAAACTCGTTGTCCGTGCTTGTCATCGCAGTCGGCGCATACGTCTTGTTGCTGGCGGCATTCTTGGTGTATGCCCTGCTGATCAATGGTGCCATTTCGTTGTTCAACCTGCCCGATGGCGGTCTCGTGCATCCGATCGGCAGGATCGTGCTCACCATCTTGTTGTATCTGGCCACATGGGCTGTGTTGAGATCTGCTCTGCCGGTCTTGGTCAAAGCCACGGCATTGACCCTGCCGTTGATGGTCACCGTGGTGATGGCGGGCATATTTCTCCATGCACAACCACTTTTGGTGAACATCTTTGCAGGGGCGCTCATCATCGGTGCCGTTGCGGTGTATCTCTCGGTGAAGAAACTGTCGTGGAAGTATTGGTTCGCCACCGGCTATGTAGCAGCGCTTGCGCTGGCCATGGTAGTGTTCCAAGTCGAGATATGATGGCGCACTTGGTTCGGGACCAAGGGGCAGGGGGGATAGCGATCATGACCGAGAAACACATCGTCACCACAGCCGATGCTCCGTTGCCGTCCGGGCCGTACTCTCAAGCGATCGTCGCCAACGGTTTTGTCTTTGTGGCCGGACAACGGCCGCAAGATCCGCTGACCGCTCGACTGGCCGAAGGCATCAAGGAGCAAACCCGCCAGTGCATCCGCAATATCGAATCGATCTTGAAAGCCAGCGGCTCTTCGCTGTCCTCTATCGTGAACTCGCATGTCTACCTGTCCGATATCGCCGATTTTGGTGCCATGAACGAGGTCTATCGTGAGATGATCCCCTCACCGTTTCCGACAAGGACGACAGTGGCTGCCCAGCTGAGGGGCATCTTGGTTGAGATCGAGGTGATCGCCTTGGTTGAGTGAGCGTTCATGCAAGCCAAGTTTCCAGTTCCGCCAACGATGCAATCGAAATCTCCTCTGTTGTGCTTGTCCCAAAGCCGTAACCGGCATGGATGAAGGGGATGCCGTTCAACCGGGCCGCCTCGCGGTCCGATTCCATGTCGCCCACCATGACGGCATCGGCCAAGGCATGGCGTTCGAGCAGCGCTCGCAAGTTAGCTACTTTATCGAGGCCTGTGTCGCCGGCACAGATGCTGCCGGCAAACAGACCTTCCAGACCATAGGTGCCGGTGAAGGCCTCGATGTATCCGCTTTGGCAGTTGCTGCAGAGGTACAAGCACTTGGTGCGCGCCAAACGGGAAAGTACTTCGGGGACACCTTCGAACAGTTTGCCCAATCGGCGCGGGATCAGCTGGTTCTCATAATCGTTGGCGGTATCGAGGACCAACTGGCGCAGGCGGGGATCCACATGGGGCAACACCACCGTGGCGACTTCATAAGCCGGATGCCCATACGCGCTGGCGAAATTGGAACGAACAAGCACCTTCGGGTCCACCCCATGCAGCACACACGCTCTTCGCCATGCCTCCATGCTCACCTCGGTGGGATCCCACAGGGTTCCATCGAGGTCGAAGATGATGTGGCTGGATCTCAAGCGCCTTGGCATGCGCCCTCCTTGAAAAAAGTGCATCATATTATGATCATCCAATCATGGTGCAAGCATTGCTTTCAAGGCGTCATCACCCGTTTTTGCCAAGGCCAACCTCCAGCCTGAATTCATGAAGATGGTAAGCGATTAGCGCCTTCATGGTGGCTTTCATGAACTTTTCCTATAATCCGTACTTGGTCCGGTCACTCATTCGCAACGATGATCTTGATGCCTTTATTGATCAATTGCTCGAAGTATTCCTCCGGGAAACCTTTCGTGGTGATGAGGATGTCGATATTGTCGATGGGTGAGATCAAGAACGGGCCAACCCTGCCGATTTTCGTATGGTCTGCAACAACAATGACCTTGCCCCTGGTCTGCTCGATCATTTTTCTGTTCAGACTTGCTTCTACGAAGGTCGAGTTCGTCAAACCATAGCGCATGCTCAGTCCGTCGACTCCGATGATACATTTTGTCGCGTAGATTTGGCTGAGGATGTTTATGGCTGTTTCACCGACCAAGCTGTGTGATTCTTTTCTGAATTCCCCGCCTAACAATACCAAGGAAATCTTATCTCCCAAGTCAAGCAACGTAAGCATCGGGTTATTCGTGATGATTTTTAGCGAGAATCCTTTCAACTCCATGGCGGCTTGGAGGACCGTGGACCCAGAATTAATGAAGACCGTGTCATTCTCTTGGATGAACTGTGGAACGACCTTTCCAATGGCGATCTTTTCAGACTTCATCTGGATATTTTTTTGAGAAAACAGGTATTCCGAATTTATTCTTTGGATTTTTGCCGCACCGCCCCGAATACGTTCCAACATCCCCTTTTGCTCGAGATGGTCCAGATCTCGCCTGATTGTCATGTCGGTGACATGGAGGAGTTCTTGTAAGTCTGAAATCCTGACTTTCTCGTGTTTGTCAAGTTGTCGTAAAATCTCATCATGTCGTTGGCTCGGTATCATGCCTGGCTCCTTGTTTGTTCAACCCGGGTTACGTTTTCCCTGACATCCATCAACCAATCCACCCTGTCTGTCGTGACGATATCCACTTCAAGTTCGAGGCAGCGTTTCCATTGCTCCAACTCGTTCACAACCCAAAGACCTATGACCAAACCCATGCTTCGGTATCGCGCTACCAGTTCCTTGGTAGCAAGTGAATATTTGATGCCGATATAGTCGAAGAACCTTTCGCAATCCACACAACCTGCAGGAACACTGTTCATCAATTCCAGCGGAAAACCTTGGACCTTGACCGAGCTTTCCATCTTCTTGAGCCTCATCAACACGGAGAAATCGAAACATGTGAATACTGTTCGGCCAAGCATTCCCCTGCATGTAAAAGCCTTTAACACTTGCTGCAGACATTCATCGCGATAATCTTTCAATTCGCAGTTTATCACGACCGAAGGGAAATGCGTAAGCAAATCCAAGGTTTCGTCCAATGTGGGTATGATTTCACCGGGATGGGCAGGTCCGCTTTTGGTAAAGGTGATGAAATGGGAACGCAGTTGTTTATAATCGAGCTGCGCTACTGCACCGGACCCGGTAGTCGTCCTGTCGATCGTCTCGTCGTGCATGATCATGGGGATTCCGTCTTTTGACAGGCGCACGTCGAATTCGATGATCTCGCAGCCCGTCTCCAAGCCAGCACGGAACGAGGCCAATGAATTTTCAGCCAAGTTCCAAGGGATGCCGCGGTGACACATGAGCAGAGGTTTCATTGCACTGTTCTCCGATTGCCAATTCCAAGTCCCCGTTGATCGAGCCATGAACGCAATCGGTCGGGATAATTGCACCCCATCGAATCGACTCCGATCGCGGCCATCCGTTCGAACAGCTCTTCAGTATCGGCACCCCAACAGCTCACCCATAATCCTGCATCATGAGCTTTGGTGGTGTCTTCCTTGGATAGGTATTTCCAATCGCACCGGAACGACTGGGCGTCCGCCTGTTTTGTCATGGTGACCGGGTCCACCGGGCGACCGGTGTATAAAATCCCGGCAGGCATCCCCGACAACTCCCTGATTTTCCTTACAGAGTCATGGTAGAAGCTGATGACTAGGACATGATCGAGCATGGCGTGACGGTCTATTTCCTGAACGAGCATCTTTTCGATTCCATCTGCAGGGAACGGATCGCCTTTGATCTCGACCACCACATCGATTTTCCCTTTCGCCCAAGCTAAGACCTCAGCTAAGAGCGGAATCTCAGCCTTGGTCTGGAAGCCGTTGAATTTCGCAGCTGCATTGAGTTTTTTTAACTGCTGTACCGTCAGATCCTTGATTCTTCCATTCCCGTCGGTGGTGCGCGATACATCGGGATCATGCATGACGACGAGTTGCTTGTCTTTGCTCACATGGACATCCAATTCGAGGACATCGGAACCCATCGAGTACCCGAGTTCGAATGAAGGCATGGTGTTTTCTGGGGCATGCCCAAGGGCTCCACGATGGCCTTGCACAATGATTTTTCCAGTCCCACCATAGAGACATTCAATCATCATTATCTGCGTCCCTCCTAGATTTCAAATGTTCAATTATTAATATTCACTCAATAAACATGTTTAATTATGTAAGAAAAACTGTGATAAATCAACAAAATTTATAATGTTTCTATCGAAAAATATCTGATCATTGCCAATTATTTCTGGATTCTGATGAAACAAATTGTTTAAAAAAGTTTAATATATTTTCGAAAAAGTTAAATAGATTTATACATTACTCAATAATATAAAATTCATAAATTACAACAATATAAATATTTATAGAGTTTTCTAAAAAGATAACCCTAAGCTATTCATCTTAAAAACTTTTAGATTGACAACTAAGAATGTCTGAATTAACATGATGACGTAATTTAAAAGTTACAAAATACATTTTGGAGGTTTCAGCATGAAAGGACGTATCGTTGCTATGATGCTGTGTCTCATGCTCCTGGTAACAGGGACTGTGATGGCACAGGGTGGGGCTGAACCGGAACCGGTTCAGACAGGACCAGTCACGATTGATTTCTGGTACTCGATCGGTGGTAATCCCCAGAAAGCTACCGAGGCACTTGTAGAAAAGTTCAACGCAAGTCAAAACGAAGTCAAGGTCGAAGCCATGTATGGCGGTTCGTACGAGGATACGACCAAGAAGTTGCTCGCTTCGGTTGTCGCTGGAGACACACCGGTGGTCGCGCACATGGCGATGGCATACACCGCCCAGTTCATCCTCGATGGGTATTTCGAGAGCCTGAACTCCTACTTCGCCAAAGACGCGAAAGTGAAAGAGACCGATTTTGTCAAAGGTTTGCTCGAGCTGAACAGATGGAAGGGTGAATTGTACGGCATGCCGTTCAACTGCTCCAATCCGATCATGTACTACAACAAGGATTTGTTCCGCGCCGCCGGTCTTGATCCCGAGAAGCCGCCCGTGACCTGGGATGAATTGTATGAGTATGCCAAGAAAATCGCTGCCCTAGGCGACGATATTTACGGATTCAACATTGAACGTGGCTCGGGTTGGATCAGCCAGGGATATACGTGGCAGTTTGGCGGGGAGTGGATCGCTGCCGATAACTCATCCGTGTTGTGGACCGAACCCGGCGCTGTCGAAGCCTTGAAGTTCATGCAGAAGATGTACAACGAGAAGATCGCCGTGTACATGGGCGGAAACACGATGGACTTCAGCGGCAAGGTCGGCATGACAATCAGGTCGACTGCAACTTTGACAGATACAATCCAAAGCTCCAACTACGAAGTCGGTGTCGCTGCGATTCCTGGAAAGGTCCGCAAGCAGGTTCCGATCGGGGGCGGCAGCCTGTACATCTTCAAGAATGCCAGCCAAGCTGAAAAAGATGCAGCTTGGAAATTCCTGAAGTTCATGGGTAGTCCCGAAAGCCAGATGTATTGGGCAGAGAAGACCGGTTATCAAGCTTCGTCGATCGGTGCTTTGAATTCTGATGCCATGCAGGCTTTGTGGAAGAAGGACCCCCGCTACAAAACCACCTATGATCAGGTCCCGTATGCTGTTGTTGAAGACAGGACCCACCTGATCCCGTTCAACGAAGTCAGGACTATTTTCAATAATGCTTGGGATTCAACAATCCTGAACAATGGCGATGCAGCCAAGAACTTGGCCGAAGCGCAAGCAAAAGCCAACGCGATTCTGGCTCAGTACCGCTAAGCCATTTATTGCAATTACCAAGCCGGTGCTTGGTGGCTTTCAAGCCACCAGGTACCGGATCCACTACGATCCATAGGTTGTGCACTATGTACCAAAAACGCCGAGAGTCGTCCCCTGAATTACGAAAAAGGAACCTGAAGAATTCTTTGGTCGTTGGAGTCTGTCTGACCCCATCGGCTGTCGTGATTCTGGTCTTCACCTATATAGCTTTCATGTATTGTATTTACATCAGTTTCCACAATTGGAACATGTTGAGCCCGATGCGGTGGGTGGGGTTGGATAACTACAAGCTAGCGTTTCAGTCCTCAGATTTCTGGAACTCGGTGAGGGTGACCTTCATCTATGTCGCGGTAGCGGTTCCGGCCTGTGTGGTCCTCGGCATGATCATCGGGATGTTGTTGGATTGGGTCACCTACGCGAAAAGCCTGTTCAGGTTGTTGTTATTTTTACCAGTGATTACTTCCATGGTGATCGCAGCCATCATATGGAGATGGTTGTTTGATCCAAACATCGGTTTCATCAACCATATCCTGTTTTCGATTGGCATTTCCCCCAGCCATTGGACCAAATGGCTGCAGGACTCGCAAGGTGGTGCGTTGGCTGCCGTATTGGTGGTAGGAATTTGGAAGCGGGTCGGTTATAACGGAGTTCTCTTTCTGGCTGGGCTCAAGAATATCTCGCGCACTTATTACGAAGCCGCAACAATCGATGGTGCCAACGCATGGCAGAAGTTCGTTAAAATTACCTTACCGTTGCTCTCCCCGACCACGTTCATCGTCACAGTCATGCAGTTTTTCTCTGCTTTTAAAGTGATTGAATCGGTCTTGGTCATGACCAAAGGCGGTCCAGCGCGCAGCACCGAAGTACTGGTGTTGCACTTGTACAACAATGCCTTCAGTTTTCTCAAGATGGGCTATGCGGCGGCGGTTTCGGTGGTCCTGTTCTTCTTGATCCTTGCGTTCACCATAGTACAACTTGTACTCGAGAAACGTATGGTCCATTACCAATGAGCCAGGAGCCAGATATGTTGAAAAAAGAGTACGCATCTTTGACCAAAAAACCTCTACCAGTCGGGCTCATCCTCACCTATCTCGTTCTGCTGTTCTTGGTTCTTCTCATGAACTACCCCTTTTTCTGGATGATCTCAACATCTTTGAAAAGCCGTTCCGAGGTGTTCATCATCCCGCCGTCTCTCCTTCCCAAAAGCTTGAATTGGGACAACTACGTGCAAGCTTGGACATTGGCGAAATGGGATAGGTATTTTGTCAATACGGCCATCGTCGCCATCATCCCGACGCTCGGGCAAATGTTGTTCGGAGCGTTGGCCGCCTATGCGTTCACACGGAAATTCAAAGGATCCAAGCTTTTGTTCCTGATGTTCTTGGGTACGATGATGATTCCCAGCCAAGCGACCCTAGTCCCGAATTATGTCATCATGAAGAACTTGAAATGGATCAATACCTACAAAGGTTTGACCATACCCTTCGTGACCTCTGCATTCTCGGTGTTCTTGTTGCGGCAATACTTCTTGACGATACCCAAAGATTACGAGGATGCCGCCACGATCGACGGTAGCGGACCGTTTTATTACTTATTCAGAATACTCATGCCGCTCTCGAAATCGGCACTCGTGACGGTTGCGCTGTTCGCGTTCACCGACAGATGGAATGATTTCATCTGGTCGTTGATTGTGACCACCAAGGATTACATGCGGACCGTCCAAGTGGGTATGGCGGTGTTTCAGAGTGAATCGGGTACCGAATGGACGTTGATGATGGCAGCTGCAACCTTCGTCAGCCTCCCGGTCATCATCCTATTCTTATTTGTCCAACGAAGGTTCATTGAAGGAGTCATGATGAGTGGAGTAAAAGGCTGAAGCCTCCTTTCCCATAATCGATGTTCCTATGTCTTTGCTTGCACATGCTTTTGAAAAATCAAAAGGAGCTTTTCCATGCACATTCCAGATACCTTGCGGCAACAGCTAAAAACACAATTGTTTTATGACGAGTCAGGATGCATCGACCGTATAGTCAAAGCACTCGTTGATCTCGGGTACTGCGAGAAACGGATACTGGTCGTGTGTGACCACAACACGCGCCGTGTAGCCGCCGATCGGATTTTCAAACTCATTTCGGAAGCTTCGTTGCCAGTGAGGTTGTACGAGTTCGATCGCGCCCTCGGCGAGCCATTGCCGGCCGATTATGGCATTGTCGCGCAGGTGAAGGAGGAGATCGAGTCTGGCGAGTATTTCCCGGTTGCGGTTGGAGCGGGCACGATCAACGACATTGTGAAGCGGGCATCATATGAGAGCAATACGCCCTACCTGTGCGTGCCTACGGCGTCATCCATCGATGGATATTGTTCGTCGGGCGCGGCCTTGGTGAAAAATGGTTTGAAATCGACGCTCGATTGTCCACCTCCGGTGGGCATTATTGCTGATCCCGACATTCTCAAGACAGCACCAAAGAGCATGACCTCATCGGGGTATGGCGATCTGTATGCCAAGCTCGCCGCCGGTATGGATTGGTTGTTCGCAGACAGGTTGGGTGTTGAGGCTATCGAGCCCGCCGTATGGGAGCTCGTGCAGCAAGACCTGCCATCCTGGATATCCCATCCTGCCGGATTGTTCGATGATGGATCGCCAACATTCACCAACTTGTTCAAAGGTCTTACCCTCAGTGGCTTTGCAATGCAGCTCTATCATGATTCGCGCCCGGCCTCGGGAGCGGAACACATGATCAGCCATATCTGGGAGATGGAACACCTCTCTTTCAAAGGCTTGCATGTCTCGCATGGTTTCAAGGTAGCCTTGGGAACCGTCATCACCACAGCACTGATGGAACGGTTGTTCGCGATGGACTTGCAAAATTTGGATGTGGAGAAGATTGTTCGCTCCCGTCCGGGTTGGGCTGAACGCAGTGCTCAGATTGCCATGTGTTTTCCGCAAGAACCACTGCAGGGTACCATCATGAAAATCTGCCAGCGTAAATGGCCTGACGATGCACAATTGGCCAGTAGGATGGAACGACTACGTAGCAATGCTGCGGAATTAGCCGATATTTTTACAGCCCGTTTGGGTTCCAGCACATCGGTGAAGGACCATTTGCAACAAGCGGGATGCCCGACCTCCTTAAGTGATCTGGGAATCGATGCCCATCGACTCCATCCAACTCTGGTCAAAGCCCACATGATCCGCCAAAGGTACACCATTCTCGACGTGTTGTACGAGAGTGGATTGTTCGACAGCTGTGTCGGCGGGATGACGATATGAAACAAACTGGAGGCGAACCGACTATGTCAAGGCCTACGTTGATAAAAAGAACGGTATTCATCATGCTTGCCTGCAGTGCTTGTTTGTTTCCCCTGACTTCCAAAGAGGGGCAGTTCACGATTCTCAGCCTGAACGATACCCATTCGCACCTGTTTTCCTATGTGGATGGTGCAAAACAGAAGACCTATGGAGGAGCGGCGCGTTGGAAGAGCATCATCGATGATGTCAAACATCAAGTCGATGACGTGCTCGTCCTGCACGGTGGTGACTTCTTGACCGGTTCAGATTCAAATTACTTGATTGAGCACAGCCCGAACTGGGAGAGGCTGCCGACTTATGGGTATCGGGGCATGTTGGATATCCCGATTCTCGACATGATCGGAGTCGATGCAGCCTGCCTTGGCAACCACGAATTCGATTATGGCCTGCCTTGGTTGCTCAAGCTGGTGCGCGATGCCGATTTTAACGTGTTGTCAGCCAACTTGGAATATTCTCCGATACCGCTCACCGATGAGTTCGCCCGCTCCGAATCGATCAAAGGTTATGCTCTGTTTGAACGCTCTGGCTTGAAAATTGCCGTCATCGGTTTGACTACCGACGAGTTCATCAAGACTTCCCAGCTGCGCATTCGCAAACCGGAACAGGTTGTGCGACAAATATTAGGGGAGTTGGAGGGGAGAGTTGACTTGGTCGTGGTGCTCAGCCACCTAGGATATGAGCGGGATGTGGAATTGGCGAAAGCTGTCAAAGGCATCGATATCATCGTAGGCGGCCATACCCACACAACGTTACGGGAAGCTGTGAAGATCGGGGATACGCTCATCACCCAAACCGGAGCTTATGGAGAATCGATTGGAAGGCTCGATATCGTGGTGCGTGATTCCCGCATCATCGATTACGATTATAGGCTCATTCCGGTCGAGCTAAGCCTACCTGAAGATTTCGAGGTGGCTACCTTTCTGCAACATGCACTGGACATCGGCTTCCTGCAGCAAAGTTACTCGTCTGATTTCTCGACACTATCGGATCTTGGCCGGTTCGTCTCAGAAATCTTGATGGAGCGGTATAGTGCCGAAGCAGCCATCACCATGAGCCGCATGGCGCAGGGGACTTTGCCGGACGGACAAATGACTCCAGAACGGTTCTTCAGTGTGTTTTGGCCCTATCGGCTACGATCCTACGGTCCGGAGAAGGACATGACAGTCCGCCAAGTGTTGGACATCATCCAGGGTGTTGCCCCCAGGATTGCTAAAAAATTGTTGTACATCGCCGAAGGGCTCTCCAACATCGTGATCGCAACCATGCCGGTGGATGCGTTGACGAAGATTGTCGATGCCAATGCCAAATTAGCGGGATTGCCCGAATTCCTTCAAATTCTTGTATCGGGGCAAGCCTTATCCGATGGATCGGTCCGGGCTGTCATGGATTTTCAAAGCTATCGGATGCTGTACGAGATGGGTCTGATCGATGCTTCGGTGCCACGCGAGGTAAAGGAGCAGGAATTATTCGAAGTCATGTTGGAAAAGTTATCGACTACGGGCAAGGAGTGAGAGGTTGACACTATGAACATCGCCATCGGATGCGATCCAAATGCAATCACGTTGAAATTGGAAATCATGGAAGAGTTGAAACAGGGTGGCCATGAAGTAAAAGACTTCGGTTCCGAAGATCCTGTTTATGCCAATGTGGCCATCGCCGTTGCTGAAGCAGTCGCCGCTGGCACCTTCAATCGTGGCATAGTGCTGTGTGGGACCGGAATTGGGGTGAGTCTTGCTGCCAATAAGGTTCCTGGTGCATTCTGTGCCTTGGTGACCGATGCGTATCAAGCGGAACGGGCGGCTTTGAGCAACAATGTCAACATGATTGCTTTAGGGGCTCAGGTGACGGGAAACCAACTAGCCCGGTTGTTGGTGCGTACGTGGATGGCCCATGAATATGCACCGAATGATCGCTCGGATACGAAAATCAAACGCATTTATGAGTATGCGTCCAATCATTCTAAATAATTCTTCAATCCATAAAAAGAATATTTAAAGGGACAGGAGTGTCAATATTTCGTGACATTTCTGTCCTATTTATTGCTTGACATATGACAATAGCAATTTTAGAATATATAAAACGCATGGCTAAGAACATGGCGTTTCGGCGGCTTGATTCGATGTCGTGCACTCCTTGATACAGCGGGATGGCCCCTACAACCGGCTCTTATTCCGTTAG
>CAZJAK010000009.1:0-51379 GCA_964543935.1 uncultured Spirochaetaceae bacterium
GTTTTGTTGATGTGCGGGGTCGTGCTGTTCGGTGCGGGCGTACAGGAGACAGCGGCTCCCGCCGTGGCTGAGGTCGCCAGTCCGAATCCCGAGCTCGACCCGATGTACAAAGACCGCAATGGAGACTGGATCGCCGATACTCCGGATGATCCCAAGGACATTCTGGATCCTGAAACGTTGATTTTCGCCTATGCTCCGGTCGAGGATCCGGCTGTGTACGAGGATGTGTTCGCCGACTTCTTGGCTCATCTACAGAAGGTGACCGGCAAGAAGATCATGTGGTTCGGTGTGAAAAACTATGCCACACAGGTTGAAGCGATGCGTGCCGGGCGCCTCCATATCAGCGGATTCGCCGCTGGATCGGTCCAAGACGCCGTCAATGAGGGCGGGTTCATACCATTGGCCACCATGGGTGCCGCGACGGGCATCACCGGATACCGTATGGCCATCATCACCGGCAAGGACAGCCCGATCAATAAGGTTGAAGACCTGAAGGGCAAGAACGTCGCCTTCGTGTCGGAAACATCCAACTCCGGCTACTTCGCTCCTCGGGCCATCCTGTACGAAGAATTCGGTATGTTGCCCAAGAAGGATTACCTGACACGGTTCTCCGGCTCGCACGACAACTCGATTCTCGGTGTGTTCAACAAGGACTACGATGCAGCTGCTATCGCCGACTCGGTGTTGTTGCGCATGGTCATGGGCGGCCGCGTGCCCGATCCTGCCTCATGGATGAAGATAATTTTCGAATCCCCGGTGTTCCCGCCGACGGCTTATGGTGTCTCGCATAGGCTCAAGCCCGAATTGGTGGCGAAAATCAAGGAAGCGTTCCTCACCTATGACTGGACGGGGACGAAGTTCGCCGAGCAGTGGCCCGACAACGACCGCTTCATACCGGTCGACTATGTGAAGGCCTATGAAGTCCTGCGCAAGATCAGGCAAGGAAGCGCCAAGGTTGCCGAACTAGCCGGCAATTAAAAGAAAATCAACATGGCGGCATCCGGGAGCTCCCGGATGCCGCTTCGGTAATGAAGCATGCGTTTCAGGTTCATCGGATACTCAAGCAGCAGACAGTCTGTGCAATCGGGCAACCTGTCCATAGTGATCGAACACGAAGGATTCTCTCTATTGGTGGATGCCTCCGGGTCGCCGGGCCAAGCATTGCGTTCGTTCGGCATCGATCCGCTTGAGCTCGATGCAGTACTCATCACACACGGGCATTGCGACCACACCTATGCCTTTCCCTCCCTGATCCAAGACATGGTGATAGGCAACCGGAGAAAGCCGTTGCGCATCCTCGGTAACGGGTATGCTTTAACGGTGTGCAAGGCTTTGATAGCCCTGTATAAGTTCGACAACAAACCGAACTTGATGCCGTTATCGTGGGAGGAAGCCGGTGAAACAACGATCAAGTTGAACGATGCAGTCTCATTGTGTTGGTTCACACTGTTTCACCGTCCGCATATGCCGACCAACGGATTCGTGTGCTTTACCGATGGTGAAAAACTGGCTTATTTCCCCGACTCAGTGGCGACCACGCCCTATCCCGCATCCGCCATGCATGCCGATATCCTGATCCATGAGGCGGGTGGGGTCACCGTTGAACAACAACAAGTCAACAAGAATGGCCACAGCACCGCTCGACAAGCAGCCGAGGTCGCCCAATCCCTAGGAGCACTTAGGCTGGTGTTGTGCCATTTGCCGCTGGAAGAGTGCTTTCATGCAGCCATCCTCGACGATGCCCGCACCGTATCGCCTCAGGCAGAGTTGCCTGAGTTGGGGATATGGTATCGGGTGGGCAAGACAAACTGAACAGGGGCCTTCAGAGGACGGGTTGGACGAATGAAATCTTCCTCCGTATATTCAAAGCACCACAATACAACAGGAGGTCGGCATGATCGCTCATCTGCAAGATACCATCGAATTGAACAATGGGGTACGAATGCCTGGGTTTGGCTTGGGAGTGTTCCGGGTTCCCGAAGGCGACGATGTGTATCAAGCCGTACGTACGGCCATCAGTGCCGGATACCGGCTCATCGATACAGCGGCGGCCTATGACAACGAACGCGGCGTGGGACGGGCTGTCTTGGACAGCGGTGTGCCTCGCAACGAGCTGTTCATCACATCCAAGCTCTGGAACAAAGAGCAAGGTTACGAGAGTGCATTGCAAGCTTATGCTGCCAGCTTGCAACGGTTGGGGCTGGACCACCTGGACCTCTACTTGATCCATTGGCCGGTCAAGGGCAAGTATGTCGATTCTTGGAAAGCGCTGTGTAAGCTGTACGAGGATAAAAAAGTGCGGGCCATCGGGGTGAGCAATTTCCAGATCCATCACCTGAAGGACATTTTGGCGGAAACTTCGATCGTTCCCGCCGTGAACCAAGTGGAGTTGCATCCATTGCTCAGCCAACTAGAACTGCGCTCCTTCTGTTGCGAGAAAGGCATTCAGATGGAAGCATGGAGCCCTATCATGAAGGGTAATTTGGACATTCCCCTTCTGATCGAGATCGGAAAACGCCATGGCAAGAGCCCGGCCCAAGTGGTGCTGCGCTGGCACATCCAACACGGCATCATCGCCATTCCCAAATCCATCCATCCGCAGCGGATTGTCGAGAACTCACGCATTTTCGATTTCTCGCTCTCTGAGCACGAGATCGAACAGATCGATGCCCTCAATCAAAACAAACGCTTCGGTGCCGATCCTGACAATTTCAACTTCTAGTGTGCAGATGCAACAAAGGCCCCGCTTGTGTTGGCTGGGCCTTTGCATGTCTACATGATCCGTGGTTATTTGCCCACATCGCGTCCCAAAGTAATCGGGGTAGCCGAGAAATTATCGATACTGCGGGTCTTCTCATGGAAATGGGGCATGGTGGCCACCACACCTGAACGGGTGTAGAAGGGATCGTCTTTTGTGATCGGCAATACCACCGACGAGCGACTGAACGAGGATTTGTAGATCGCCATGATCAGTTCGATGGTGTTGCGTCCTTGTTTACCGTCGATGAGCAAATCTCCTTTGCCCTCGATCGCATCGATGAAGTTCTCCACTTGGGCCGGATGCCCTTCGACCGAAAGCGAGGGCAATCCATCATAGTAGGCCTGCAGTTCCCGTTCGGTAGCACCATCGACTTGAGGGAATCCATTTTCCAACGCCGTGGAGGCATGTAGTTTCCACGGAATTGAAAGGCGGGCCCGTTGGGTTTGGAACACCAATTCCTGAGCCTCGTCGTGGGTCACGATCGAAGCGGTCATTTGGGCCAGCATCCCGGGGTAACGCATGATGGCGATAGAGAGGTCCTCACACTCCGAGTTGGTGTGGGCGACATTGGTAATGACAGCCTGGACTTCCTGCGGCATTCCAATCATCCACTGCATCAGGTCCAAATGATGTACAGCGTGGCTGGTGGTGCATCCACCACACTCCTTGTCCCATGTGCCGCGCCACCAGATATCGTAATAATTGTCCCCGCGCCACCACAATGAATTCACCATGGCATGCAAGACCTTGCCGCCGACGTGCTCGTCCAACATCCGTTTGACTTTCATCATGGGGGTCTTGAAACGGTTTTGGGCCACAGGAGAAAGCAAGACTTTGTTGCGCTCGGCAGCCAAGATCATCGCATCGCATTCCTCAAGCGAAGCCGCCATCGGTTTTTCAACCAAGACATGCTTACCCGCATCCATTGCGGCAATGGCGGTCTCGGCATGCACTCCCGGGGGAAGGCAGATCGACACCACATCGATGTCGGAGCGGCCCAACATGCTATGGTAATCGGAATAGATATCGACAGACAATTGCTCCTGCTCAGATAATGCCTTGGCTTTGTCGGGAAACAGGTCGCAGAGAGCCCGGATCTGGCAGCGCCCACCCAGGCGTTTGAACGCAGCGATATGGGTACGGGCGATGGCCCCCGTGCCGAGAATGGCAATTCCTAGCGTCTTCATTGCGGACTCCTTTCCCTTATTTTTCGAGAATCGCGGCTCTCCGATATGTCTTGCCGCCAAAGGCCACCTCGATTGTCGGGAAGATGATCGGACGGGTGATGAACTCGAACCCCTTGGAAGATACCACGATGGTATCTTCGCTCTTGGTGCCCGTAATCGAAGGATTCCAACAAAAGCCTTGGTTTTCCACTATCTGTACATCATGGGAGAAATCGACCCGGTATTCACGGGGATTATAGCCAATCGGTCCGCCTTGGTGGTGCTTGTCGAATTCAGCACCGTAGCCAAGCCTTTCATAGGCGGCTTTGCCCGCTTGCAACGGAACCTGATAGCTCTGGCCGACAACGGTGTTGGCCATGTAGGTCAAATCGATTTCCACATTGGCCCGGTATTGCGCGGCGAGAGCCTTGCTGACAGGCACAAAATTCACATAACGCGTCAGACACACCACCAAACCTTGGCGGCGTATGTTGCCTCCCAGTTGGACCCGTTCCCTGATCGCCTTCATGGTCGGAACCGGGTGGCGGTAGTCGCTGATGCGTTCATCGGCGGCACACATGGCCGAGGCAAAGTCCATCCCGTGGGCATGGAGGATCTCGGACAACCGCCCGACTGTCTCGTATTCGCTGTCGCCCATCCTGATCGATGCCGCTGTTTCTTCGATCGCCAACGAAGCAAGATACCCGATCTCGCGATAGCGCACGAGTTCCTCGGTGGTGAACGACAGGCGTAATTCCTTGATCAGGTTGGCCACGTTCGCTCCGGCTGGATTGCCATGATCGAAACCGACCTTCCCGTTCGGCACCAGTTTATTGATCGTGGCCGCTTCAAAACCATTGTCGTGCCAAAGACCGGCTTGGATAGCGAATCCGAGCGCTTCGAGATGCTCCTCATCGCGCATGCGCTCGCTTTCGATCGTGTTGGTGATGGCATAGGTAGCATCTGTGGTGACCAACAATCCGCAGTTGCCCATCTCCCCGATACCCACATAATTCTTACCGCCACAACTAAGCCAAGCGAAGTTGTCTTGGCGCTTGAGGTAGACGGCGTCGAGATTCTGTCGGGCAAGGACCGAACGGATCCTGCTCAGCTTGGTTTGCAATTCATTCATCGTGTGGCTCCCTTGGAGTGGTGTTTTTTACGATACGCGGAAACCGTCGAGTAGACGATCGAAGCGATGGTGACGAGGATGAAGGCCAACGAGATCGGGCGGGTGAAAAAGACGGTCCAGTCACCTTGGGAGATGAGCAAGGCCCGGTTGAGGTTTTGTTCGGCCATGGGACCGAGGATCAACCCGAGAATCATCGGGGCTCCGGGATAACCGTACTTTTGCATGAAATAGCCGAGTAGGCCGAAGATCAAAGCGATGACGGCGTCCCCGGTGCTGTTGGAGAGGGTGTAGGCACCCAAGAAGCAGAACAGCAAGATCAACGGCATGAGGACAACCCGGGGTGCGTTGAGCACTTTCGCCCATAATTTCGTCCCACCCAAGCCAAGGATCAACATGAGGAACTGCATGACGATGAAGGCCATGAAGAAGGTGTAGACCTCGTGGCTGGCCTCGGTGAATAGTTGCGGACCCGGGCGGATGCCGACCAGCATGAAGGCCCCCAGCATGACTGCCGTGACCGTATCGCCGGGTATGCCCAAGGTGAGCAGCGGGACGAAAGCCCCTCCGGTCGTGCCGTTATTGGCCGACTCGGGCGCCGCGATCCCCTCGACATACCCCGTCCCGTACAATTCCGAATGACGGGAAAACCGTTTGGCTATCTCATAAGCCAAGAAACAGGCGATGGCCCCTCCGGTTCCCGGGATGATACCGATGGCCACACCTATGACCGAGCCGATGACCATGGGCATCAGAATCGATTTCATCTCCTTGCGGTTTGGAATCATGCTTCTCAGGGTGCCGGTCTCTTGCACCACGCCCTGCTCGTCATGCTTGGAGAGGTCGAGGAACACCTGGGCGAAGGCAAAAATACCGACCAACACCGGCAGGATGTTGAACCCGCCCATCAATTTGATCGAGTTGAAGGTGAAGCGCATGTTGCCGCTGATCAAGTCCACTCCGACTGTGGAAAGCAGCAGCCCGAAGAAACCGCTGATCAAACCCTTGATCATGCTCTTTGAGGATGAACTTGCCATCAGGGTGAGCCCGAAGATGGCGAGGGCAAAAAATTCTGGGGCTTGGAAACTCAGGGCCACTTTGGCCAGTTGCGGAGCGATGAACAACAAGCAAATGCCGCTGACCAAGCCACCAAAAGCGCTGGCGATGCAGGCCGTGGCCAGTGCCTTGCCGGCTTGTCCTTTTTGGGCCATGGGATAACCGTCGATGACAGTCGCTGAGGCGGATGGAGTTCCAGGAGTCCTAAGCAGGATGGCTGAGACACTTCCGCCGTACATCGAGCCGCAGAACATCGCCGCCAAAACGACCATGGAGGGGATGGTATCCAGTTGATAGATCAACGGGAGCAGGAGGATGACGCCCATCGAACCGCTCATGCCCGGGATTGCTCCAATGACGATGCCGCCCACCGTACCGATGAGCATCATCAACATCGTCATGGGTTGGAAGGTGTCTATGAAACCTGACAGTATTTCCTGCATGCTGTTCTCCTCCTAAAAGAAATAGAATTCGGGCAAGTAAATCTGGAAGAGATACTTGAACATTATAAACGTGACGGCTGTGCCGATGACCGTCACTAAAACCATGCGCAACCACTTGCGGTCGCCATAGAGGTAGAGGAACAAGAACAGGAAGATCAGGGTGGAGATCACATATCCCAGATATTTCATCACCAATACATAGGCGAAAAAGGCTGCCGCGAGAATCAACATCTGGACAATTTCTTTTCCGTTGAGCTTGGCGGATTCTTTGGCCCCGCGTTTCATGGCTACGAACGAATTCACCGACTGAAGCATGCCGAGCACGAACATAGTTGCAGTGATGATTTGCGGGAATCCGCCTGGTCCAAGACCTTTGGCTGCCTCGGGATAGGTACCGGCGATGAAGAAAAACACCGCTGAGAACACAGCTATTCCAATTCCAGAGTAGAAATCGGCCTTCGGGGTCATCTAATCCTCCTCCCATGATCTGGCATACGCATCCGGCACGGATACCCGTGCCGGAAAGCGTGATGCTATTCATATCGAAACGAACAAAATCTTAGTAGCGGTCACCGAGCTTGTTGGTCTGGATGATACCCTTGTACAACTCGATCTCGGTCTTGATCAGCAGCTCATACTCGGCACCGGTGAGCCACTGGCGGTTCATCTTGAGGGTCTTGAGCTGTGCTTTGAAATCAGCATCTTCGACGCATTGGTTGAAGATCGCCTCGAGCTTCTCCGCCATGCCTTCGGGGGCGGTGCGGTGGATCATGATACCTCTGGCTTGCTCATTGACGGCATTCACACCCTGTTCCTTGGCAGTCGGGACGTTGGGGAAGGTCGGCATGCGGTCTTTGCTCAACACGGCCAGCATCCGCAACTGACCGGCTTCCACATTGGTGAGGCCTTCGGCAGGAACGTTCATCGAACAGTCGATTTCCTTGGCCAACGTGGCTTGGGCGCTCTGGGCTCCGCCACCGTACGGGATATGGTTCACTTTGATGCCGGCAGCAATTTCGAACTGGAGGGCGGCCAAGTGGTTGCCGCCACCGGAACCGGAGTTGCCGATGGTGAGCTTGCCGGGATTGGCCTTGGCGTAAGCAACCAAGTCCTGCAAAGTCTTGAACGGGGAATCGGCATGGACGAGGATATATGGACTGTCGTTGACGGCGGCAAAGATGGGCTGGTAATCGAGCGCCTCATACGGTGTCTTGGTCATCTGGGTCTTGATCGATTGAGCGGTTGCCCAGAAGAGAAGGGAGTATCCATCGGGTCTCAATCCGGTGTACTCGACGACACCCTGAACGCTGGCAGCTGCATTGACGTTCTTGATGATGAGCTGTTGGCCGTTGGCATACTTCGGATACACGGCTGCAATAGCTCTCATGAGCAGGTCGGAAGCCCCACCGACACCCCAGGGGACGATGAGCGTGATGGCCTTGTCAGGGTAATTGGCCAATGGGTCCTCTTGGGTACCCTGGGCCGACACCATGCCTAACGCCATGGAGGCCAGAAGCAGTACTGCGATCAATTTTTTCATGGTTAGACTCTCCTTGAGATGAATTTCCCGTCAGATCACTGACTAGTGATAGTCTAGCATACTAATATACAGGAGGCAACGGTATTTTCCGAAATGACCGGATAGTCACTCGATTGACGACAATCCAGTCAATGTAAAATGACAATGATTTCTAATTTTTAGCTGGGGCGATTGGACAAGCGTATGAAGAGCTCGCGTAGTTGTCCTGCGACACGACTGTCGCTGAGGCATTCCAAATTGTGCAGGGCGCGATCGCGGTAGGCATTGCAAACCGCTGCAGACGCCTCGATACCGCCGAGTTCAATGACTTTGGCGACAGCTTTGGCGGTGTCCTTGCTGTTCAATCGTCCGCTCTTGTCCATGAGCAAGGCTGCCAGCGGGCGCTTGCCATCGACATTACGCTCCCGTTCCAACGCCAAGATCAACGGTAGAGTGGGGATGCCGCATTGCAGGTCCCGACCGGTTTGCTTGCCAAGATCGTTGGCGTTGCCGATATAATCGAGCATGTCGTCTTGGATTTGGAACGACATGCCGAACAAGTATCCGAACCGATGCATCAGTGCTTGGTCGGGCTTAGAGGCCTCGGCGGCCGCGGCCCCGGCATGGCAACTGAGGGCGAACAAAGCCGCCGTTTTGCCACCGATGCGGCGCATGTATGTGCTTTTAGTTATGAAAAAATCGTTTTGGCCGGCATCTTGGTCCAGTTCGCTTTCACATAACCGGCTGAAGGCAGCCGCCACGGTTGCCGCTTGAAGGTCCCCCGAACGATCGCTGACCAGCGAGATGGCCCGCGACAGCAGGTAGTCTCCGGCCAAGACAGCCTGTTTGGCACCGATGCGGGCGTACAAGGTCGGTAGTCCCCGCCTCGTCATGGCCATGTCGAGGATGTCGTCATGGATCAATGAGGCGAGATGGACCATCTCGATGATGCTCGCTGTCCTGAGGACACTATCCTTGGCAGTCTCCTTGCCAAGGCGGGCGGCGATGAGGACCAGGGCGGGACGAAGCATCTTCCCGCCCGATCCCACATGTGATACAAGCAACGGCCGGATGAAACCGTGCGACTTGTCGACGGAATCCTTGATTAATTCGCGTACGCGTTGAAGGTCGCTATCCAAGACAGGGTCGTTGCCCCAAAAATTCTCCATACGTTATACCGAGGCACCCTTCTTGCGCGCTTCGCGCTTGGCCTTCTGCTTTTTGGTGAATTCGGGTTCACCCAGATAGAGGTAGGATTTCTTTGCCAGCGGGGTCTTGTTCCACAATCCCTTGATCCACGGCATGACCCAGTAGTCCAGGCCGAAGGCACGGCCAGCTCCACCGATCATGATGATCGAGACAGCCATGAACCACAGGATCTCTTTGCCTGCCATGGCTCCGATGAGGAACATGATCGACAGACCCAGCGACACGACCGCTGCCGGGGCGGTGAACAAACCACCGACCAAGCACAAACCGATGGCGACTTCGGCCAATACGATCACCACTTGGAACAGATAGGGGGCGCTTGCCACGAAGGTCTCGTTGATCCAGGTGAAGATGCCCAACGGTTCAGACAACAGCGGTGGTGCGAATTGCTTGACGGCAGTTGCCACAGCTTCTCCCGTCTCAGCTACTGCCAAGCTGGCGGAAGCGACTGCCTCGGTTGCAACCTCGGTAACGGCGGACACCGCTTCAACCACCTCGCCGGCTGCGTCTTTGACCGGACCCCAATACACTTTTCCACCGGTGGTGTCGGTCAACCAACCATCCACAATCTTGGTGATGCCTTCGATCAACCACATCACACCCAAGTACATGCGCAAGAATGTGGTCCAATAGGAGGGGACTTTATAAGCTGCCAAACCGCCGATGAGCGAGCGCCGGTCGCGGATCTCGAGGATCTCGTGCTTGAAGTAGGCCCACACCCCGTTCACCCCGCACACGCCAAATTGATAATACATGTTGATCATGTGCTTGATTGCTTGAGCGAAGAAGCCCGACAATGCCATGCCCATGTTATAGGAAACGGCGTAGCGTCCGCCGACTGAAACCATGTAGCCGTGGAAGTTGGACTTGAACGGTTTTACGGGCTGGGTTTTGAGGCCAAGCTCACCCCGGATCTTCTGGATGATGCCGTCTGCAGCAGTGGCTGCGGTCTGTTCGGCCGCCTCGACGATCTGCGGCAACGGCTTGCCATCTTCCATATACCAGATGCCGTCGCCAGCCAGGTAGACATTCTCGTAATCGAGTGACTGCATGAACTCGTTGACCCGTTTGCGGCCGACTTTCCCATCGGTCAGCGGCAACGAACTGCAAAACTGGGTACCCCTGATGCCGCACGTCCATACCAGGGTCTTGGTCTTGATGACCGTACCGTCCCTAGTGGTGAATCCTTCGGCATCGGCAGTGGTGATCAACGAATTAAGGCGGATCTCCACACCATGCTTCTGCATGTAGGCCACAGCCTTGTTGCGCGGACCTTCGGGAAGCATGTTGAGGATGCTGCCGAGCGCCTCGACGTTCATCAGCTTGACCTCATTGTAATCGACCCCGTTCTCCTTGCAGAGGGTGGGCAACCACTCGATCAACTCGCCGACCAGTTCCACCCCCGTGAACCCGCCGCCCGCCACCACGAATGTCAGCAAGTGCGAACGTTTGACCGGGTCGAACTCGCGGGCGGCCTCTTTGACCGTTTCCTCGATATGGTTGCGGATACGCACGGCATCCTCGATGCTCCACAGATAGAAAGCATGCTCTTTCACTCCGGGGATGTTGAAGTCGGTTGCTTCGGCTCCGGTGCTGATGAGCAACTGGTCGTACGGATAGGTACCGAGCCGGCCTTTCAGGACCTGTTCTTTGAAATCAATGGCAAGGACCTCGTCATGGATGACGTTGACAGTCTTACCGGAGAAAATCCGGTCGAACGAAATCTTCACCGACCCTTCCTCGACCCGGTTGCCGGCCACTTCGTGCAGCTCGGTCATGAGGATGTGCTCACGATGTTTGTCGATGAGGGTGATCTCGACCTGATCCTTCATGCGTTTGAACGCTTTGTGCAACCGTTTCGCGGCGTGGACACCAGCATAGCCTCCACCCAGGATCATGATGCGCTTTTTTTCCATAGTGTACGATTCTCCTCGAACCGCCGAAGCGGTTTTGTCATGCTCGTTGTCCCGTATCGCTTCCCGACTGGTTGCAATACCGTGTCGATTCATCGCATAATGCGACAAGCCAGTAAACAGATATATCATGAAACCAACTAAAAATTCAATTCGATTTGTTTTTATCGCAATACTTTTCCTGATTATTATCCCGGCAGGATGCCAAAAGGATGCTCAAAGCGTTACGGATCAACCGCTTGCCCGTTCCGAACTGCTTTTGGGAACGGTCTGCAAGATCACCATCTACGACAAACCCACCGACAAAGCCTTCACAGCCGCCTTCGAACGCATTGCGCGCATCGAGGCCGAGATGACTCTTCATAGCGCCGACAGCGAGATAGCCCATGTGAACGCCAAGGCAGGCTTGGCTCCGGTTGCTGTATCCGACGATACCTTCGCCGTTATCAAAGAGGCCTTGCGGATTGCTGCATTGAGTTCAGGGGCGTTCGATCCCACCATCGGACCGCTGGTCCAAGCCTGGGACATCGGAGGCGACAATCCCCGCAAACCCGCCCAAGAAGAGATCGACCGATTGGTCGGGCTTATCGATTGGCGCTTGGTGGTCCTGGACGAGAGGGCCAAAACGGTCTATCTGCCGAATAAGGGCATGGTTCTCGATTTGGGCGGCATTGCCAAAGGATATGCCGCCGACGAGGTGGCCGAGGTGTTGGCCGACCATGGAGTCAAGCGGGCCATCATCAACTTGGGAGGCAATGTGCTCACAGTCGGCCAGAAAGCTGACGGCAGCCCGTGGCGTATCGGAATCCAAAATCCCGATGAAGAGCGGGGCGGGTCGGCCTTGATACTCCAGCTCGATGCCACCTCATTGGTCACCAGCGGTCCCTACGAGCGCTATTTCGATCTCGACGGAGTGCGTTACCACCACATCCTCAATCCCCGCAGTGGGTATCCGGTCGAATCAGACTTCACCAGCGTGAGCATCGTGATGGACTCCTCGTTCACCGCCGATGCCCTGTCGACTGCAGTGTATTCATTGGGGCTTGAGCGCGGGATGGCTTTGATTGAATCGCTCGTAGGGGTCGAGGCGATATTCTTGACCAACGACCACCGCATCCTCTATACCACTGGATTTGCCAACAGAACGATTCCATTCGAAATCAGCAACGAGTCGTATGCTCTGGCAGAAGGATACCGGTTGCCTCAGTAAGCCCAAGCTTCGATAAACTTTAGCCAACCGGTTGTCCCGAGGGTGAACAAGAGCCACATGCAGGCGATATGCAGCAGCGCTGCGGCAATCTCCTTTTGTGAAGCCGCCACAACCGGGGCCCCGCCGGCATCGAGACCCTCCTCTGTGTGATCGAAGGAGAGCAACAAGGTGTCGAGTGAAGCAAGGGGATGGCGCTTGTCGAAGCCCTCCCAGCGTTTGGTGATGCGGTCGAAGTAGGTGAACTGCAGCGAGAGCAACGCCCCCAACCGGCCGGGCAAGCGGGGCTTGCCTGTCACCATGAACTGCGAAAGGTACAACATCCCGATAAGTGTCAATGCTTTACGGACTCCGATGAGCAAAGCTCCGGCGGTCACCGGGAAGGAAAACACGTTCAACAGATGCAATCCGTTCGGTTGGAAGACATGTGCCGCCGTGACCGATAGCAGAACAATCAGGTTCGGCCCCAATTTGAAACGCCGACCGTACATCAGCGCCAACATGACAGCATAAGCCACTTGCAAGAATTGCGCACCAAGTGATTCTTGGAACAGCAGGGCAGGGAGCATGGCCAATCCGGCCAACAACCTTACATTGGCCCGGTCGAATTTCATGCGGACTCCTTGGAAGCATACCATCGGGATGTCTCGATGAAGCGTTGGGCGAACAATCCCAAGATGACCGCCGTGATCAAACCCATCGTTAAAAACGGTGGGGCGATGAGCCATGCGCTACTGCCGAACATGATGAACCGCGACAGGACCAACTGGACGATGTTGCTCGCCATCGCTCCGGCCACCCCGATACCGACCATCCCCAGATATCGAGCGAACCAAGCGTGCAGGGCGAACATCGTCAGCGCGCTCGCCACTGTCCCTCCTGCCGAAAAGAGGGCAACATACGAGAAGATCGTTCCCGAAACCATCCCTTGACCCAAGAACTTGAGCAAGGCCAACACTGCGTATTCCTTCGGAGCCAAGATACCCAGACCGATCATCAAGGGCAGGTTGGCCAGACCGATGCGCATGAACGGAACAGGTTTCGGAATGAGGTATTCGATGGTCGATAGAAAGAGGGTGAAGGCTGCCAACAACGCAATCAAGTCGATCCGCATGGCACCCTGGCGCTCAGAACGAGACGGCATCGACACCTCCCTCACCTTCGGAGTCGCTCCCTTCAATCATGATGAACACATTGTTGGGCAGGCAGATGATCCATTCACCGGGATGCTTCTTCCATCCGGCAGCGACACAGACCTTGTTGCGGCAATCGGAGGAGGCAACATGGACTTGCGAGTCTTTGATCTCCACGACAGTATTGCCGGCTGGACCGCTGAAGGTCAAAGTGCGGTCCACCGCCACATCATAAACCCATGCTTGGGATCCAACCCTGACATGAACAGTCGGTGCCCCCGTCATGTTCCCATACGAGAAAAAACTGAGGGCGGTGATCGCAACTGAGAGGACAAGTACCACATAATCGCCCACACGGATCGATTTCATCGACATCCATCGTACCAGCAAGCATACTTATTGTCAAAGTGACCGATTCATCAGCCGAACCGATTGCAGAAATTTACGATACATCATATATTGTTCAACGGTCATCGGTATATAAGTATCGATTACAATTTACTAAGAGAGGAATGAAGATGAAGAAACACATGATTCCGTCCATTATGGTAATACTGGCCGGATTGTTGCTGTTGACAGTCGGCTGTGCCAAACAAGTTGCCACCCCGGCCGCCCCGGCTCCCGCTCCCGCTGTGGTGCCCACTGTGGCACCGGTTGCCCCCGCTGCTGTCGCCACCTATAAGGACGGCATCTATTTTGCTGCCGATGAGGCGTTTGCCTCTTCTGGTTGGAAAGAAGTCGTGACCATTGAGGTTAAGAACGGGAAAATCGCCAACGTCGATTGGAACGCTGTCAACCTCAACGGCACTGCCGACAAAAAGACGTACGACAAGGCCGGCAAGTACAACATGGTCAAGTTTGGCAAAGCCCAAGCCGAGTGGTACCAGCAAGCCGAGAAGGCTGAAGCTTATTTGATCGCTACCCAAGATCCTGCCAAGATCACCTATAAAGATGACCAAGGCCATACCGACGACATCGCCGGGGTTTCGATCCATGTCAACGCCTTGTTTGACTTGGCCAAAAAAGCTTTGGCTGCCGGTCCCGTAGGTCGCGGACCGTATGCCGACGGGGCTTATTTCGCCATCGACGAGAGCTATCCCTCCTCCGGCTGGAAAGAATATGTCGCATTCACCGTCCTCAATGGCCGCATCGCTGCGGTGAACTGGAGTGCTGTCAACAAGACTGGCGACGACAAGAAGCCGTACGACAAGGCCGGCAAGTACAACATGGTCAAGTTCGGCAAAGCCGAGGCCTACTTGATCGCCACCCAAGATCCCAAGAAGATCACCTACAAGGATGATCAGGGTCACAGCGACGATATCGCTGGCGTCTCCATCCATGTCAACGCATTGTTCAATCTGGTCGAGAAGGCTTTGGCCGCAGGTCCGACCAAGCTTGGCAAGTATGCTGACGGCGGCTATTATGCCTCCGAGGATGCCTTTGCCAACGGGTGGAAGGGGTATGCATCCCTGTTCGTTTCCAACGGCAACATCGTCTCGGTCTACTGGAGTGCTCTCAACGAAGCCAACGAGGACAAGAAAGCCTACGACATGGCCGGCAAATACAACATGGTCCAGTTCGGCAAGGCCCAAGCCGAGTGGTATGTGCAGGCTGAGAAAGCCGAAGCGTATCTGCTTTCGACCCAAGATCCCAAGAAGATCACCTTCAAGGATGAGGCCGGCCATACCGACGACATCGCCGGGGTTTCGATCCACGTCGGTGATTTCTATACGCTGGTGGAGAAAGCGCTCGCTGCTGGAGTCAAGAAGTATTGATCACTGTCCCGAATACACAAGAAAAATCCTGGTCTGAACGGCCAGGATTTTTCTTTGTTATTCGGCGTACAACGGGGTGGACAAATAGCGGTCCCCATTGTCCGGCAGCACCACTACGATAGTTTTGCCAGCAAATTCCGGGCGCTTGGCCAAGCAGAGAGCTGCCGCCAAAGCGGCACCCGAGGAGATTCCGGCCAACAGGCCTTCCGTTCTGGCCAATTCTTTGCCGATGGCGAAGGCCTCCTCGTTACTCACGGCGATGACTTCGTCATACACCGAGGTGTCGAGCGTCTCGGGTACGAAACCAGCCCCGATGCCTTGGATTTTATGAGGTCCCGCCGTCCCCTGCGAAAGCAACGGGGAACCGGAGGGTTCGACTGCAACCACATGAATGTTCCCGTCGCGTTTCTTCAAGTAGGACCCGGCCCCCGAAACAGTCCCGCCGGTTCCGACACCGGTTACGAAAGCAGCAAGCTTCCCGTCGGTGTCGGTCCAAATCTCAGGTCCAGTCGTCTCGGCATGGATAGCCGGATTGGCCGGATTGGTGAACTGACCGGGCATGAACGCGCCTGGATTTTGGGCGACCAGTTCTTCAGCTTTGGCAATGGCTCCTTTCATGCCCTTGGCCCCCTCGGTGAGCACCAATTGCGCTCCGTAAGCCTTCAAGAGGGTTCTGCGCTCAGTGCTCATCGTATCGGGCATGGTCAGGATGATCCGGTATCCGCGTGCTGCCGCAACCAGTGCCAAACCGATGCCGGTGTTGCCGCTGGTGGGTTCCACGATCAGACCGCCCGGTTTGAGCAGGCCCTTGCGCTCGGCATCCAAGACCATCGCCAAGGCGATGCGGTCCTTCACGCTACCTCCCGGATTCAGTCCTTCAACTTTCGCCAGGATCCTTGCATGCACGCCATGTGCACGGGTGAATCGGCTGAGTTCAACCAAAGGTGTTGTGCCTATCAGGTCGGTCATGCTGCGGTATATGGTAGCCATCGGTTCCTCCAAACAATGCGGATGCCGCTCCAGCTAGGAAGGGCTTGCCCAACAATAACCATGCTGCTAGGCGACCGTCAAGGACAACCGTGTTTTGATTGAACATCAAAGGAACCGCTGATATGCTGACACAGACAGGTTGCATCGCAGGGAGAAAACCATGGCCGCTGTGGAATCACGCAAACGGAAGACTGCTTCACTGTTCACCGTCTGGGGGGAACGTTTGGCTGCCGATGCCACCCTGCCCGTATTGAGCGAACACCCCCGTCCACAATGCGAGCGCAAGCGATGGCTGAACCTCAACGGTTGGTGGCAGTGTACCGTCATCGCTCCCGGCCAGAGCTTTTCCGGTTATGATGGGAGCATTCGGGTTCCCTTCTCTCCAGAAGCTCCACTGGCGGGATACTCCCACCACCTGCAACCTGGTGAGACATTGCTGTACCGTCGTGAATTCACCATCGAGCCCTCCATGGCAATGGATGCCGGTGCCCTGCTCACATGCCGGCTTCATTTCGGTGCAGTCGACCAACGCTGCACTGTCAAGATCGATGACGTGGAATGCGGTTCCCACCAAGGCGGGTATCTGCCGTTTTATTGTGATCTGGGCAAACTGGAGCTTGGCAGGCATGTGCTTGAGGTGGCTGTCCACGACGATACCGATCGGTCGCATCACGCCCGCGGCAAGCAATCCTCCAAACCCGGAGGGATTTGGTATACTGCCCAATCGGGCATCTGGCAGACCGTCTGGTTGGAATGGCTGGCCGACGAGCACCTTGCATCGTGGCGGATTGACAGCGACCTCGCTTCGAGTGCTTTCATCTTCAGCATTGTTGCTGTCGGGGATCGGCAAGGCACCATCCGGATTCTCGACGATCAAGTTGTCGTTTCCCAAGCAGAATTCCAAGGCTCGGCCACTGTTCGGCTGACAGTTCCCACATTGCATGTCTGGTCGTGTGAAGATCCCCACCTGTACGGTGTGGAATTGCGGTATGGCTCCGATGTGGTCACATCGTATGCAGCAGCGCGAGAAATCTCCATCGGGACCGATGCGAACGGCAATCCTTGCATGGTGCTCAACGGCAATCCTTGCTTTCAAGCAGGAGTTTTGGATCAAGGATATTGGCCTGACGGCCTCTATACCGCCCCTTCCGATGAAGCGCTGGTCCATGACATCGCCACGATGAAAGCCATGGGATTCACCATGGTGCGCAAGCACATCAAGATTGAACCGGAGCGTTGGTATTGGCATTGCGACCGCTTGGGAATGCTAGTCTGGCAAGACATGGTCAACGGCGGTGGCCGCTATTGGCCCCCGTTGATTGCCGCCAATGCACTGTTAAAGCTGCGCTTTGACGACCGCCGGCATCGTCGGCTCATGTACCGCAGTTCTGCCCAAGGCCGGCAGGAGTATGAGCGGGAGATGGAGCAGACCATCGCGCTACTGCACAATCATCCCTGCATTGTGGTCTGGGTCGCATTCAATGAAGGCTGGGGGCAGTTCGACAGCCTGCGCATCGCCCGGCGCATCAAGGAGCTCGACCCGTCCAGGATCGTGGACCATGCCAGCGGATGGTATGACCAAGGCGGTCCCGATCTGAAAAGCATGCACATCTATTTCCGGGCGGTGTCGATGCCGGCAAGGGATGGTCGTCCGGTCGTCCTCTCCGAATTCGGTGGGTATGGCCTGAAGGTGGAAGGGCACGCCTTCTCGTTAGACAAAACTTTCGGTTATAAAAACTTCAAGACAAAGCAAGACCTTCAAAACGCCTATGCTCATCTGATAGCGCATGAGATTGCGCCGCTGACAGCGCAGGGTTTGTGTGCAAGCGTCTACACCCAACTGTCCGATGTCGAGGACGAGATCAACGGCTTGCTCACCTATGACCGGCGAGTGGAAAAAATGGACCGTGATGTGGTTTGGAATCTGAACCAAACGCTGAGACTCGGCTGAATAGCCAAAATGAAACTGCCGCGGTCGAAGCCGCGGCAGTGTGGTCTGTACAGGTGAAGCATCATTGTGGCTTGACGATCTCGTGCAACTCGACATCGAAAATCAACAAGGTGTTGGCGGGAATGGCGTCGTTGCCCAACGGACCGTAGGCCAAGTCAGGATGGACGAAGAACTGGTAATGGCTTCCTTCGGTCATCAACAAGACGCCTTCGACGAATCCAGGAATCAAGTTGGCGACTTGGAACACAGACGGCTCACCCCGTTGATAGGAGTTGTCGCCGGTGGTGCCGTCGAGGAAGGTGATCAAATAATCGACTTTGACCGTGTCGGCGGCAGTGGGTTTGGCTCCGGTTCCCTCAGTGATCACCTTGTACTGCAATCCGCTAGCGGTGGTGACGACTCCCTCTTGGGTGGCGTTATCGGCCAAGAAAGCCTCGGCTTGGGCCAAGCTGTCGGCCGCCATGCTCTCCATGGCACTGTAATAGGCTTCCATCATGTTGTTCTGGTAGGCCATGAAAATCTCATCGATTTGCTCTGCGGTATAGGCCAACGGTACTCCGGCGATGGCGTCGGCGATACCGGCAGTATACTCATCCAGCAGGACGTTGATGCCATCGGTCTGCAGGTTGTACATGATCAGGTAACCATACCCATAGCTGAACTTCTCAAGCAACGAGCTGGGAACAGCCGGATCGGTGCTCGGAGAAGCGAGCAATGTTTCCTCGGTCAGCGTACCTTCAAGATAGCCTTGGTAATCGTTGAACGCTTGGTTGATGGCGTCCATGTCGATCCGCAAATCGGCGTAGTTGATGAAATCCTCCGATCCAAGGGCAAAATAGGAGGGGTTGATGCGGATGCCTTCGCTGACGATGTTGGTCGCCAACAAGTGGCCATAGATGTAACTGAATTTTTGATTTACTTCCTCGACCGACATTGCAACAGCGGTGGCGATCACTTCTGCGACAGGTTCTGTTGCAGGTTCGACCGCGGCAGGTTCTTCGACGACCGGTTGCTCTGCAACAGGTTCCGGTTGGGCGGGCTGCACGACCGCAACTGGTTCTTGTTGCGCGACAGCGGTAGGTTGCTGCTCGATAGGTTCGGTAGTCTCCGTGGTCTTGCATGCCGCAAAGGTAAGCGCCAAAGCCAGCATCAGGACCAACAGGATGGATTTCTTCATTGATGTATCTCCTTCATCGAATGGGCTATTCAATCAATATCACCCGATAACGGGCGTTAGTCAATGCCACACGGGCAACTGAATGGTTTTTCAAATCTGGTGGAAAGGCAGTTCGCTCACAGTTGAGCTCGAACCAGCAGGTCCCTCAGCAGGTCTGGGCGGTCCGAAGTGATGAAATCCACCCCCAGTTCCGCCATGCGCACGATTGCTTCCGGTTCGTTGACAGTCCAAGCACCCACACCCAACCCCTTGGCCCTGAATTCTTGGTAGAGGGTTTTGGACAGGTAGCTGTAATTGATGCCCACATAATCCACGCCCAATGCCGCCATGTCCTCGGCGACTGCCTTGGGGCCTTTCGCTCCGATCGCCGTCATGTACTTCTTACTGATGAGGGCGCCTCGTTTCAGGGTGGGTTCAAGCCGGGCGATGGTTTCCAGCGAAGGGAAATCGAAGGAGATGACAACGGTGGACTCGAGCCGTCCGCGTGATCTCAACATCTGTACCAGCTTTTCCTCGATTCCATCATAGCGCGAACCATCCTGTTTGACCTTTATCTCGATTTGCATACCGACTTGCTTGCCGGAGGCATCGATCAGGTCGATGACCTGTTCGAGGGTCGGAATCGGCTGGAAACCAACCGTTGCAGCATCCTTATGGGTCTTGGCGGCATTGAAAGTGGCCAGTTCTGCGGCTGTGTAATCGCTGATCTGGAGCGGTTCTCCGGCAGTCCGTTCCAACAAAGGGTCGTGCATGACCATCAGAACGCCATCCTTGCTTACATGGATGTCCAGTTCCAAGGCATCGGGATCGGTGGTCAATCCCATGGTGAAAGCTGCCAAGGTATTCTCGGGTGCCAAAGCGGAACCTCCGCGGTGTGCTACACGCATGATTGTTTGTGTCCTTGCCTGAGGAGTGTCCTCATTGGCGATCGTGTTGCTCTGTGCGCAGCCGGTCGTTGAGACCGCTGCGGCAAAGGTTAGACAAAGAACGATGGCCGCATGTGCGGCCATCGTCCCAGTTCCCTTGAAGGGTTTACTTGAAGTTCTCATTGTACTCTTTTTCCAATTCTGCTTTGGTCTCAGCCATCACCTGTTTGACATCCATGTTGGCGATCAAGAGTTTCTCCGCCATCTGGCGAAGAATCTCGGTGCCCTTGGGAAGACTGATGACACTGGCTTGCGCCCGTACGAATTGCAGTTGGTCGATGGCGACTTTCCACTGGGGGTTCTTGGCATAGTAAGCAACCAAGTTGGGATGCTTGCTGGCGGAAGTGCTGTTGGGCATGTAACCGGTCTTCTCGGCCAAATAGGCTTGCGACTCGGTGCCGGTGAAGAACTTCATGAACTCCCAAGCGGCCCACTGGCGCCACTTGTCGCTACTGGGCATTGCCAATACCGATCCACCGACGGGGACGCTGTTCTTTTTCTGGCCCGGGATGAAGGCGGGGATGACTTGGAAGGTCGCCCTGCTCATCACGTTGCCCATGCTTCCGGTCGAACCGAACACCATGCCGACTTTCTTGTTGAAGAGATCGTCGTGCGAGGTGGAAGGAACGGCTGACTTGTCCTTGAAGACCATGTCCTGCCACAATTGGGCAGCGGCGACGGCGGCGTCCTCGGTCAAATGGATGCCGAAATTCTCGTCGGAAATCTGGCCGTCATAGGCGTACACCGCACCTTGGAAATACCAGTGGGCAGTAGTTGCACCCATGGTGAACCCTACTCCGTACTGGACTTGCTCGCCCTTGTCGTTGAACTTGATCAACTTTTTGGCGAATTCACGGAATTCATCCCAGGTGGCGGGAGCGCGCCGCGGCAAACCGGCTTCGGCAAACATGTCGGCGTTGATGTACAGCAACGGGGTGCTGCGCAACGCAGGCATTCCGTACAGGCTTTTCTGGTAGTAGCAGTCAGCAAGGAGACCCGGTATGTAGTCGGGGATGAAGTCTGCCTTCTCCTTTTTGACGAACTGATCCAGATTCACCAGCACGCCGTCCTTGGCGAAAATCTGCAAGTGCGGCGAGTCCAGCAACACGACATCGGGCACTTCGCCAGCGGCCAGTGCAGCCTGCAATTTCTGCAGGATTTCGGCATAAGCGCCTTGGAATTGCGATTCGACAATGATGTCGCTGCGGGAAGCGTTGAAGCGTTTGACGATTTCCTCTTGGGCTTCTCCGGCGACACCGGTCAGGCTGCGCCAGTATACGATCTTGATCGGACCTTCCGGTTTGGGCTCTTCAGCTTGGGCAGCCGACCAGAGCGTCCCGGTGGTCATGACGAGAGCGACGAGCAAAAGAACCCATGCCAGGCTTCTTTTCTTCATGAAAAACCTCCTCTATGATTTCTCCTTCGGTATCCCGATGGGATGACCGTCCTCTATTATCTCAGCTAGGGTTCAACCCTTGACGGCCCCGGCTGCGATTCCCTCGATCAACTGTTTCTGTGCGAAGAAGTAGGCTATCAAGACAGGGACAAGTACGAATATCGAGGCTGCCATCAAGTGCTCGGGACCGATGGCATACTCCGCCGAGCGGATCATGGCCAAGCCAACCGGCAACGTGCGCATGTTCTGCTTGGTCGTCACGATCAACGGCCACAGATAGGCGTTCCACTTGAGGATGAACAAGTACAGCAAGAGCGTTCCCAACACCGGCCGGGAGAGGGGCAAGGCCACATGGAGCATGGTCTTCAAGTGTCCCAATCCGTCGATTTCCGCAGCATCGTAGAGCGAATCGGGAATCGTCAGGAAATACTGACGTAGCAAGAACGACCCAAAGACGCTGGCGATGTGCGGTACGACAATGCCTTGGTAGGTGTTGATCCATTTGAGCTTGGCCAAAACGACATAATTCGGGATGAGGGCGATTTGCCCCGGGATCATCATGGCGGCCAACATGAGGATGAAGAAAAAGTCCCGGTATTTGAACCTGATGCGGGCAAAGGCGTAAGCGGCCAGGGCAGCGATGATCAGCCCGAATAGAACCCCGGCAGCCGAGGTGACGATGCTGTTGATGTAGAAACGTCCGAACGGGGCCGCCTGCCATGCCTTGACAAAGTTGTCCCATCGTACCGTTTCGGGCCACCAGATCGGTGGGAAGATCGATACTTCCTGTGGACTCTTGATGGCCGTGGTGAGCATCCAGATGAACGGCAGGCCGATCACTGCAGTCGCAAGCAACAGAATGAGGTGGGTCAGTGTCCGTGAGACGATCGAACTCAACGACCGGTGTCCAATTGCGGTGTGTGCCACGATGCGCCTCCTAATAGTGTACCCAGCGCTTCGAGAGCCGGTTCTGGACCAACGTGATGATCATGATGATGACGAACAGCACCAAGGCCAGTGCCGAGGCATAGCCCGTCCTGAACCACTGAAAGGCATTTTGGTAGAGGAAATGGACGATGACATTCGAGCTGTTGAGCGGCCCTCCTTCGGTCATGATCCTGGCGATGTCGAACGCCTTCAGGGCATTGATGAATCCAGTGATGGTCAAGAAGAAAGTGGTGGGAGAAATCAACGGGAAGCATATGTGCCAGAAGTATTGCATCGGCGATGCTCCGTCGACCAAGGCGGCATCATGGATTTCCACGGGGATGTTCTTCAAAGCGGCCAAGAACAAGACCATGTCATAACCGATACCGCTCCAGATGAGGACGGTGATGACCGCCGGCAAGGAGTGCGCTTGGCTGTGGATCCAGTCGATCATCGGTAACCCGAGCGGACGCGTGAAGACCCGCAACAATCCGTAGGTGGGTTCGAAGATCCACGTCCAGACCATGGCGATGGCGACGTTGGTGGTAAAAGTCGGGGAGAATATGATAGCGCGGTACAGCCGGCTGCCTTTGACGTTCTTATTGAGCTGGACGGCAAGGAACAACGAGATGGCCATCTTGACCACGACCGTGTAGAAGGCCAAGATCAGGGTGTTTTTCGTCACCAGCCAGAATACCGGGTCATTGAACATGTCGCGGTAGTTTTGCAGGCCGATGAATGTTTTTTTGGGTGAGATCATGTTCCATTTAAACAGGCTGAGGAACAGACTGTAAAAAATTGGCCAGAATATAAATACTGCCAAAAGGAAGAATGTCGGAGCAGTGAACCCTATGAAAGCCCACATGTCCCGCTTCATGCGGGCTGTCATGCGCCGTGTGGTCAGCCCCTCCTCCTTCAATGCCGTCTTCAACTGCCGTATCGACACGGGCCCACCTCCTGTCGCTTGGCCTTTTCGTCACGTTTTATGCAACAGACCACAACAAAGTATAGCTGATAACCGGCGAAATGCAAAACAAAAATATATCGGAATCAGCGAACGGCAAATTTGTCGAGACTTCATAAGTCATCTATATGTGCTAGAAAATTTTATCCACAGCTGGCCAGAATGCGATGGGCACGATAGTCTTCACCAGTGGCTTGATTTCCCGTTTCATGGCGGTCATCAAGCCGTTTATGAAACCTCTCAATCGTGAGGTCTTGGGATCGTCGGCGATCGTCTGCTTGCGTAGGGCGGCCTCGTCGGAACGCATCTGGTCGGTCACCTGCAATTGGCTGAAGTCCCAGTCGCGCAATACCAGCGAGCGTTCCGCTTCCTGTTCGATCTTATCGTCCAGCGCGACGAAAAAGTCCAAACCGGTGATCTGTTCAACCTCGTCGACACTCATGGCAAACGAGGATGGGGATTTCGAGGTGGCAGAATTGGGAATCACGAATCCAATTGCCACCGGGCGTGGTGAAGTGGCATCCAACACCACTTTGTAAAACCGTTTGGGTATCGAAACCTTGTTGGCACCGATCGTCGCAAAAGGACCTTCGTTCAACACCGGTCCGGTAGCAACATGGACTACACCCTTGGTGTAGGCGAAATTCCGCACTACCGCTTCGAGCGAACTCCAGATTCCTCGGTTGAACGAGGGGTCTTGCGGACTCATGTTACTCATGTAGAAGGTGTCTGACATGGCCTGCTCAGACCATGGGAAATCTGCTGCCGGAGCAAGATGGCCCCGGTCGTAACCCGAACCACGGTAATCGTCCACATCGGCCGAACCACTGCGGATGGCCCCATCGGGCCTGAAGTCATCTTGGCGTTCATGGTTGCCGAGCACTTCCTGCTTGGTGAGCTCATAAGCTACCCATTCGGCCTGCTCGTGTTCCTCAGAGTAAGAGAGGGTGTATCCTGTGTGTTTCACCACCACGTCGGAAGCATTCAGGGCGGGCAGCTCCAGTCCTTCGGCGACAACCACTGCACTGGCGGCATCATGCTCGTCAGCAGACGGGGTGACGATCCACAACACGATGTAAGATAGCAGCAGAATGGCCAACATGATCGCCAAACGCTTGAGCCTGCGTTTGAATTTTGTAGTCTTGCGGTTTTTGCTATTTTTCTTCGGGGCGGTAGGTTCGGTGTTCTTTTTACGTGCTGCCACTGACGGCTCCCTTGCATCGGTTTTCGGCTACCTCGAACCACCACAGTACAGGGAAGTTCAAGACAGTGTATGTAACCAAAAGGTTGGACTCGTGCTGATTCTAACAGAAATACAGAACGATTCACAACCCAAGGGAGAGAAGGGAGCTCCGATTATGGACGATCGAGGTATGCCCTGGTAATCCGCATCAAGGCCTCTTGGTTGGCGTCTCTGGTGGTATAGGTGCCTGGATGGATCGGTTGAAGGTGTTCGTTGAAGATCTTCCCGGTACAGGCATCGAAGGCTTCCTCGGTCAATAAGCGGACATACAGCGTTGCTGCTTGACGGCTGTCCATCGCATGGCGGCTCTTGTGTGAATACGCCCACCGCATCAATGGCGTCAGGTTCGGCATCCGATCCAGATCGACCCTGACAGCCGGCACGCGCAAACAATTGACGGTCATGCTCGCTTGATCCACCTGTGTAGCCAGCCAGAGGGTGTATATCTCTTGAGCCCGTTTTGACTGATAATAAGCGGTGGAAACTCTGAATGGGCGGCGGGAGAACTCGGGGTCCCCCAGGTCTACTCTCAGAACAGGGGTGGCGAGCAGGCCCTTGGATGAAATGGTGAGGATCTTTGCTTTGTCCGCAGACTTCAAAAGTGGCAACAATGCTTCGGTGAGCGCAACCGGTCCAAGGTGGTTGGTCGCCCAGATTGTCTCGACGCCATCGCCGTTCTTCTTCGCTTGCTGTTGGGTGATGTCGAAGATCGCCGCGTTATTGACCAGGGCGTCGATGCACCGATGCGTCTCAGAGAGTTGCCGGGCGAAAGCTTTGATCGAGGCGGGGGAGGCCATGTCGACCTGCATGACTTGCCCTGTTGCTTCAGGATTGTCCCGCAGGATATCTTGCCACGCGGCTGTCGCCCGTTCTATGCTGCGGCAAGCCAAGATGACGCACCAGCCCTTGGCCGCCATAAGGGCAGCGGCTTCCTTTCCGATTCCCGAATTCGCTCCTGTGATCACACATGTGTGCTTTCCCACGACAGAGCCTCCTCTTCATATCGATAATCATGGTCCTACTCTGGCCGATGTCAATGAATTTCGTATCGATAACCGCTTTACCGAGCATCGTCAGCGTATTATAGTCACAAGCGTCCAGGAGGTCTGTGTCATGGAAGAAAGAATGCGTGGTTCCGATGAAAAGTATTGCTCGTCGTGCGGCTCGATTATCGATGCCCGTGCCGAGATATGTCCGAAATGCGGGGTACGGGTGTCCGCTCCACCGGCTTCCGATTTCATGAGCCAACACCGGACGTGGCTCATCGTGCTCATCTTGTGCATTTTCTTGGGTCCGCTGGGGTTGCACCGCTTCTATATCGGGAAAATCGGCACGGGGATTTTAATGCTGCTCACTTTGGGAGGGCTGGGAATTTGGGTCATCGTCGACCTGATCCTCATCGTGACCGGCAACTTCAAGGATCGCGACGGATTCCGGATTTATTGATCACCAGAGTGACTATCCACACGGTCGCACCCACTGTCGCCATTGAGAGCCAGGCAATCGGTTGGTCCCTGATGAACAAAGCTTTTGACGCCATCGTCGACCCACGGTAATTCACCAGCAAAGCGGTGAACAGATTGATGCCGGCATGCATGCCGATGGCGGCTTCGGTTCCGTTGCTTTCGATGGTGACATGCATGAATGTCAGAGCTACCACAGCATAATAAGCGATGGCCAACCATGGTTGGCTTGACTGGAGTACTTCGGCGTTCGGCAGATGGGCCAGGGTGAACGTCGCCACCGATACTGCCAAGAGGATGTGCCGGCGTTGCCCGAGCATCCGCCACAGCATCGTCCTGAACAACAATTCCTCGGCCAGGCATTGCAATGGGGTGAAGATGAGCACCACGGATGCCATCTTCAGCCAATCGCTGAAACCGATGCGGGGTGCAGCGGAAATGGAACCGGGGGCGACCACATGCAAGGCAAGCATGGCCAGTGCGGCGCAGGCAAGAGCTGCGCAACAAGCATACAATGCAAGAGTCCAGCGGAAACGAGGGGCCTCAGTGACGAATCTCGACAAAGGTACATGCAACACAGACCTGACGAACAATGCGATGATCGCTGCCAATATCACGAAGTTGACATGCAACACCAGATAGGAACGCAGTACGGTATCGATGGCAAGCTTGGCCAAGAGGGTGCCGGTCACATGGGTGGCATACCCTCCGGCGAACGTCCAGACGAGCTCAATGAAGACAAAGCTGGTAATCCAAGCGGGCAACGACAAGCGCGTACCTATGGAACAGTCGGCACCATGCAAACGGGGAGTGCCGTCCCTGGGCTCGGTTTCGGGCTTGGACATGGTGGCAGTATAGCATTATTGATGCTACACTACCACCATGGCGCCCATGACCGACTTGGCTCTCAGAACAACCATCCACGCTTTGCTCGATGACCCGGATGCCATCCTTGTCTTTCCGACTGAGACGACCGCACGTTATTGGACTGCCGATTATGCCTACCGCAGCGATAAGGGGGCCCTGTTTCTCGACCGGGTGATGTCGTGGGACAGTTTCAAAGCACTGTTCTTGCCTGTCCGGCAAGAACAACCGTCCAATGCAATGATACGTAACTTGTTTGCGGCTCAATTCTTGCAGTCTCCAGAAGGGAAAAAATTATCGTATGTGGCTTTAGGGACAGCTGAATCCAACTCCCGCTTCATCCAGCAGGTCGCGCTTACAATTTCACAACTGGACAGCTTCCAACGGTTGAAAGAAGCGGATGCTGAGGCCTATACCAGGTTACCTGCTTTATTGAGGAAGGATATCGAAGCCCTCCGAGACTCCTACCGGAGGTTCCTCGATGAGCAGAGGCTCTATGAACCGTTGTGGGAACGACCTTCGGCCAGATACCACAGCAACAACCCACAGCGATATGTAATCTGCTTTCCCTCGATCATCGATGGCTACCAGCAATTCATGCATGATGTCGGGTCTCTGGCAGGCCTGGAAACGGCTTTGGATGAGTTCTGTCGCCAATCGGTCGACGTGGAGCTGTTTGAGAACGAGTTGGTTGAGTTGAGAGTCCAATTGAACCGCATCGAGGTGTTGCTGCGCAGCGGAATCCCGTGCGATGAGATAGTCCTGACGATTGCAGACAGTGTATCCTGGCGTACGAGGTTGTTCGAGGAGGCCTCAATCCGTCAGGTGCCGTTGATGATGGTTCAAGGCCAATCGCCCTTGGATTATCCCGCTGGCAATGTACTGGTAAAATTGCGCTCCCTGATCGGTCACGCTTTTAGTTTGGATTCGATGAAGGCGTTCTTCCTTGATCCCGCTTGGCCGTGGAGACACATGGATACTCAACGTCAGCTCATCAGGCGGGCTGTCGAGTTGGGTGTCTCAACCGGCTCGATCGAGACCCGAGCCTTCGATCAATGGGAACATAAGCTGTCGTTCGATGTGAACGATCACGTGTTGCTCGATTTCTATCGCAACGTCAAGACCAAGCTGACCGCCCTGACTTCCTGCACCGATGTGGAATCGCTCAGGCGCCACCTGTATGATCTATTCGAAGATTTGTTCGATTTCAAGACGTGGCTGGAACAACGCTCTCTTGTCGGTGAAGCAGGGGAGGATGCCAGGATACTGGCATTCTGTCTTGACACGCTCGAATCGCTTGCAAAAGCCATGGCTGTCTCTGGGATCAAGAAAGTGGACAACCTCTATGGTTTCTATCTTGGTGTGTTGAAGAGGACGATCTATGTCCCGCAACGCGAAGGGGTCTACATTCGGGTGTATCCCTATCGGTTGGCTGCCGGTATGTACCCAATGCACCACTTCATCCTTGGCTGTTCGCATGATGCGACCAGTGCCATCGACGGTGTGGTGAAGATGTTGCCGGAGACAGCGCAAGATTGCCAAAGCTCCCTCAAGCAGGACGCCAGTGCAGAGGTGCTGTCGTGCATGGCTGCTTCAGGCGAGCACACCCACCTGTCTTTCGGACGGATCACGTTCGACCAAGATGCGGCTTTGGTGCCATCGAGTGTCCTCGAACATGGTTCTGTGATCGAGTACGGGCGTGCCGGGGAAGGTCTTGGCGATCCTTTCAGGTTGGAGGAACGATTGTGGAGTGATTTCCGCCTTCCCGCTGAACGGGCCACCACCATACAACACCGCTGGTTCGAACAGGCTACCAGGACCGTCTTCAATCCATTGGTGCATGATTTTGCCAGCGAGCGGGCTCCAGTCGACCTGGCAGGACATATCAGGCAATCCGATGGATTGTTCCACTTGTCGGCGACAGCTGTGGACAGCTACACAACCTGTCCGGCACAATGGGCGGCGACATATCTGTTCGGTCTCGGGGACAGTCCTGATTATGTTGTTGAGGCGCTCGATGCGCTGAAAATCGGCAGCATGATCCATGAGACGTATGAGCGCCTATTCAAGTTGATTGCAGAACAAGGTCCTCTGGAGTCATGTCATGCTTCAACCTATGTCAAACAAGCCCAGCTTTGTTTTGACCAAGTGTTTTCTGCTTATGCCCGTTCGAACGAAGCCCCGTTGAAATCGACCATTGCATGGTTGCATAAGAAATACATGGAGTTGATACCGCTTGTGATTGAAGCCGAACTCGGATGGCTCGAAGGCACGACGCCGACCGGATTCGAGCTGCCGTTCTCGCAAGCTTATCCCGAAAGCGGCTACCTGCTCAAAGGGCGCATCGATAAGGTTGTCGACCTTGGTGGGATCAACCGCTGTGCAGTCGTAGATTATAAAAAATCGTTCCGGGGAACGCGCAAAGAATACGAGGACCCAAACGGGAACGGAGGATCGACCCAACTTCCCATGTACGCCAAAGTGTTGCAGGATATGCATCCCGGACTGCACGTCGAGAAAGCCGCCTATTACGATGTCCAAGCAGCAAAGCATTCCTTCATCTGGACTGAGCAAAACATGGGAAATAAACAGCGCTTGCTGCAAATACTAGAAGACAAGCTTGACGATACTGTCCGTGGTCTTGCACAAGCCGACTTCACCGCCCGGCCATCGCGGGAAAATTGCAAAAATTGTCCTTACAGGCAGATATGCCGAAGGAGGTATGTGCTGCAATGAACACCGCGACGAATCTCGATAGCTTGCTCGAGCGCTTGGACAACGATCAGAGGGAGGCGGTCCGCTGCGATGTGAATTGCGTGGTCGTAGCCGGTGCCGGTTCCGGCAAGACCACGGTCTTGGCCTATCGGTTCTTGCGCTTGATCCTTGATCGCAAAGCACATGCCGACGAGATCCTCACGTTGACCTTTTCCCGCGCTGCGGCTGCCGAGATGCATGAGCGTATCCACACGATGCTTCTGAAGCATAAGGACGACCCACTCGTCGCCCAAGAACTCCAACGCTTTCCCGATGCAGCGATATCGACGATCGACAGTTTTTGCAAACGGATCGTGGCGACCGATTCGGTACGCTACGGGTATGCCCCCGATGCCCAGTTGGATGACGATGCCAACAAAATCTTGGCGGCCGAATGCGCCATTGCTTTGATCAATGCCTATGGCAATCATCCGGGGATGGCTTTTCTCGCCTCCCACTGTGATCCTTCCCGTCTGATTCCCGACTTGTTCGTTTCCATGGCGACGGAAATGTTCCATCCGACCGATACGTTTGAAGCCAAGTACGCATCGGAAGCTCTTTCATCGTATCTCAAGGCATCGATCAGCGCGATGTGTGGCGAGGTGAAGACGAATATTGACGTGTTGAAGCAATTGCAAGGCTCGGGCAAAGCCTATATTGAGACATTGCAAAGCTGCACCCATCTTGAGCTGCTCTGTGAACGTTTGAAAGAACAATGGTTTGTTGACGAACACTTCTTGGCTCAACTACAAGAGGTGACGTTCAACAAGCGGGCCCCGTCTAGTTGGGAACATGCCGACGCCTTCAAGTCGCTCGTCGATTCAATCCGAGTGATTGTCGGTCGATTGGTGGCCGCTTGCAGGGCAATCGTTGATCTTCCTGTTGCTCAAGGCGTGTTTGAGATTGTCGAGTTGTATCGGGACCGTTATCTTGAGGTCAAGAGTCGCAACGGCATCCTCACCTTTTCCGATATCGCCCGCATGGCAGTGGACATCCTGACGGTCAATACGGGCGTACGTTCGTACTACAAGAACAGATATAAATATGTGATGATCGATGAGTTCCAAGACAACAATCAATTGCAGAAGGATCTGTTGTACCTCATCTCCGAACGGACCGACATCCTCAAGCGTCGGATCCCTGCGGTTCATGACTTGGAGAGCGGCAAACTATTCTTCGTCGGTGACGAGAAGCAATCGATCTATCGGTTCCGAGGTGCCGATGTCAGCGTATTCAAGGCGCTTGCCCATGAACTTGAAAGCCATGGTGGAAGGGTGATTCGTCTCAGAACGAATTATCGGAGCGAACCGGAGCTCATCGATTTCTTCAATACCGTCTTCGAGCAGGCAATGTCCAATCATGGGGAGCCCTATGAGGCCGATTTCCATCGTCTGGAGGCTGGCGTCAAACGAGACATAAATCTCGCAGTGCAACCTTCGGTGACTGTTGCGGTCAAGACCATGGAATCTGTGCAGGAAGGAGAGCCTTCCGATGCATCGGAAGGCCAGCCAGTCGATGAGGAGGAGTTGCTGACAGCGGTGGAAGCCGAGGCCTATTGGATCGCAAACCTCATCAACGAGATGGTTGCTTCTGACCGTTACCTCATCCCGTGCGAGGACCATCTGCTGCGCAGACCCAGGCATGACGACATCGCCATCCTTTACCGGACAGGCAACAATCAACTTCATTATGAGAAAGCATTGCGCCTGAGCGGAATCCCCTACACGATCAAAGCAGTCCAATCACTGTTTCTAGAAGCTCCGATCAACGATGTCTACAGCTTGTTGCAGCTAGTCGTGTATCCGAGCGACCGTTTGGCTTATGTGGCGGTCCTTCGCTCGCCTGTTTGTCGCCTGAGTGATCCGGCCATCCTGTCTATGCTTGACCAGTATGATCGAACGGGACAGCCGTTCGGACAAGACGATGATTGTCGGACAGTGCTTGCCACGCTTTCTGAAGAAGACCGCCAGGCATTCAATGCAACGGCCATGCTGTACCGGCAGTTGCTTTCCTGTACCGGTCGCGTTCCCATCGCCCATCTGGTGGCGATGGTATGGTACGATGGTTCGTACCGCTATCATTTGCTGGCCCATCCATCACGGCACGTCTATCTGGAGCACGGCGAATACATGTTGGAGTTGGCCCGTCAGTATGATGAGCGTGGATTCAGCTTGGCTGAGTATCTCGACTTCATCCGGCCCCGGTTGGGAAAGAACGAGAAGGTCCCCGACTTGGAAATCCTGCGCGAACAGACCAAGGGAGTCCACCTCATGACGATCCATGCCTCGAAAGGATTGGAATTCCCGATCGTCATCGTGGCCAATATGGGCGTCGGTTCACGCTCCGTGCAAACCCCTTGTTGGGTGCAGCTCGTCGCCGAGTCCCAAACGATTCCTGTACCCCAGCATATGGAGGATCAACAGGTTCAGTATCCAAAAAAACGAGCGATTGGTAATTTCGTCTATGAGCGACAACGCGAAGCTATCGAGGCTCAGGAAACGGCTGAGATGAAGCGCTTGTTGTATGTAGCTTTGACCAGGGCAAAGGCGCATCTGGTCATGACCGGATGCGAGTCTCGTTGGAATAATTACAAGAATGCCCATACAAAAATCTTGTTGAGACTGTTACAACATTCGCTCGGTATCGAAGCTTTCGAGCCGCAGCAGCATGGTGAAGTCAGAATCGACACGATCCCCGATGTCTCTGAAGCGGTGTTCAGGTTGCCGGTTAGCCGGCGCGACATGCTGCATAACATGCAGTCTATCAGAAGATTTTATGATGAGGCGCAAGCAGACTTGCTGCTCACCCAAAGAGCAGTCGTTGCGGTCACGACGCTGGTCCACGCAGACCTCGTAGCGCTCTATGAGACTGGCAAGCACGCTGCCCAGCGCTTGCAAGAGCTTCCCGTCGACGCATGGTTGCTGGACGAGAACTTGTCGAGTGCATTCGGCACCTGGTGCCATGCCCTCATCGCCCATGCAGTGGTGCACATCAAACGGCCTTATGAAGCCATACCTTTAGTGACAGTGATCGATCCGCTTACCCTCATGCCCAAAGGACTGCAGGCTCTCAACGATTCCAAGCAAAGAGTCATGGCGGCGAGTGCCGAAGCTCTTGCCAATAATTTCTTACGATCCCAATTGTTCATGTCCATCTTGGCCGACAATCCCGAGTCGATTGAAGCTGAGAAGGAGTTTGCCTGGCGCACGGTGGTTGACGGCCGGCCGACGCTGGTGTATGGGGCGGTCGACTTGATGGCGACGTATGCCGACGAGGTCCGCATTGTCGATTTCAAAACCGACTTCGAGCGGATTGACGGCCTGCACGAGCCACAAGTATCTATCTACCGTCAAGCAGTGGCCGCCATAACCGGCAAACGGGTCAAGTCGACCGTCTGTTATATACGCGCTTGCGGTGGCGAGCGATGGTCAACCTAAGTGCTCGACTGCGCTGATGATCCGTTCCAAGGCGATATCGACAAGATGCCGTGATGTGCCGAAATTGAAACGGACGAAGCCGCTATACCCTTGGCCGAACCACGAGCCGTCGTTCATGGCAATTCCGGCGCGTTGCCCGAAAAAGCGCGACAACAATCCTCCGTCAGGGCTCTGCCGGGAATCGTATACCTGCGGTGTTGCCAAAGCGTCGGCTTTGACTCGGTCCATGATCGCTTGGCAGTCGATGAATGCGATGAACGAAGCCTCCGGTTTGACTAAGCGTAACGAAGCGGTTCTGCTTTCCAGCACATGGCCGATGTGGTTGGCTTGGCTGTCGAGGAAGACGGTCAAGTCCGCTAGCCAATCATACCCATCTCGGTAAGCTGCCATGGCAGTCACGGTGGACAACAAACTCGTGCCGATGAACAAGCTTTCAAGGCGCCGGATGAAAGCTTTGGCCTGGTCTTGGCGGCTGAACACAGCCATGCTGTAATGCTCACCGGCGATATTGAAGGTCTTGGAGGGAGCCATGCAGGTGATTGCCGTGCACCCGCACCGCTGGGCGACGACATCGAAAGGTACATGGGTGGCTCCGGGATAGGCCAAATCGGCATGGATTTCATCGCTGAAGACTGCCAAGTTGTTTTTTGCCGCGATGGTTGCTATCGCATGCAGCTCGTCGTGGGTGAAGACATGGCCAGTTGGATTATGGGGAGAACACAACAACAACAGACCGGCATTGCCGTCGGGTGCCAAGTGTTCCAACAAGTCGAGGTCTGGCGAAAAACGATGGGTCTGTCCGTCATACCGCATCGGCCATTCCAAGACCGGTCGCGAGGCATGGCGTGCCAACCGGATGAACGGTTGGTAGGCCGGCATGGGGACTATGATGGCCTTACCCGCCGGGATGAACAGCTCGGTCATCAACGCCAACGAGGAGAGCATGCCCGGGCACACGACAGTCCTGCTGACAGGCGGTGTCCAGGCATGCCGTTTGGTGGTCCACTCGATGAATGTCTCGCGCAGGCCGCTGAAGGTGGGATACCCCAGCACCGCATGTGAAGCTTGGGCGGCCAATGCCGCCTGGATGGCCGGTGCAACCGGGAAGTCCATGTCGGCCACCCAAAACGGGAGGGCCTCGGGATTTCCGCAGATGCGCTGAATCACTTGCGGGGCATATTTCACCGAAAGGCTGCCCTTGCGCTCTGCAATAGTCTCAAAATCATAGTGGACCATGCATTCCTCCCCGGTCATGTTAGCGAACGGAAGCCCGATTCCTCATTGGGATACCAAGTGTATCCTCGGCGGGGGCGGGGATTCAAGCCGATGGCATGGACCGGACAGCCATGGTAACAGCCCAAGCATTGTTCGCAATGATGGAGATAGACGGGCCGCCCTTGGTGCATCTCTATGTTGGCGGCAGGACAGTGCTTGGCACAGAGGGAGCATCCGGTACAGGCGTCGGTCACACAAAAATTTTTATCGCTTTCGGCCATACGCCGGATTTTCCGTCTCCACCATGATTCGAACAGGTTGGAAAACGGCAACCGCCTGGGGACGCGGATCGTCTGGGTCCTCACTTCACTTGCGATGGTTTCGATGGCTTTGATAGCACTGGAACGCATGTCCTGCTGGATGCTTTCATTGGGAATTTTAAACATCGGGATGTAGGTATCCACCATCTTGATGCCGATACCGTACGAGGAAGCCAAGCCGGCTTTGGCGAGGGCCCGGTCGACAATCGGGACAGAGAAAGCAGGCAGTCCCCCATGGGTGAAGACGGTGAATAGGTATGACGCCTTTACGCCCGCCAAGCGTTCCTCGATGAACCGTTTGACCAAAGCGGGAGGAGCACCGAAGTAGACTGGAAACACCAAGCCGATGGAATCGCAATCCTCCACAGCCGGCAATTGTGCGTGTTCGACTGCGATCCTCACCAGACGGCAAGCTTCCAAGCGTGCGGCCAACTCTTTGGCGGCGAAGTATGAATTGCCCGAACCAGAGAACCAATAGATGACCGTGCTCACGATCTGAACTCCTTCGGATCGATGGCAGCAATGATGGCGCAAACTTCGTCGGCATCCTCATCGCTGAGATCCAAGTGGGTGACCAAGCGGACGACCGATCCTCCTCCCGTGCACAAGATCCCGTGACGGCCGAAGACAGCACCCACCGTCTCGGCGTCCCTGCCTTCAACGGAGAAAAAGACGATGTTCGTCTCGACATCGGCCAACTCGACATGTGCCCATGAAGTAGCAGATAGCGCCATGGCGATCTTTTTTGCGTTGGCGTGGTCGTTCGCCAAGCGCTCGACATGGTGTTGCAATGCATGGATGCCGGCAGCTGCAAGGATTCCCACTTGGCGCATGCCTCCACCGAGGACTTTGCGCACAGCACGGGCTTTGGCGATGAACTCGGTGCTACCACACAACAGGCTGCCCACCGGGGCACCCAGGCCCTTGGAGATACAGAAGGTCACCGTGTCGGCACAAGCGGCGATGTCCTTGACCGCCACGTTGGTGGCGACCGAGGCATTGAAGAGCCTGGCTCCATCCATGTGGACTTTCAGGCCATGGCGGATGGCCAAAGCTGAAATCTCCTGCAATGTCGCCAGAGGATAGCACACTCCTCCGATGGTGTTTTCAACCTCGATCATGGCGGTGCGGGCAAGATCGTATTGCAGTGGTTTGATATGGGGCTCGATCAGCTGCGCGCTTAACAATCCGCGCGGCGAATCGATGCCGATGGGAAGGACACCGGCCAAGGTGGATACGGCACCGACCTCGTGTTGGATGATATGGCTGTCGGCATGGGCGATAACCTCGGTCATCCTGCCACCGTTGACGAACAAGGGAATCAGGTTCCCCATTGAGCCGGAGGTGACGAACAGGGCCTTTTCCTTGCCGGTCAACGAGGCGGCCATCGCCTCAAGGCGGTTCACTGTCGGGTCCTCGAAATAGACATCGTCGCCGACTTCGGCTTCGGCCATCGCCTTGCGCATGGCAACAGTCGGCTTGGTGAATGTATCGCTGCGCAATTCATACGTTTTCATGCGGTATCCTCTTCAGATGGATCATGGTTTGGCTTGTTTAATCTGTTCCAATAACGCGAAGAAGGTCGGGAAGGTCACAGCGACCGCTTCGATGCCGTGGATCGTGATGCTGGTGCGACTGGCCAGTGAGGCAATGGCCATGGCCATGATGATGCGGTGGTCATCGAATCCTTGGCATATCCCTCCGTTCAAAGTACCGTTACCGTGGATGATCAGCGAATCTTCTGTTTCCTCAACGATCGCCCCGAGCTGTTCCAAGTTGGTGTGCATGCACCGGATGCGGTCGGTCTCCTTGATACGGGCTTGCGGTACATTGCCCAAAACAGTCTTGCCCGTGGCGTAACAGGCGGTGACGGCCAGGACAGGCAGGGCGTCCGGCATGGTATTCAAGTCGAAATCCCCACCTTTCAATGCTCCTGCGGGAGGACCGCTCACCGTCAGGCAGGAATTTTTCCACATGACCGTGCACCCCATGCTTTGCAGGATTGGCAAGATTTCCCTATCGCCTTGGGGATCGTCACGGTCAAGGCCGTGAAACGACAGTGTCGAGCCGGTTATTGCAGCGGCACAGAAGAAGAACGAGGCCGATGAATAATCGCCAGCCACTGCCGCTTCGTACGGTTTGTAGTGCTGGTTGGCATTGATGGCAAAGTGGGTCATCGCTTCATCGCGGGCATAGGAGAGGCCTTGTTGGTCCAACCAGGTCAGGGTAAGTCCGACATAGGGTTTTTCGTTCAACAGCGGTACGTCGATGACTACCGGCGAACAGGCCAATGGGGCACCGAGCAACAAAGCCGAAAGGTGTTGGCTGGTGTGGCAGACAATGGATGTCTGGCCTCCAAGGATTGGTCCGGTGATGGTGAACGGAGGATACAGGGGAAGCTTCCCGTCGGTCGTGCGTTCAATGCGTACCCCGAGGTTGGCAAGAGCGGTCAACAACTCGCCCACCGGACGGCGGCGCAATTGGGCATCCCCGGTGAAAGTGACCGCAACTGCTGCGGCCGCCGCCATCCCGGCAGCCAAATAGAGTGTCGTGCCGGAGTTGCCGCAATCGATCGTCACGGGTTCGGTCGGAAGGCCTTTTCCGATGACGCGCAACGAAGTGCCGTCCGGCTCGATGACTGCCCCAAGCGCTGTGCAGGCGGCGATGCACGAACGGGTGTCCTGTGAGTCGAGAGGATTGTGGATAATGCTCTGTCCCTCGGCGAAGGTTGCCACCAGCAACGCCCTGATGGTTTGGGATTTGGATGCCGGTATAGTGATTGAACCGCCGATGGCCGAAGCTTGAAGGGTGATGTCCATGCCAGGACTATAGCGGTTTTTCCCAACCATAGCAATGAATCGGGTGGGCTGATAAAAAAACCGTCGCGATTGCTCGCGACGGTCATAGTCAGGAAAGGCGGACACTACTTCTTGTAGATGTCCTTGGTCGGATGGTAGTCCATCGTGTTGGGATACCAGCCACCCCACTTGGAGGTGTCGACCATGTTGTTGGTGGTGTAGAAGTACATCGGCAGGATAGCCTGGTCTTCGTTGATCATGATGTGCTCGGCTTCCTTGAGGACATCGAGCCGGTCTTTGCCTCCCATGCGGGCTGCTTCATTGATCAAGACGTCGTAGACTTCGTTGGAGTACTTGCCGCCGTTCATACCGGCACCGGTGATGAACATGTCGAGGAAGGTGTTCGGGTCCTGATAGTCACCCACCCAGCCGGCCCGGGCAATCTGGAAGTTGCCTGCGTTGCGGTTGGAGAGGTAGGTCGCCCACTCTTGGTTCTCGAGTTCGACGGTGACGCCGAGGTTCTTCTTCCACTCTTGCTGCATGAACTGGGCGATGGCTTTGTGGCCTTCGCTGGTGTTGTACAGGATGGTGGCCTTCGGGAATCCGACGCCGTTCGGGTAACCGGCTTCGGCCAGCAGCTTCTTGGCTGCGGCAACGTCGTAGATCGGCTCGCCCAAACCGGTGTAACCGGCCATTTCAGGCACGATGCCCCATGCGGGGATCTGACCGGCACGGGTGACCTGGTCGACGAGGGCTTGGCGGTCGAAGGACATTGCGAATGCTTTGCGCACGCGCACGTCGTCGAACGGGGCCTTCTCAACCTGGTACACATAGTAGTAGGTCGAAAGCTGCGGTGCGCGGTGGTAGTCCTTGCGCATCGAGGCGGCTTCGATCTGATCGAGAGGGACTGTGGTCATCCAGTCGACTTCGCCGTTGAGGTACATGTTGTAAGCGGTGTTGTTGTCGTCGATGGCGTAGAAGACGACCTCGTCAAGCTTGACGTTCTTGGCATCCCAATACTTCTCATTCTTGGCGACTTTGATGAAGGACTGGGGAACCCATTCCTTGAGCACGTACGGTCCGTTGCCGACCCAGTTTTCAGGCAGCGTCCACTTGTCGCCGAACTTCTCGATGGCGTGCAGGGGGACGACGGCGAAGCTGTAGTGGGCCAAGGCGCCGATGGCGTACGGAAGAGGCCCGAGCAGATCCATCTGGAAGGTCTTCTCGTCCAAGGCGCGGATGCCGACAGCTTCACGGCCAGCGGTTCCGGCGTTAAACTCGGCAGCGCCCTTGAGGAACATGGCGGGGAACCAAGCATACGGGCTGGCAGTGGCCGGATCGAGGCCGCGCAGCCAAGAATCGACGAACTGCTGGGCGGTGATCTTCACACCGTCGCTCCAGTAGGCGTCGCGCAGTTTGAAAGTGTACTGGGTACCATCGGCACTGGCAGTCCAACTCTCGGCGACTCCGGGGATGGCGTCGGCGGTCTTCGGATCGTAGATGACCAGGCCTTCAAGGATGGCTTCATAGAGGCGGTGCTCGGGAACGCCCTGGATCTGATGCGGGTCGAGGCTTTCAGGCTCGGCACCGTTGACCAGTTTGAACACCACTTTCTCGGCGACCGGAGCGGGAGCCGGGGCAGGAGCCGGGGCAGGAGCCGGAGCTGGAGCGGGAGCCGGTGCGGGTGTCACTGCAACAGGAGCCGGGGTCGGAGCCGGAGCTGGAGCGGGGGCAGGCGTAGGAGCCGGAGTCGGAGCAGGCGTCGGCGCGGGAGCAGGAGTCACCGCGGTCGTTGCCGGAGTCGGAACCTTGGCGGGCTCTTCCTTTTTCCCACAGGAAATGAAGAGAGCTCCGACAAGGAGAATGGTCAATGCAATCAATAGCACTTTTTTCATATGCATTTCTCCTTGTGAAATAGATGCGTTCCATTGTAGAGTACAGTAAACAAAGCCAATAATCAAGAAAAATAAACGTAACGATACTGCCATAATCGATAAAAAATGCATGAATATTGCATGTTTATGCAACGAAGTGGAGACCATCAAAACATCGTGGATGTGGTATCCGCAGGCGACTCGATGTTGTATATTCTTTGCGGGTGGTCCATTGTCTGCAATCAAGATAATCTGGGGCCCGTACGGGCGAGTGCTGACCAAAGGGGGCGTTTCATGCGGATGACACTGCACAAGGGCTCCGGACAGTCCTTGGTGTATTCAATACAAAATGCATATCGGGTCGTGTATGCGTTCTTTTGCCTGCTCACCGGTATCGGTTTGTACGTTACGGTAAGCGAAGGGACCTTCAATGCAGCTTCATTGGTGCCTGTAGTATTGCTGTTGATTGCGTTGGTTGGTCTGACTTACCGGGAGCGCTGGACCTTCGATCCCGTAGCGGGCACGATCGAGTCATGCTTCGGCTTCGCAGTGTTTGTGCGCTGCAAGACGATACGCTTCGATGAGGTGAGCGCCGTTGAGATCACCCATTTCGTGCGCGGACGCTCAGCAGGAGATTCAACAGCGGTGGGCAAAGGCCGTAACAAGGCCATGGTGGTGTTTTCCATTGTCACTGGCAACGACACGCGCCACGATGTTGAGATTATTGGCGAGCGCGTCTCGGCTGGACGGACGGAATCGACCGCCCGCTCGATCGCCACTGCGATGGGGTTCCCGTTCCACGCCGACAGGGAATACGACCAAGTACAGCAAGTCACATTGCGCGACTTGTGAACAAAAAACAGCACCGCTTGGGAGCGGTGCCGCAACTCAACCTTTTGGGTTATCCCTGTACAACCAACAAGCAACTTCGTGCTTCTCGTTGATTTTTTGCATCGGAGGTATGTTGGAAGCGCACTTCTCCATCCGCATCGGACAGCGTTCGTAGAAGTAGCAGCCTTTGTGTTCCTTGTTTGGTGACGGCACGTCCCCGCTGAGGATGATCCGTTTGCGTTTGCGCTCTACTTCTGGGTCGGGAATCGGTGCGGCCGACAAGAGGGCCTTGGTGTAGGGATGCAAGGGGTTATGGTAGAGCTCACGTGAATCGGACAGCTCGACGATCTTGCCGAGGTACATCACCGCCACCCGGCTGCTGATGTACTCGATGACGGCCAAATCATGGGCTATGAACACATACGTCAGTCCACGCTCTTTTTGCAGGTCGTTGAGCAGGTTCAAGATTTGCGATTGGATCGAGACGTCCAATGCGCTGACCGGTTCATCGGCCAAGATGATCTTCGGGTTGAGCGCCAAAGCACGGGCGATGCCGATGCGCTGGCGTTGGCCGCCGCTGAACTCGTGGGGATAGCGGTTCTTGAAGGCACGGTTCAGACCGACCCGCTCCATGAGTTCTTCTACCTGAAGCTCGATGGCCTGCTTGTCCAACGGCTGGTCAAGCATGCCCCGTTTCATGTAGATGTCCAACGGTTCGCTGATGATTTGGCGGACAGTCATGCGTGGATTGAGCGAGGCATACGGGTCTTGGAAGATCATCTGCATGTTCTTGCGGGCGGCCAACAGTTCCTGGGTGGATGCGTTGACCAGGTCCAATCCGTTGAACACGACGCTTCCCGCGGTGGGTTTATACAACTGGGCAATGGAGCGGACGGTGGTCGATTTGCCACAGCCCGATTCTCCCACGATGCCCAGCGTCTCCCCCGGGTACACGCTGAACGAGATGCCGTCGACAGCCCGTACCGCACCGATTTGCTTCTTGAAGATGAAGCCCGCTTCGATGGGGAAGTGCTGCTTGAGGTCGGTCACCGTCAACAATGGTTGCTTTTTCATGGTTTCAGCCATTGGAGGCCTCCTTGTTGTCGGCAAACAACCAACAGGCAACCTCGTGCGAGTTGCCTAAATCTTTCACAGGAGGATACTGGGTTCGGCAGATATCCATCACCTTATGGCAGCGGGGGTGGAACGGACAGCACGGCGGCAGGTCGATGACGTTGGGCGGTTGGCCTTCGATGGAGAACAAACGTCCGTTCTTGGCTTTGTCCAGACGGGGTACCGATTGGATCAAACCGAAGGTGTACGGATGGGCCGGATTCTTGTACAGGTCATCGGTCTTGGCTTTTTCGACAATCTTGCCGGCGTACATGACGCAGACGTTGTCGCACATGCCGGCCACCACCCCGAGGTCGTGGGTGATGATGATGACCGATGTGTTCAATTGCTTGGACAGTTTCTGGATGAGCTCGAGGATTTGGGCTTGGATGGTCACATCCAGCGCGGTGGTCGGCTCATCGGCGATTAAAACCTTTGCTTCACAACTGAGCGCCATGGCGATCATGACCCGCTGGCGCATACCGCCGGAGAATTGGTGGGGGTAGTTGTGGACCCGTTCCTCGGCAGCGGGGATGCCGACCAACTTGAGCATCGCGATCGATTTTTCAAGGGCTTGTTGTTTGCTCACATCCTGGTGGATCCTGATTGTCTCGATCATCTGGGTCGATATCCTCAAGAACGGATTAAGGCTGGTCATGGGATCTTGGAAGATCATCGAGATCTTGTTGCCGCGTATGGCGCGCAACTCGCTTTCGGAAAGGCTGAGGATGTCTTGCCCCTCGAAGTGGATTTCGCCACCAACGATTTTACCGGGAGGGCTGGGGATCAGGCGCATGATCGAGAGGTTTGTCACCGATTTGCCGCAGCCAGACTCCCCCACGATACCGAGCGTTTCACCCTGCTTGAGTGTGAACGAGACGCCGTCGACCGCCTTGACGATACCGTTGTCGGTCAGGAAATAGGTCTTCAGATCCCGCACATCCAGCATCAAATCCTGTGCTGCTGGGGAGGATCCCTTATGTGTATTGACAGGTTGCTTTGTCATCATTGCTCCTACAGTTTATTCTTGCTCTGGGGGTCGAAAGCGTCGCGCAATCCGTCGCCTACGAAGTTCATGGCGAACAGGAACACCGTCATGACGATGGCCGGGAAGAACAGCTTCCACGGATACAGCGTCATGCCGCCGACCGCTTCACCGACGAGCGATCCCCACGATGCGTAGGGGGCTTGGACACCCAAACCCAAAAACGAGAGGAACGACTCGGTCATGATGAACGACGGGATGCGCAGCGTCGAATAGACGATGATGACGCTCAGGGAATTGGGCACCAAGTGTTTGGCAATGATTCGCCCGGTGGAAGCCCCCATCGAGCGGGCTGCCTCGATGAACTCCTGGTTTTTCAGCGACATGATTTGGCCGCGGACCATCCGGCTGATGGTGAGCCAGCTGATGATGGCCAACGCGAAGAACAGGTTGAGGATGTTGCGGCCGAAAATAGCCATCGCGATGATGACCAACAGCATGTAGGGCAATCCGTACATGATGTCGACCACCCGCATGATGAAATAGTCGATTTTCCCGCCCAAATATCCCGCCAGTGAACCAAGCACCACCCCGATGAGGACGCTGGTCAGCGTTCCCACGAATCCGATGGCGATCGAGACTTGCCCGCCATAGATGATCCTGGAGAGCATGTCGCGCCCGAGCGGGTCGGTCCCCAGGTAATAGCGCCGATCGTGCATCTTGGAGGCCTCGATCTTGGCGCTCACCGTTTTGTCGATGGCGATGACTTTGTTGAAGGGATAGGTCGTGCTGGCTTGCGAAGCTTCACTCCTGAGTTCAGCCAATGCGGCATCCTTTACCGTACTGACGATCTTGGTGAAAAGATTCTCTTTGATCATGGCTTCGTAGCGTTTTACCGACATTGATTCGAGCTGCTGTTCGAGCATCATGGCGTATTCGGCCTCGCTCAAGCCGGTGCTCTCGGCTTTTATCTGCTTAAGCAACAGTTGTTCGATCTCGGCCGTATACTGTTCGACTATGTACGGTTCGGCGATGGTGGTGAGCCGGCTGTACAGGCCGACCATCTGTTCGATATCCATGCGGGCGGCATTGAGTTTCCGGCCGGTACCTGCATCTGTGTACCATACCGTGTCGACCGTGATCTGGATATCGGTGGCGATCTTCTTGTCCATGTTGTCCAAGGTGCGTTTCTCGCTGGTGTTCCAGGCGAATGTGCCGGCCTCAGACTGGCGCAGGCCTTCCTCCAGCAAGAAATCCCACACCAAGTTGGCCTTGCTGCGGTCGATCCATTGCTCGAGCATCTCGTTCTGGGCTTCACTGACCTGCAGGCGGCCTTGACGCCACGCTTGGGTGTACAAGTCGGCCATCTTTTTATTGCGCATCAGCTCACCGGCTGTCTTGGAGAGCGAAGGTGGCAGGTGTTGGTGGTCCAAGATGATTTCATCGTAAGGATAAATCGGGAGGATCGGGGCGAGGACCGCTAACAAGATATAAATGGAAACGATGACCACGGAGATGACGGCCATCTTGTTCTTTTTGAGCCTGCGCCAGGCGTCCTTGCCCAGACTGTTGCCTGCCACGACCTGGTTGAACTCGTTCTTGGCTTCACGTTTGGTAGTTTTCGTTTGGTTGGTGTTCATGCCTGTTCGTTCTCCCTGGTCATTTGTAGGTGATGCGCGGATCGAGTAGCGAATAAACGACATCGACGATGAAGTTCATGATGACCAGGATCACCGAGTAGACGATGACGACGCCAACGATCAGGGTATAGTCGCGGTTGAACGACGATTGCACGAAGAACTTGCCCAATCCGGGAATCCTAAAGACCGACTCGACCACCACCGATCCGGTGATAATGCCGGCGAAGGCCGGTCCGAGGTAGCTCACGATAGGCAGCATCGAGCCCTTCATGGCATGCTTGAAGATGATGGCGGTGGTCCGCATCCCTTTCGCTTTGGCGGTGCGGATGTAATCGCTGCGCAACGTGTCGAGCATGCTCGAGCGGGTCAAGCGGGCGATGGTCGCGAAATCGGCGAACGAGAGGGTGATAGCGGGTAAAATAATGGTTTTCCAGCTGTCTCCCGACGTGAACCAGCCCGAAGTCGGCAACCAGCCGAGCTGCATCGCGAAGACGTATTGGAGCACGGGCGCTATGACAAACAGGGGTACGGATATGCCGACCACGGCCAGCGCCATGCTCAAGTAATCGATCCAGGTGTTTTGCTTGACCGAGGCCAGCATGCCGCTGGATATGCCGAACACGACCGCCAACGAGATCGCGATGATCCCGAGGATGATCGAGTTGGGCAAGCTTTCGAAAATATAGAAATTGACGTCGTGGTCCTTGTAACGGAACGACGGGCCCAAATCACCCCGCAGCACGTCGAACAGGTACCGGCCATACTGCACCACCAACGGTTCGTCCAAGTGGTATTTTGCCTCGATGTTGCGCTTGACCACCTCGGGAAGGGCCTTCTCCGTGTCGAACGGGCCGCCCGGGGCGATGCGGACGATGAAGAAGCTGAGCGTGATGATCACCAGCAGTGTGGGGATGATGCCCAGCAGCCTCTTTATGATGTATTTGGTCATTGACCACCTCGTGGAATATAGGATTGCACTCGAGAGCGCATTCTGTTCGATAGTATATCAACAGGCATATTTATGCAAGTTCCCGCATACAACGTAAATTGAAGCAATCCTCTTTGTAGTGATAAGTTCCTTATTTGGAATCCTTTATAATACAAGCTGGCTCCCGCTTGTCCCGTTCCCCTTGACACCATGGCTGGAGTTGGGCAAGACTTGTTTTTCCGATGGCTTGTCGGCACTGGGGGAGGATCGATGGATCTGATAGGAAAACGGGTATATGTTGAGAACCTGGGCTGTGCGAAAAACCAGGTCGATGCCGAGGTGATGCTGCATGAGCTGGCGGCAGCCGGGTGTTCGGTGACCGACACTGCCGAAGATGCGGACATTGTTTTGGTCAATACGTGCGGCTTCATCGAAAGCGCCCGCAAGGAGTCGATCGACACCTTCTTCGCTTTGCGCACCAACCACCCCGAAGCAAAAATCGTGGTGACCGGATGCCTATCCCAACGCTATGCCGAGGAATTGGGTTCCGACTTGGTCGAGGCTGACGGGATTTTCGGCAACCGCGACCTGCGTTCCATTGCTTCGTTCTTGCAAAAACTCGACCGCAAAAATCGTCCGGTCGACGTTCCTCCGTATCCGGCCATCGAGCGGGAGAACGACACCCGCTCGACACTGTTGGGATTCCCCGGTTCGGCCTACCTGAAGATTTCTGAGGGGTGCGACCATCGTTGCCGCTATTGCGCCATCCCGCTTATTCGAGGTTCATTGCGCAGCCGCCCGCGTGAAGCGGTAGTGGCCGAAGCACAGCGCTTGGTCGCCTCGGGAGTCAAGGAGATCAACCTCATCGCCCAAGACTTGGCCTCGTACGGCAAGGATTGGGACGGCCACTCTGGTCATTTCACCCCTTTGTTGGCCGATCTGGCAGCCATCGAAGGTGATTTCCGCTTGCGCATGCTCTACATCCATCCCGATTCGTTCCCGGCCGACCTGCCTGCTTTGGTGGCTTCAAATCCCAAGATCATCCCCTATTTCGATATCCCGTTCCAACATGCCGCGGTGGAGGTCCTCAGACCGATGGGCCGTAGTGGGGATGCCGACACCTACCTCGCTTTGCTCGAATCGATCCGTTCGACAGTGCCCGACGCTACCTTCCGCTCAACTTTCATGCTCGGATTCAGCGGGGACAGTCCCGCTGCATTCGAACAACTGAAGCGGTTTGTCCTGCAGGCGCGCTTGGATTGGGTCGGTACGTTCGTGTATTCGCGTGAAGAGGGCACCGCCGCATTCAAGGACGCCACGGTCAAGGAGTATAAAGCGATGGTGCGCCAAGCCAAAGCCGACCAGAAAGAGTTGTTGGTGTTGCAGGAAGCAATCACTTGCGAGCGGTTGAGCCGTTTCGTCGGCCGAACGATGGAGGTATTGATCGAGGAACCGGTCGACCAAGAGGATTTGGCGATCGGACGGACTCTGCATCAGGCTCCGGAAGTAGATGGTTCGACGGTGGTCATGGGACGTTCCCTCAAACCGGGTGCGTTGGTGCGCTGCACAATCACCAAGGTGAACGGCTTCGACCTAGAGGCGGTGGTGGTCGGGGGAGCAACGCGATGAGCCGGATCGAGACCTACCTGTCCCAATTGAACGAACCGCAACGCGAGGCCGTGCTTGAGAACGAACGGCCGTTGCTGGTGTTGGCCGGGGCGGGTTCGGGCAAAACCCGGGTCATCACCACGAAGATCGCTTATGCCGTGGATGTGCTTGGGTTGCCGCCCTGGAAAATTCTGGCAGTGACTTTCACCAACAAGGCCGCAACCGAGATGCGCAATCGCGTGAGTGCCATGCTTGATGGGACCGATGTCTCCGAAATGCAGATCCGTACGTTCCACTCGTTCGGAGCTTGGTTGCTCAGGCGTTATGGTGCTGCCATCGGCCTTGGCGACAACTTCACCATCTATGACGATGATGATTCGCTGTCTTTATTGGCGTCATGTTTCCCAGAGTACAAGAAGGTCGAGCTAGCCCCGTTCGCCAAATCCATCGCTTTGGCCAAAGACATGGGGTTGAGTCCCTTCGATGCCCAGACAGCCGAGTTGAACAGAAACAAGGATTTCCCGCGCATGTTCGAAGCCTACCAGCGCAAGTTGCGTTCGGTGGGCAACGTCGACTTCGCCGACCTGATCTCGCTTTCGATCGATTTGTTGCAAAGTTCCGCTGAAGTCCGCCGGCAGATCCATGGCCGTTTCAAGATGGTGTTGGTCGATGAGTACCAAGATTCGAACATTGCCCAATTCAAGTTGCTCAAGCTCTTGGTCGGCGAACGCAATTTCATCTGTGTCGTCGGCGACGACGATCAGAGCATCTATCGCTTCCGAGGGGCCGAGGTGCGCAACATCCTCTCGTTTCCCGATGTCTATCCCGGCACCAGGATCATCAAGTTGGAGCAGAATTACCGGTCCACCGCCAACATCTTGGCCATTGCCCAAGCGGTGATCGCCAACAACGTCGGGCGACATCCCAAGACCTTGTGGACGAGCAATCCACAAGGGGCGAAAAGCCGCTTGGTCCATGCACTCGATGAGAAGGAAGAGGCCCAACGGTGCGCCCGGCTCATCAGGGAGTCGGGCGATTACGACCGTTGCGCCATCCTGTACCGTACCAATGCCCAGTCGGTGGCGTTTGAGACGCTGTTCTCGCGCTTGGAGATCCCCTACAAGGTAGTGGGTGCCTTGCGGTTCTACGACCGTGAGGAGGTCAAGGATGCTTTGGCGTTGTTGTTCCTGTTGCTCAATCCCAACGATGCAGTAAACTTCAGGCGGATGGTCAACAAGCCCGCCCGCGGTATCGGCGATACATCGATGCAAAAGATTATCGATGCAGCGGCCTATGCGGGCGTTCCGGTCCTCGAAGGGTGCCGCACAGCAGCTGAACAGGACATCGTCACAGGGAAAGCCGCCGCGGGAGCCAAGCAGTTCGCCGCATTGTTCGATGAGGCGAGAAGGCGTTTGGAGCATGAGGGCAATGCTGCTTGCATCGGGTACTTGCTGGAAGCCTCCGGCATTCAGGATCATTACCGCAAGCATGACGAGCAGAACAAGACCGGTAAGGTCGACAACCTTGGCGCGGTGGTCTCGGCTGTCAGCGATTACCCCGACGGGCGTGATGGCTTGCTGGAGTTCCTCGAGTCGTTGATGCTCGATCCGACCAAGATCGGCCATGAGGATCCATCCGACAAGCCGGGGGTGACCCTGATCACCATGCACAATACCAAGGGGCTTGAATTCGACCGGGTCTTTATCACAGGAATGGAAGAGGGGCTGTTCCCCGGCCGTTCATGCGAATCGGACGATGACCTCGAGGAGGAGCGGCGGATCTTCTATGTGGCCATCACCCGGGCCAGACGTGAGCTGTATGTCTTCACATGCCGGCAGCGCATGCTGTGGGGCAAGACGAATTGGCAGATGCCGTCCCGGTTCATCGCCGAGGTCCCCCAAGACTTGGTGGTCGTCGAAGGCGCGCAGCCCATGCCACGGGGCAATTTCGACGATGATTCCTATCATGGCTTCGGTTCGTTGGAAGAGAAGCGTTGGAAATCCCAGAACAATCAGATGGCGGGGCGAAGCTCCTTCGGTAGCAGTGGCGGCCGGCGCAATTCCAATATCATCGGTACTCCCAGTCATCCGGCCAGCTCCGAGGCGGTTGTGGTGGGCTCTTCCGATTCAAAACGATCGTTTTCATTAGGGGAGCGGGTGTTCCATGAGGATTATGGCGAAGGGCAGGTCCAGGCGGTGCGCACCTTGCGCGAGCGGCAGATTGTCGATGTTGTCTTCACTTCAGGCAAGCGGGCTTCGTTTTTCTCCAACGCCCCCGTGCTCGAGAAGTTGGGATCCGCTTGGTAGAACAGCCGGCATGGGTAGACAAAACAGTGCCCGAGGATATACCATGCCCGCTGTCGCCCGTACCCGGTGTAAACCAAGGACGGGCACCGTTACATTGATCTTTTAAAAAAACATGGTAAAGCCCGGGCGGTCCGATGGTATCGTGACCGACGGTATGTCCAAGCGGTGTTCGGTTGCATGTTTGACTCTGATGGCGCTCCACTCGCCATCGCAGAACAAACTGTGACCGTAGTCATCTACCGTGTTGTGGCGTCCATCCCGTGTCATTGTTCCGGTCCCTCCTTTCCCCGGAACATGGCTCCCAGTGATGGTGTTCGTCTCGAGCGGGGTCTTGGATTGAGCGGTTGCCGTGACGTTATCGGTTGCTTTCAGTGGCCGTTTCCGTTCTCCGATTCGGGCGCATATGGGCGTCTTGACAAGAGTTGTGAAAACGTGTAACGATACACCGCTGATTGCAAGAATTACCAAGGTGGGGCGTTTTCCCACGTCTGATAGGGTGTGTACATGAAGACTATTTTTGTGAAACCGCTGACAGTTGAGAAGAAATGGTATCTCATTGATGCGGAAGGAAAGGAACTGGGTCGGGTGGCTGTTGCAGCCGCACGGATCCTGCGGGGCAAGAACAAGCCCGAATTTGTTCCTCACCAGGACCTCGGCGACTATGTGATCATCGTCAATGCCGCCAAGGCCGCCCTCACCGGCAACAAGTACGAGGACAAGAAGTATTACCGCCACTCGAATTATCCTGGCGGTCTCACCGTGGAGTCCTATGCCGAGATGATCGTGCGCAAGCCGACGTTCCCGATGGAGCACGCTGTGAAGGGCATGCTTCCCAAAGGCCGGCTCGGCAACAAGCTGTTCACCAACATGAAGGTGTATGCCGGGGAGACGCATCCCCATGCCGCCCAGCAGCCCATCAAGGTTGAAATCTAAGGCAGGAGCAAGAAAGTGGCTACCAAGAAAGAAATCGAAAAACAAAACGTCAACCTCGGATTGGGTACCGGCCGCCGCAAGACTGCCGTGGCCCGTGTCTATCTGCGCGAGGGCGAGGGCAACATCACCATCAATGGCCGCAAGGTCGATGAATACTTTACCAATCCGTTGTGCCTGTTCATGGTCAAGCAACCGCTTAACGTGACCGATACGGCCACCAAGTTCGATTTGGTGATCAACGTGCACGGCGGCGGTCCCAATGGCCAAGCCGGCGCATGCCGCCATGGCATCGCCCGTGCCCTGGTCGAGCACGACGAGAATAACCTCCCGGCTTTGCGGGCCAGCGGATTCCTTACCCGCGACTCCCGCATGGTCGAACGCAAGAAGTACGGTCAAAGAGGAGCTCGGCGCAAGTTCCAGTTCTCCAAGCGCTAAGGTGTCTTGGATGGCTCGCGCCACCATACGAAGGGGAGCATCGGAAGGAGTCTGGTCTGTGGACTCCGAGGATGGCTCCTCTTTTTTTGTCCCCATTCGATTGGCTTTGGCATTGGGATTCCGCGAAGATCAAGAATTGGATGAAGTGCAGGTGGAGGCTGTGGAACGGGCTGTCAAGTTGCAAGCTGCCAAAGAGAAGGCTTTGCGCTTGTTGGCCATGCGGGAACACAGCCGGCTCGAATTGCAGGTCAAGCTCATCCAGCGGGAATTTGACGTGGCCATCGTCAGGCAAGCCCTCGATGAGCTTGCCGACGGTGGCTTTGTCAGTGACCGGCGTTTCGCAGAGTCTTTCATTGCCTCGCGTCAGCGCAAGTCTCCCGAAGGCCGCTCTGTGTTGGAAGCGCGCCTGAGGGAGCACGGAATCGACCGCAGCGTGGCCCAAGCGGCCTTGGACCAGTGGTTTTCGCAAGAGGGCAACGAGGAAGAGGCCCTCCGTGCGGCACTACGTAAACTCGAGCGGACTGCAAAGCATGATGTCGATATCGAGCGCAAGTTGAGGATGAAGGGTTTTTCACTCCAAGCTGTCCGCTCGGTTCTTGCTGAAGAAGATTCCCAAGAATGAAACAGCCGCCCTCTGAAGAAGGCGGCTGCATGCACACTGTATATACGGTGGTTACTTCTTCAATAGCTTGAAGGCATCCCTTCCTGCATAGCGGGCGCTGTCGCCCAAGTAGTCCTCGATGCGCATCAACTGGTTGTATTTGGCCAATCGGTCGGAGCGGCTCATCGAGCCGGTCTTGATCTGCCCGGTCTCCAGGGCCACCACCAAGTCGGCGATGAAATTGTCCTCGGTCTCGCCGGAACGGTGCGACACGACAGCGGTATAACCGGCCCGGTGGGCCATGTCGATCGCTTCATAGGTCTCGGTCAGAGTACCGATCTGGTTGACCTTGATGAGCACCGAATTGGCGGTCTTGGTGGCGATTCCTT